>JBAXIP010000229.1:0-3075 GCA_037138315.1 Actinomycetes bacterium
AATTACAAAAGAGTGTGTCGCCGAAGTGCCAGAATTGAGTGCAGTATGACAATGCGGCCATTGCTCAAAGAAGCCCGTCCAAAACAGTGGGCTAAGAACATTTTGGTATTTGCTGCACCTGGGGCGGCCGGTGTCTTAAATGAGTGGGGAAGTTTGTGGCGCACCTTGCTTTGTTTCGTTGCACTGTCTTTGACGGCGAGTGGAACATATTTTTGGAATGACATTCTGGATGTTGAAGCCGATCGGGTTCATCCGACGAAGTGTCGCCGACCGATCGCCGCTGGATTAGTCAGTATCAATACGGCTCGTATCGTCGGCACATTGTTGTTGGTCTCTGGGATTGCCGTTGGCTTTATTCCTGATTGGCGCAGTGGTGTCGCGGTCATTGTCTACGTGGTTTTGACGGTGAGCTATTCAACGGTATTGAAACATCAGCCAGTTTTAGACCTCTTGGCAGTTGCGGGTGGGTTCGTGATTCGAGCGATCGCTGGCGCTGAAGCTTCATCGGTCGAAATGTCGACTTGGTTTTTGTTGTGCGCAAGTTTCGGGGCGCTGTTTATTGTGACTGGTAAGCGTTATGCCGAGATGAAAGAACTGGGTGAAGGCAATGGGTCAACCCGTTCAACGTTGATGGCATACAGCCTCGATTACTTGCGTATGGTTTTGGCGGTCAGTCTGGGTGCAACATTGGTGGCCTATTGCACGTGGGCGTTCGCGACAAAAGAAATTTCGGGTTCATCGTGGCCTTCGTATGAGTTGTCCATCATCCCGATGTTGGCAGCGCTCATGCGCTACTTATTGGCTCTTGAACAAGGTCGCGGAGGTGCTCCTGAAGAGGTATTTGCATCCGACCGCACATTGCAGGTTTTAGGCCTCATTTGGGTGATTATCTTCGGATTAGGCGTGTACGTCGGCTGATCTAGCCCGAGTGCTCAGTTGAGTTTCGACTCACTGAGTAAGATTTACCTGCTCATGGAAACCGACTTCACAACTTCGCGCCTCACTGGCTGGGGTCAAACCTCGCCGAGCTCTGCCCGCACGGCTGAGGTGTCTCGTGGAGATGTTGCTGCATTCATTAAGGATTCAAATCGGCGTGGCGTTTTAATGCGTGGACTTGGGC
Source organism: Actinomycetes bacterium (assembly GCA_037138315.1). Lineage (GTDB taxonomy): Bacteria > Actinomycetota > Acidimicrobiia > Acidimicrobiales > Ilumatobacteraceae > Casp-actino8. The sequence continues at coordinate 1,121 of JBAXIP010000229.1, forward strand.
GCTCGTACGGTGATGCTGCTCAGAATGCTGGTGGGGTAGTGCTCACCCTCAAGGGTTCTGCACAAGAGGCAGTCCTTGATGTTGAGGCTGGAACATTAACTGCCGGTGCAGGTGTGAGTTTGCACGATCTGCTGAAGGTCATCGTGCCGCGAGGTTTTTTCGTTCCGGTGACTCCGGGAACTCGGTTTGTCACAGTTGGTGGTGCGGTGGCCTCAGATATTCATGGCAAGAATCACCATGTCGAGGGAAGTTTCGGAAATCACATTCGACGTCTGACGTTGATGTTGGCTGACGGAACCATTCACGAAATTGGTCCGGAACAAAACCCAAGTTTGTTTTGGGCAACGGTTGGCGGAATGGGCTTGACCGGTGTCATTCTCGATGCCACCTTCGCGTTGATTCCGATTGAAACCAGTTTGTGCACCGTGAATACCATTCGTTGCCGCAATATCGATGTGCTGATCGAAGAAATGTCCCATGGCGATGACGATTATCGCTATTCAGTTGCGTGGGCCGATTTATTGGCAACTGGATCACGGCTAGGGCGCAGTGTTCTGTGGCGTGGGGACCATACGAAACTTGCTGAACTGTCAAGCAAGGATGCAGCGAACGCATTGCGGTACCAGCCTCGGCATTTGGCGACCGTGCCGCCAGTTGTGCCTTCATTTGGATTTGTGAACAAACTGTCGTCCACTGTGTTCAATGAACTGTGGTTTCGTAAAGAACCTCGCCGCAAAGAAGGCGGTCATAAATCAATCCCGTCGTATTTCCATCCACTTGATGCCATTGGTTCGTGGAATCGCTTATACGGTGCCGGTGGATTTTTGCAGTATCAATTTGCACTTCCTTTTGGTCGCGAAGATGTGTTGCGACAGATCATTGAAAAGGTCGCCGTTTCAAAGACCGCAAGTCCGCTTGTCGTATTGAAACGATTCGGAGCGTCAAACCCCGCTCCGTTGAGCTTTCCGATGCCAGGTTGGACATTGACAGTAGATATTCCGACACGCGCCGAGGGTCTGGGAATTCTGTTGCACACTATTGATGAAATGGTGATGCAATCTGGTGGTCGGCACTACCTAGCCAAAGATGCGCATACGACTCCGCTCGCGATATCTCGGGGCTATCCGCGATTAGAAGAGTGGAAGCAAATACAGCGTTCAGTCGACCCCGATCGCAGATGGCAAAGCGATTTAGCTCGACGACTTGAACTGATTTAGCGATTAGTGAACGACTCAAAGGAACGGTTATGGAAAATGCTGTAGGCGAAGTACAAAATATTTTGGTCTTGGGTGGTCGAAGTGAAATCGGAGTCGCAATTGCACGCGAACTCGTAACGCCTTCGACCCAACGGGTGACGCTCGCTTGTCGTCAGCCTGGTGAGTCACGAGAGGTTGAAGCGTCATTGGCCCGCAATGGATTGCGCGTTGAATCGGTGAGCTTTGATGCTGCTGATACTGCCTCGCATGCCGGGTTTGTTGACAACATCGTTGCGGGTTCCGGCGACCTGGATGTTGTCATTCTGGCTTTTGGAATTTTGGGCAGCCAAGAACAATGCGATGACGATGCTCAGTCGGCTGTTAAAATCGCGCACACTAATTACACGGGTGCGGTGTCAATAGCGATGGAAGTCGCCAAACGTTTTCGTCAGCAGGGCCATGGACGATTGATTATCTTGTCCAGCGTTGCGGGAGAACGTACGCGTAAAGCTAACTATGTATACGGCTCAACGAAAGCCGGGCTTGACGCATTTGCTCAAGGGCTTTCTGATGCCATGGTCGGTTCGGGCGCGAGTGTCATGATCGTCCGTCCGGGATTTGTGCATTCGGCAATGACCACTGGCATGAAAGCGGCCCCGTTTTCAACGACGCCTGACGTGGTTGCCAAGTTGACTGTGAAAGGGCTGCGTGCGGGCAAGCGAATCGTGTGGACGCCGGGCATTTTGCGTTGGGTCTTTA
>JBAXIP010000230.1:0-3047 GCA_037138315.1 Actinomycetes bacterium
ACTTCATCATCACCCTCCGTTTCTGACACTCTGTCAGATGATGAGTGAACTTGACAGCATGAGCGAACCAATTGTTCAGGTCGTGATACGCGAAATCGCCTCAGGCAAGATCGCCCTCGTCACTCTCAATCGTCCCGAATCTCGCAATGCCCTGAACGCCGCCCTTTCGGCTGCACTCCCCGCAGTTATCTCACAATGCGATTCTGATCCAAACATCCGCGCGATCGTATTGACTGGTGCCGACCCAGCCTTTTGTGCGGGCTTCGATCTTCGCGATGTTTCGGGTGGTGAGAAAAAAGGGGAGAACCCGCATCCTGGCTATTGGGGCGCGCTTCCTCCGACACGCGTTCCCGTCATTGGTGCAATCAACGGTGCGGCGGTCACCGGTGGATTTGAAATTGCGTTGGCGTGCGACTTCTTAATCGCTTCAGACAAAGCTCGTTTCGCAGACACTCATGCAAAGGTTGGCATGGTCCCTGGTTGGGGACTCACCGTCAAACTTCCACGCTTAATCGGCACTGGCCGCGCCCGACGTATGAGTCTCACTGCAGAAATGATCTCGGCACAAACTGCTCTCGAGTGGGGCCTTGTCACCGAAGTAGTAACCCACGATCAACTGTTATCACGTGCGTTAGAAATTGCTGAATCAATTGCTAACAACCACGCAGGCGCGATGACAGCAATACGTTCGCTCTATGACGCAGTCGCACCACTCGGAGACAGCGACGCTGCATACGCTTTAGAGAATCAACGCGCGCGCGAGTGGGCAAAGAATCGTTCGCAACAAGTAAGGGGCAATTCGTAATGCGCGTCTATGCGGGCATGGATCCGCGTCTGCCCATTCGCGATATTGCTGCACATGCACAACGCATAGAACGACTCGGCTACGACGGACTCCACATTGCTGAAACTATTCATGATCCTTTTCTCGCATCAATGGCTGCGTTACAAGCAACCACGACGTTGACTGTTCGCACATCGGTTGCTCTTGCTCTCGTCCGCAGTCCTATGGCCGTTGCCTACACCGCTTGGGATTTAGCCGCCATGTCTGACGGACGCTTTCAACTCGGTCTCGGAACCCAAATTAGACCCCATGTTGAACGTCGTTTCGGCGCTCAGTTCGATGATCCAACCGGTCGCCTGCGTGATCACATCGGTGCAGTGCGTGCGTGTTGGCGAGCTTTTGATGGAGTTGAAAAACTTGATTACAGCAGCGAGCACTACACGCTCAATCTGTTAACTCCGAATTTCACCCCCGACCCACTACCCGAGCACGTGAAGCGCCCAAATATTTGGATGGGTGGGGTCAACAAAAAGTTGGTCGAACTTGCCGGCCAAATTGCCGATGGCTTTGTCACGCATCCAACAAACAGTCACCCAAGATATTTGCGCGAACTTTGTCAACCAGGTTTATTGACCGGCGCACAACACGCGAGCCGCGCTGTTGACGAAGTCGAGTTAGTAGTCGGAACACAGTGGATTTTGGGTCGTACCCAAGACGATCTCGACGAACGACGCGAACACAACCGTCGTTTATTGGCCTTCTTGTATTCAACGCCCGCATATGAAAGAACTCTTGAACTTTTTGGTTGGAGCGAACTAGCACCCCAACTTCGTTCGCTCATTCGCGATCAACGTTGGAACGACTTGTCGACTCTGATCACCGATGAAGTACTCGACACATTGGTTCCACAAGCAACTTATGCGCAACTACCCGACGTAGCCATTGAATGGTTCAAGGGACTCGCCAACGGAATTCTTGTTGCTGCGCCGCCTGATGATTCAAATGATCATTTGCTCAGCAAGGCAATTCAAGAATTGCGAAGTCGCTGAATCACATCTCGCGAAACGACCTCTTGACCAGAAAGTGCAATCGCTTCAGCACTTCCGTCAATCAACCATTGCGCAGCGACAGCAACATCTTCTGGACCATTCCCTGTCACTTCACGACCTTCACGCTGAGCACGCAACGCCATCACTTCAGTCGTCACGTGGCCAGGGTTCAAACTGTAGGTGCGTAATCCTTGTGGTGAATACTCAGCATGCATCACACCAGCAATTCGATGAGCGGCACCTTTGGCCATTGCATAGGCGACTCCCCATCCACCTTCACCTGCCGGCTTTTTAGGCACAAGCGAAGCAGCCCCCGAAGTGAGATGAATAAATACTCCGCGCTCACTCGTCAACATTCCGGGAAGAAACATTTTCAACAGAATCATCGGAGCAATGGCATCGCCTTCAATGACCCTGCGCAAATTTTCAATCGGAAGATCTTGCAACCAATCGTTCACGCCTGGCCCTTGATAAATGGCGTTTGATACCAAAGTGTCAACCACACCAAATTCGGATAACGCTGTTTCGGCGGCTTTAATCACGCTTGATTCAACTGTGAGATCCATCGGCACGGCAATGGCTCGTGATCCGAGCGCCTGACATGCTTGCGCCACATCTGCTACCGAACCCGATAATTCCATGCCGGTCAACGGATCATTTAATGATGTTCCAGAAAACTTTGCACCACCGTCAACCGATCGAGCCGTCAAGATCAGCGAATGTCCCCGCGCCGCCAATTCCAGCGCAATCGCCCGACCGATTCCGCGACTCGCCCCAGTCACCATGACGGTTCTTGGGACGGTTCTTGGGACAACTAGTGAGCGAGCGTCCACTACTGAATCATTCATAATGAGCACTGTACGGTGGGCTCATGACTGAATCGCTCATTCGCTTTGATGAAAAAGTTGCCATCATTACTGGAGCAGGTCGTGGACTTGGACGCGAGCACGCCCTTTTCCTCGCCGCACGCGGGGCCAAAGTCGTTGTGAACGATTCGTCATCCGAACACGCCATCGCGACCACCAATGACATCGTTGAAAGCGGCGGTATCGCCATCGCTGATACTCATTCGGTCGCCGACCCCGAAGCAGTACACGAAATCGTTCAAATGGCCCTCAACGAATTCGGAGCGTTACATATCGTGCTGAACAACGCAGGGCGGGGCGGACCAACCGGGACCATTGAACAAACGACCGATCATCAAGTAGCGACCA
>JBAXIP010000231.1:0-3046 GCA_037138315.1 Actinomycetes bacterium
TTCCGGTGATAGCTGTTGGTCGAATGCTTCCCGAAATCGCCGACGAGATGTTGGCACTCGGAGAATGCGATTTTGTCTCGATGGGTCGCCAATTATTGGCCGATGCCGAATTGGTGAACAAAATTCGTGAAGGGCAACGTAGTTCTGTCCGCCCGTGCATCAATTGTTATGTGTGCGTTGAACAAAACTTCTTTGACGGCAATCCGAAGTGTGCGGTGAACCCGGCGTTGTGTAATGAAAGCGTTGCGGTGCTTGCGCCAATGGTGAAAGCAAAGCATGTGGTGGTCATTGGTGGTGGACCTGGCGGTATGGAGGCAGCGCGAGTAGCGGCGGTTCGCGGCGCCAAAGTCACCTTAATTGAGAAGGGTTCACGACTCGGGGGAACCATGTGGTTCTCGCAGTTGACGACTCCGGCTAATCAATTGTTAGTTGATTGGCTTACTCATGAAATTCAACGACTCAATGTTGATGTTTTGTTATCAACTCAAGCGACTCGTGAAGTCGTTGCTGCATTGAATGCTGATGAAATTGTTGTTGCTACCGGGGCCCGCCGCGGACTACCGGACGTGCCGGGGGCCGACCTGCCACACGTGCTGACAGGTGATGCTTTGCGGGGCGTCATCACTGGAGAGGCAGGTGCCGATCAGCGGTCACTGAATTCGTTCGGCAAATTTGCAGTGGCTACCGGCAGATCCCTCGGACTGTTGAACTCGGCCGATCGCATTCGTACGCTCTCAAAGACTTGGATGCCCATAGGTAAGCGAGTTGTTGTGATCGGTGGAGGCTTGGTTGGGCTTGAATTGGCAGAGTTTCTGGCTGAGCGTGGTCGACAAGTCACCGTATTAGAAGAAGGTCCTCATTTGGGACTCCCTATGGCGATGCCCCGTCGATGGACCGCGGTTAATAAGGCAACCAAGCATGGTGTTGTGCTCGTTCGCGATGCTGCGGTGGTTTCTATTGACAAGATTTCGGTGCGTTATCGAACCGGAGATAGCGAATTTGAAGTGCGCGGTGATTCGGTCGTTGTCGCATCACAAGTTGAACCAAATGTGCAGTTGGCAGAATCGCTGGGCGATCTAGGAATCCGAGTTCAAGTAGTAGGAGACGCCGTGGATATCGGTTACATCGAAGGTGCGATACACACCGCGAATCGAGTTGCTCGTGAGCTCTGATAATGCGGTTATGACTTTTGCTGATCACGTCCGTGCTCGCAGTACCGACGACAATGTCGCAATTCGCTTTGAAGATGAATCATTGACATATCGCGAATGGTGTTCGGGGGTTGCGTCGCGTGCGGCGATGTGGCTCAATATTTTACGAAGCCGCCCAGAAGGTACTTCCCCTCATATTGGGGTATTGCTGGAGAACACTCCAGAGTTCACAATGTGGTTGGGGGTTGCTGCAGTAACTGGGTCGGTGATCGTCGGTATCAACCCGACTCGCCGCGGTGCCGAACTTGCTCGCGATATCACCCATACGTCGTGTCAGATTGTCGTGACCGAAGCGAGTCAGATTGAACTCCTTGACGGACTTGATCTTGGTGATGCCAATGGTTCCATCTTCGTGACCGAGACAGATGAGTATGCCGAGTCAGTAAATGCATATGCCGGGGCCGTGTTGCCAACCTCTGAAGAATGTCCCGTTGATCCCGCACATACGTTTCTATTGCTCTTTACATCGGGTACCAGTGGTGCGCCAAAGGCTGTGATCACCAGTCATCAGCGACTTAACTTCGTTGCTCAGTCAATGAACATGATTCTGACATTGACGTCTGTCGATACGACATATATCTGCATGCCGCTGTTCCATTCAAATGCGTTATTTACTGCATGGGCTCCAAGTTTGGTGAACGGATCGACAATTGCTCTGCGTAGAAAGTTTTCGGCGAGTGAGTTCTTGCCTGATGTTCGTAAGTTTGGTGCGACGTATTTCAATTACGTGGGCAAGCCATTGACCTATATTTTAGCAACTCCCGAACAAGACGATGATCGCGACAATCCGTTGCGCCGCGGTTTCGGTAATGAGGGTTCCGAAATTGATCTGTTGAGGTTTGCTGAGCGATTTGATTGCAAACTCACCGATGGCTACGGTCAGACGGAGACGGGTGCATCAATTGTGCGAGTTCCTCATATGCCAACTGGGTCCCTTGGCGTGGCAGCGCAAGCGACCATTACTGTGCGCGATCCTGCAACTAACCAAGAGTGCCCACGCGCGATTTTTGATACTGATGGTCGCTTAACGAACTCAGAGGAAGCCACTGGCGAAATCGTTAACGGTGGTGGCGGAACTTTTGAGGGCTACTGGAATAATCCGGAAGCAAATAATGAACGTATTCGTGATGGCGCTTACTGGACCGGAGATCTCGCGTATCGCGATGCCGATGGCTTTTTCTATTTTGCGGGAAGAAGCGCCGATTGGATGCGCGTCGACGGCGAGAACTTTGCTGGCGCTCCCATTGAACGCATTTTGATGCGCCATCCCGATGTCATTCTTGCTGCTGTGTATGGCATTCCAGACTTCGATATGGGCGATCGCGTCATGGCGGCGCTACAGATACAACCGGGTACAACAATTAAGCCAGATGAGTTTGCAGAGTTTTTGCGAGCACAGACCGATCTTGGTCCGAAGTGGGTACCAACCTTTATTCAGATTGTTGAAGATTTCCCGATGACCCCGTCAAACAAAGTGATCAAGCGTGAACTCGTGCTACGTCGTTGGCATGATGCCGAAAACGATGCGAATGCAAAAATGTGGTGGCGCAACGGAAAAGAAACTCGCTTTGAAAAATTTGGTAGCGAACAGGCTCAAGAATTGCGAGCGAAGTTTGCTGCTCATCAGCGTGAAGGTCTACTGAACTAGTTCGGGTAACTTCTCGATCAGGGGATCAACGCTATTTTGCCCGCGACCTTGCGGTCTTCGAGATCTTGTAGGGCTTGTGCTGCCTGTTCTAACGGATATGTCTGGGGTTCGACAGGTCGAAGTTTTCCAACAGCAATCAAAGCCATAACTTCGGCCAACATTCGGTCATTGAGCCCGGGGTTCTTGC
>JBAXIP010000232.1:0-3041 GCA_037138315.1 Actinomycetes bacterium
CTTCAGAGTCGTAAATGGGGTGTTCGGTGAACCAATCACGCACATTGTCAACGAGTGTTCGATACTTCAGCGGGTTGGTAGAACCACTTGCAACTTGGGTGATGTGCGGAGCGTCTTCTGGGCCAAGCGCTGCGACCGCAATGATTGCGGCAACCACAATGTCGACAGGAATAACGTCAACGGTTCCTTCTGGTACTCCGGGGAATTGATCAAGCAAACCGCGGGCATACGAAATGATGACGGGTTCGGCCATACGGAAGCCACGAATCCAACCAGGTGATGGTTCGGCTAATGCAGATTCAATAATTGAAGGGCGAACAATGCTGACGGGCACATTGCCTTTTGTCTCGTGTAGTGCTTGCTCGCCGAGAGCTTTGGTGAATGCGTAAGCGTCGGGCCAACCAACACTTGCGGCCCGTGAACGGCCTGCTTCAACTAATTGGTCCTTGACCCAACGTTCACGGTTTTGTTCTGTCTTTTCGGCAAGTGCTGGAGCGCCAGCGGCGCCGAGTTCGGAGCGCGCCTCAGTGCGAAACTTTTTAAGTTGCTCAGGTGCACGACTTGCCGCTTCGGCATCGCCACGCAGACGACGTGCCGCAGTGACTTCGGTTTTCCAGTTCAGACCAATATCGAATGGACCAGCGCTCACTAGTTGCTCGGGCGCAGTGCCACGACGGTTGCCCGCGACGTAACACGTGCTCACGGCGACGAGGTGGGGGAATGTTCCGTCAGCACGTGGTCCGATTCGGTTGACTAATTCAGCAATGCGCATTGGTCCAAGCAAGTTGACTTCAACGGCACTGTCGAGTGGTGAATCAAATGAAACGCTTGCTGCCGAGTGAATGATGGTGTCGCATGAGGCAAAAACTTTGGCGTCGTCATCAGCCAAGCCAAGTCCATCGGTTCCGACGTCGCCCGCAACAACGCTGACGCGACGTTGCATCGTTGCGTCAAAGTCGGGGCCAAGTGATGCACGCAGGCGATCGAACGCGTCGTTTTTAAAAATCTCACGCCGCACGCGTTCGGCGGCAGCGGTGCGACGACCGTTGCGAACGAGTAAAACAACTTCGCAATTAGGGACGCTGAAGAGCAGGCGTTCAACGAGGGCGGTGCCCACAAAGCCAGTTGCACCGGTGATCGCAATGCGTTTGCCGCGGAGATTTTCTGAAATCACAAATGTAGTTATAACACGGTTCTCTACCAAATGGTAGAGAAATCTCGGAAAATCGGGATTCTTGGGCGAATGGACTGGTAGGAATAGGGAATGGCTAGCCGCCCCGTGAGTCCGAATCGACGTGGAGATACCCGTGAGCGCATCTTAGAAAGCGCCACGATTCTGTTCGGGACCAGGGGTTTTGATGCCGTCAGCCTCGATCAGATTGCGGCTGAAGTCGGGGTCGCTAAGCAAACCCTGTTGTATTGGTTCGCCTCAAAAGATGACCTGATGCAGGCGGTTCTGGCCAATATGGCTGCTGAGTTGACCGTGGTTGTTGAAGCCGCCATGCGCGCCGCCCCTGATGACCCGCTCGATCGATTGGACGCCGTTGTCCATGCCGTTTTTCGGTCGGCGGTTCGACGGCCGGCCCTACTTGGCTTACTGCGGGAGTTGAGTCGATTGCCAAGCGGAGCGACGGGGTTTATGGCCGAACACTTGAATCCACTTGTTGATCGTGCGGTGAGTTGGATGCAATCAGAAATGGAACTCGGTCGACTGCGTCAAGGTAACCCAGCGATCATCGTAGCAATGGTGTACGCGACCGTGACCGGAATTGCCACTGAACCAGAAGCCCTACGCATCGTTGGCTGGCAACAAGACATTGCCGGACTACGAAATTTGCGTCTTGAAATGACCCGCTTCTTGCGCGCGGCGTTAACGCCCGAAAAATTTTGAGTCAGTGACCGGTATTGCGACGGCGACGACTGTGGCGTTCACGAGCGAGTTCAACAAGTCGATCAATGAGTTCGGAGTAACTCACGCCGGTTGCCATCCATAGTTTCGGGTACATCGAAATCGGTGTAAATCCGGGCATGGTATTGACCTCGTTGCACAAAAATCCACGGCCATTTTCTTCAAAGAAGAAATCAACGCGGGCTAAGCCTTCACCGCGAAGAGCCTGAAAAACCTCAATGGCTAGTTGGCGGACTGAGTCACTTTGAGATCGGGTGAGTGGCGCAGGAATCATGAGTTGAGCACCATCACTGAGGTACTTGTCTTCGTAGTCGTAGAACTCATGTCCTGGAACAATTTCGCCAGCAACACTTGCTTGCGGCTGACGACTTCCAAGAACTGCAATTTCAATTTCTCGTCCGACAATTGCTTCTTCACAAACAATCCATTCGTCGTACGTCATCGCAATATCGGTTGCCGAAACAAGTTCGTCAAAGTCGTGGGCTTTGCTCACGCCAACCGATGATCCCATATTTGCTGGTTTCACAAAGATGGGATATTTGAGTTCAGCGGCAATTTGCTGAAGTCGTGATGCAGATACGTCACTGTCACGTAGAGCGACATAACGGGGTTGGGCGATTCCGTGTCGGGCAAGAACATCTTTAGACATGGCTTTGTCCATGCCGACGGCTGAAGCTAAAACTCCTGCCCCGACATACGGGACATCAAGCAGCTCAAGAAGTCCTTGCACCGTGCCGTCTTCGCCCAAAGGCCCGTGCAGTAGCGGCATCACTACGGTTAATCCACTGGCTGACGCGGCACTGAGGGCAAGTGCTGATGACACTGCTCGACCAGTTGCTTCGAGTCGAGCCGGAATTGCCTCGGGGCCTTGGTCGAGTGCCGCCATTGCCGATTCGGCTAGGTGCCATTGGCCCGAGCGGTCAATGCCAAGGGCAGTCACGGTGTACCGATCGGGATTCACTGCCTTCATGACGTGGGCGGCAGTCGAACAACTCACATCATGTTCAGCCGACTGGCCTCCGAAGATGATGACGAGATTGATGCGGTCGGTCTCGTTGCTCTCAGTTTGGCCCACGGTTAGACGATAGTGCGCCATAACACTCCGTACCGGCAGGTAACAGGAAAGGCAGGC
>JBAXIP010000233.1:0-3028 GCA_037138315.1 Actinomycetes bacterium
TGTCGTCGAAAAAACTTGGTGTCATATGGATGCTCATCAGCGCCAGTGCTTATTCAATGTTCACCATTTTCGGCAAAACCGTTCTTAAAGAACTTGACGCCGTCGACGTTTTGCTGTGGCGCTTCTTCATTGCTGTCCCTGCTGCATGGATTTTCATCGTTATCCGCCATCGCCGTGGTGGCCCGAGTCCGTTCTCGGTGGCATGGAAACCCCGTTTTGCGGCCGGTCTCGTTTTCGGTTCGGTGTCATGGTTAGGTTTTGCCGCGCTTGACCGTATGCCTGGTGCGTTATACATCGTCATCATTTACACCTACCCCGCCATGGTTGCCGTCGGTGCATCTCTCTTAGGACGACCCGCATCAAAGCACGTATGGATTGCAGTGGCGATCACTCTCGTCGGTATCGCACTCACAGTTCCAGAAGTTCTTGATGGCGCTGGTGGGGCAACAATTCTTGGACTCGTGCTGACCCTCGGTAACGCGGTGATGTATGCCGCATACATGATCTTCAGCGAACGTTTAGTGAGAGGCGATCAAGCTGGTGATGGTCTGGTTGCATCCGCATGGAGTTTGACTGGATCGTTGGCGTTCGCTGCCGTTATCGCAGTCATCAAATGGCCGCCCGACTTTCCAAATACTTTCAACGGAATTGGATCAATATTTGGACTGGCCCTCATCAGCACGGTCATTGCCAGTATGGGATTCTTCTTAGGTGTTCGACATCTTGGGCCGGCTTCGGCAGCGCTTGTGGCAACAACCGAGCCAGTGCTCACGTTGATTTGGGTTGTCGTCATTCTCGGAGATTCACTCAAAGCCATTCAGTTACTCGGAGCCGCACTTGTCATCGTTGGAGTGGTGTGGTCACAACGCACGCCGAGTGAATTCACAGATGGTGACGCCGCCGAAGTTCATTCAACGAGTGCTTGAAGTTCGTCAACCCTTAATGCGATAAACGAACTCGTTGTATACGACGGCAATGATCCACTTCCACCAGTGTTTGATGTCCACGAGATTTCCCAATCAACTGACACAACACCAACAAATACTCCCCCATCGCGACTAATTGACGAATGTTGATAGGTGTACATACACGGAGACATCGCATCATCACCAAGAGGCACGTTCCATTCAACGCCAGGCCCATCACACTCCATTGCTCCGACTAACCCACCATTCGATGTTCCGTCATCTTGAGTAATGAAACGAAGTCGAACAGGTGTTGCAGTCGTACGTGCCCACGCCGAGCCAAACACAGTCGGAACCCATGCCATTGCGGTTACTGAGTGCCACCAGTCCACGCTTGCCCACATCCACATCCCAACATTCACCACGACATGATCAGTTGGTGGAGCGGTCATCACCGATGGTTGAGGCAATCGACCTCGCACCAAGATCGCTGCATTCTGAGCCAGTTGTACAGAGGACGGACGCGGAATCCACACCAACGTCATTCCACCATCTGGTGCGTGTCGTTCATATAGGTCGTAACGAATTGAACCGACCAACTTCGTAATTCCAGTTGTTGCTCCGATGCCGCTGTCGTAAATGGATGCCGGTACCCATCGATATCCCGATGAGTCGGCACCAGGCCCGTTCGGTGGTGACGAGGTTTGAACACCGGCCCAAATCGAACCACCATCGGCGCCACCACTTCCAACTGGTGCATCAGCAGCAAGTACTTGACGATGAACATCAGCACACACCATCACAAGCAATGAAACGACAAGACCGACCAAGCTCAAGCGTCGAAATCGCATAAATCCTCCTCGGTTGTCCATCGAGTTGAGGTTCCCTTATTCCATAGCCATCGATTATCGACCTTGACCAATGTGAAAGTCACCAATGAGCTCATCATTGAGTCATCAAAAATGATGTCTCCGTCAACGAGCACAACATCGTCAGTAATGCAGGTATACACAAGAGCACTTGAATCAGAGAGCGCCTGCGTTTTGTCAATTCGATATCGAATTGACCCACCACCGGTCGCGGTGATGTGAGCACTTCGTCGCGTCTCAATGAGCTGCTTAAGGTCTTGATAGATCGGACTGTTCACTTCAGTGAATGTCGCTACGTCGCATGAATATGGATTTCGGCCACACTCAATTCGCGCCTGCATCAATTGGGCAAACGAACTCTCAAGATCTGCAGCGACTTTTAAAGTGAGCGGTTCAATCTTTTCTGCGGGCACCGTTGTTGTTGAGCGAACGTTTGAAGTTGTCTCAAGCGGATTAAGTCCAGTACTGGGCAACTCACCAACGACGGCACCTGATGTTCCACCACACGCACCCAAAACCCATAACGCTGTTATCAACCATCTTCGTTTCATCAATCTTCCCTTCGTGCCGACACTGTGGGAATGCGGAACCCCACAACGGTGTCGTTGTCCAAGAAGATGACGAGTTAAAAACAGACGATCCATAGGTCATATGACCTAGAAAACGAATTCACCCGCTGCCGGCGAGACTGGTCTCGTCAACAGCGGGTGATTCAGTTGTTACATGTTGTGTTTCGAAATAGAACGAAACGGTCAACTATCAGGGCATTGTGGTGTCGGCGCTACCGTCATCGGCAGTCGCGCCACTCAAGTCCAAACAGTCGTTGCCAATCTTCTCAACTGCGGCCTGACCCTTTTCTGAGACTCCGTAGTCGGCCGGGTTCCCATCGGAATCCATGTTGTCCGTCAAAAGCTGAATGTCCTCGCTGCTGAGAGTGGCTAATTCCTTGATCGCACACTCCGCGTCAAACGTTGCGCCAACTTCGGTGGCTTTTGCCTCGACCTGTGCCGCCAATGAAGCAACTGCTTGGGCCTGTGCGTCTGTGGAGTCGTCTCCGCCACAAGCAGTAAAACCAACGAGAGCAGCTGATACAGCCAAAATTCCTAATACCTTTTTCATGTCGCCTCCCAGCGCCTAGATGTGAATGCAATATGTGATTACAAATTGCCCCCTCACCCTAACAACTAACCTTTTGAATGTCCGAGATCCCCCTCGCCGGGCCTCGTGAAACAAATCACCCGCTGTCAGCGAGAT
>JBAXIP010000234.1:0-3021 GCA_037138315.1 Actinomycetes bacterium
CGATATCTGATCGTACGCCGAGACAAGTCTCTGACGAGACCATTTCCGCAGGTGACACGAGGTACAATTTTGCTTCTCGGGGAGTAGCGCAGTTGGTAGCGCACCTGCTTTGGGAGCAGGAGGCCGGGAGTTCGAGTCTCCTCTCCCCGACCAATACATTTTGCCCAACACATTTCACCCAATACATTTCAAGCGGCGTCTATGTGTCAATGTTGGGCATGAGCATCTCCGACATCTCCATTAATACTCTGACCGGTCAACCCACCTCACTTGGCGGCCTTGGTGCCAAAGTCATGTTGGTTGTCAACGTCGCCAGCAAGTGCGGATTGACTCCGCAGTACACCGGCCTCGAAGCCCTGCACGAAAAGTACGCCGGTCAAGGATTTAGCGTTGTTGGCGTTCCCTGCAATCAGTTCATGGGACAAGAGCCGGGCACCGCAGATGAAATCGCGACTTTCTGTTCAACCACCTACGGTGTGACCTTCCCACTGCTCGAAAAGATTGACGTCAATGGTGATAATCAGCACGCGATCTATCAACAACTCAATGCCGTCGCTGATGCCGAGGGCGTGAACGGTGATATTCGTTGGAACTTCGAAAAGTTCTTGGTGAGTGGCTCTGGCGAAATTCTCGGTCGCTTCAGTCCGATGATCACACCCGATGACCCGGCACTTGTGAGTGCTATCGAGTCACACCTGAAGTAATTCTTCAGACCGCAATAACTACTAGTCGTGAATCCAGACTTTGGCGCCTTTAGGCAAGAGATTTTCTAGCCAAATTAAATCCATCACTGGGTTCGCGACTCGAATACATCCGTGCGATGCCGGATACGCCGGAATACTGCGCGATCCGTGCACAGCGATTCCGCCCACCACGAACTTCGGGCGATACAGGCTTCCGAGATTTCCTTCGTAGACCTTTTCGTCGCGCTCTTTATAGATCTTGAAATCACCAATGGGGGTCTTTGCAACACCAGAAACACGACCATTTGACAGCTGATCTTCTTCGTCGTAGTCCTTACCATTTCCGGTTGACACATTGAACGTGTAGATAACTTTGCCGCCGCGCACGACGAACGCAACTTGCTTGGCTTTATCGACTTCAAAGAAGTCGCCAGTGGTGCGACCAGCAACTGGCTTGCACTGTGTTGTGTTGAGATATGCAGCGGTCGTTGCATCGGTGACCGATGTCGCCGCGAGGCCAGTCCACTTCTGGAATGCCATCACTGCTTGTTTGGTGGACGATCCATATTCGCCGTCGGCCCCGGAGTTCCAAAAACCAAGTTCGAGCAATCGCAATTGCAGACGCTTCACTGCGTCGGGTCCAGAACCAGTGCGAATTGGCCCGACCGGCCAGGCAGCAACACCCACACAACCAGTTGTTGTGGCTTGCACTACTTTGCTGCGAACCGGGTAGCTCGCTGTTTGTGGACTTCCTACATACCAACCAGAAATATCAGCAAGCAATTGTCCGCCACCTTCGGTGAACACATCAAATCCGCGTGACGAGACCGGGACAATCGCATGGCTTGCCACAGTTTGGTTGGAGTAAATCACGTTGGTCGTGCTCGTGCTTCGTGACGTAGTCGTTGTTGGTGAACTTCCAGCGGGAGTGACCGACACGTAACCAGCCAAGAAGGCGTCGGTCATTGTTGCGTTGATCGCAACTGCGGCAATATTTGAGTGACCGAGTTGAGTTTGTACATCGACTTCTACCGAACCAGTTGCAGTGATACGACCAGTAGCACGCGTATCAAGAAAACGCGAGGGAGAGTCCAACGGAACGAAGAGACCGTCAGTCGATTGTGGCGCATTGCTACCAGTAAATGAACCAACTAGATCAACGATCAGATGCCCACCGCCCGATGAATAGACATCGACTTGGCCATTTTGATTCACACTCGTGATCACCTGGTTGGCTGATATCGCTCCAATTGCAAATGAATTGAGATTTGACGAATCGGGTTTACTATTTCCACTCGGGAAAACCTGCCAGTAACCCTCACTGAGACCAATCACTGTCACGCTGAGAACTACTGCAGAAGTAGAACTAGAAATTGAATCCGGAACAGAAATAGTTCTCGTTTCGCCAGCGGTCATCACTGAACTGTTTCGCGAGTCGTAGATACGCGTTGGTGCGGGGCGACTCACTAGGCGACCTGAGGACGATGAAAGAGAAGAAGTTGCTGAGGGCGTGTAGTAACCAACGAGGTCGACCACGACATTTCCACCAGCACTCGAATACACACTGATACCGCCGTTGACTACTGGCACCGTGACCAAGTTAGGAACAGCGACTGCTCCCCCAAATGTTGAGATGTAATCGTCGACGTTTAATTGCGATGCGTTTGGTCGGGCTTGACTGGCTGGCCACAACGTCCAGTAACCAGGCGCAGCAGGACCAACAACGGTGACGTTCACGACAGCAGCTGTGACCGACACATTGAAGAGAATTCCAATTGGTCCAGTGAGCATGATTGATCGTGTTCCGTCAGCCTCAACGATTGATTGACCAGGATTACGAGTATCAAGCACTCGTTGCGATTGCGGTAAAAGAACAAACGATGACGCGTTGGCGGGAACGTCGTTTGTTGACACAGAGGGTGCGAGTACAGCAACTGAAGACGCCGATGCTCTGACTTGCCGACTGCCGAAGCCCACCGAGGACAACACAAGAATGATCAACAGAAAAGTGACGAAGTACTTTGCTCGTGCCTTGATCGCTTTCACCCGAGCCAGGCTAACGAAACTGAACCGAATGTGTCCCACCTGCCATAGGCGACCTGCGGTTTAGGAAACCGCTGGTCTCACACATCTGATAACAATCATGACTCGCTCAACTAGCGAATGGTTAACTCTCTGGTCTCAGGATCTAGTTCCAGTTTCCATCTGCCTTCGTGAGCGGCGTGGTGATGCCTTGAACATAACGGGACCATGTTGTTGAGATCGGTCACACCACCATTTTCCCAATAATCAATATGGTGCACATTGCAGTGATCGAATATCACTTCACAATCCGCGA
>JBAXIP010000235.1:0-3020 GCA_037138315.1 Actinomycetes bacterium
CGACGCTCGGCGCTGCGCTTTTCGGCGATCGGAATGCTGGCGGCAAAGAACATGATGGTCATTGCTACGGCTCCGACACCGGCCCACCACGACTTCGGGTTGGCGGCAAGGACAAAGATGAAAAGTGACCACCACCAGCACATTTCTCCAAGATAGTTGGGGTGCCGAGAACGGGACCAGAGGCCTGTGTTGAGCACATCGCCGGGTTTTTTGGTGCGATTGAAGCGGCGTAGATCAAGATCGGCGAACTGCTGCAGGGCCACGCCGGTCAGGGCTAGAACCACAGCCACAACGTCCAGCCCCCCAAAGCCTTGATCAGAATGTGAGGCAATGACCGCCATCGGAATTGAACCCAATGTCACAACAATTAGAGGGAAAAGGTGCACTGAGGTAAAACTGACCGCCCACCTTGGCATGGGGGCGGTTTCGTACAGCATGCGATAACGCCAGTCTTCGTGGTCAAGTCCGGTCCAGCCGATCGCCCAGTTAGCGGTGAGCCGAAGTCCCCACAAAGAGGCACAAATCGCAACGGCCAGCCGTCGAAGGTCGGCCCCTGAGAATTGGCCAGGGTCGTCAAACATGATGCAGAACCAGATGGCAAAACTTGGGGGCATCACGCTCCACCAGGCATCAAAGGTTGACCCGTTACCGACGATTTGACTGGCGACATACAGAAAGGCGACCGATGCGCCGTATCCCCAAATCAGTCCAGTAACGGGATGATTTGTTCCAATCGCCGAGGCAATGACGAGCGCTCCGGTGACGGCGATGATGTACAAAGCGATAATCAATGCAAAGGATCGCGATCGCGTCCATGACGATGTGCCAGCAGAATTCATGCACTCATCTTGACCGAAAGAGCCCTTTATTGGCGGGTTCTGCGTCTCTCTTTGGGGCTCAACGAGATCTACGATTGGTGTATGAAGCGCCGCCTCGTGAGTATCAGTGGGCTGATAATTGGTGCGGTGATTTTGACAGTGGCAACACCAGTGTGGTTGCCACTAGTTCTGGTCATTGATGCTTGTCGATTGAAGTGGCGTTTCCCATTGGCACGACTGTTGTTGTTTGCAGTGTGTTGGGCATGGCTCGAAACTGCCGGTGTCGTGGGTTCGGCGTTGTATTGGCTAACCGGACAAAGCAAGAACTTGCCAAAGCATTACGCATTACAACGTTGGTGG
Source organism: Actinomycetes bacterium (assembly GCA_037138315.1). Classification (GTDB taxonomy): domain Bacteria; phylum Actinomycetota; class Acidimicrobiia; order Acidimicrobiales; family Ilumatobacteraceae; genus Casp-actino8. The sequence continues at coordinate 1,179 of JBAXIP010000235.1, forward strand.
GCTGATCGACTTTTACGAGCATTGAATGCAACGTGTGGCTTCTCCGTTGAGGTTGAAAACATTGAGACATTGAAACCTGGACCGGTTTTGATGTTTGCCCGTCATGCCAGTTTGGCTGATTCATTAGTTTCGGCCTATGTCGTCACAACGCTTGCGCAGATGAATCCGCGGTATGTCTTGAAACGTGAACTTTTGGCCGATCCCTGTCTTGATGTCGTAGGTCAACGTTTGCCGAATCATTTTCTTGATCGCCGTGCAACTGACTCGACTCCCGAGTTAGAAGCACTTGAAACGTTGGTAACAAATATTGATGCGTCAACGGTTGGAATTATTTTTCCTGAGGGAACTCGAGCCAATCACAAGAAGCGCGCGAGAGCTTTAGAAAAGATTGCGGCAATTGATCCGGTACGCGCCGATCGCTTGCACGCGATGAAACATTTATTACCACCGCGACCAGCAGGTGCAGCAGCCATGTTGCGAGGTTGTCCAAGTGCCGACGTCGTCTTTGCCTGGCATGTTGGCTTTGAAGGCCTTGATACTTTTGGCGGAATCTTGCGGGCGATTTCTTCTCGCATGCGACCGATTCGATTTCATTTGCGCCGAGTCGAACGCTCAGTGATTCCTGCTAACTCACGGGATGAGACGGCCGAGTTGACGAAGTGGTTAGATGGTGAGTGGATGCGCATGGATCGCGAAGTTGGCGAAGCGTTACAAGCAAGAAACGAGATGAGGAGAAATCATCATGGGTGAAGTGATGTTAAGTTCGGCAATTGGAATTGTTGCTTTGATGGTCACAACTTGGATTATTAGTTTGATCAAGAAAAACGCGTCCATCGTCGACATTGTGTGGGGGCTTGGTTTTGTATTGGTGGCTTGGATTTCATGGGCGGTTGCTGATGGTGACAATGCTCGCCAATGGATCTTGACCTTGATGACAACAGTTTGGGGTTTGCGACTCGGTCTATATTTGTTGTGGCGCAACGCTGGCCATGGTGAAGACTTCCGCTATCGCTCAATGCGCAAGCACTGGGGACCTCGATTTCCGATCATTAGTTTGGTGACTGTTTTTGGATTACAAGGCACCTTGATGTGGATTGTTTCGTTGCCAGTTCAGATTGGTGAATCAGACTCAACACCAAAAGTTGGGTTGATTGCCTTCGTAGGAATTGCCGTGTATCTGATTGGTTTGTTCTTTGAAGTTGTCGGCGACGTACAACTCGCTCGATTCAAAGGTGATGCATCTAATGCAGGCAAAGTGATGGATCAAGGTTTGTGGAAGTTCACTCGACACCCGAACTATTTTGGTGATTCATGTGTGTGGTGGGGAATCGCGATCGTTGCCGCTGAAACGGGTAGCGGAGCATGGGGCTTTATTGGTGCAGCGGTCATGACATTCTTCTTGCGTCGGGTGAGTGGCGTGACTTTGTTAGAGAAGTCATTGAAGAAGCGCCGTGAAGGTTATGACGCTTATATTGCGCGAACGAGTCCGTTCTTCCCTCGTCCTCCCAGAAAGATCTAACTCATTTGTGATTCTGGTGTCGTTTTATTTGGATATACCAACTGAATCAACACCAGAATCACAATGGATGTTGCAGTCAAGCACCTAGTGTGGGCGGGTGACTGAGCGCGAAACGATAATTGAAAAGAAGTCGTTTCGTTTTCGTGCTGCGGCACTCTTGCTCGCCATCGTGATGGTTGGTACCGGTATCTCGATGATGGTGTCGGCACATCTTGGTGTTGCGCCGGCCGATGTTTTCTCAACTGGTGGAGCAAAGCAACTCAATATTGGTGTTGGCACGATGGGTTGGATTAGCGGGGCACTCTTTACATTGCTGGCGATTG
>JBAXIP010000236.1:0-3011 GCA_037138315.1 Actinomycetes bacterium
AAACTGCAACACATCAACTTTGATGAAATGCTCGAAATGGCTGGCGCTGGTAGCAAGGTTCTTGCTCTGCGTTCAGTTGAATTTGCTCGTAATCACAATGTCCCGATTCAAGTGCGTTCCAGTTTCACCTGGGAACCTGGCACTTGGGTCACTAGTCAGGAGCCTTCGATGGAAGATCCCATTATCTCTGGTGTTGTCACCGATACCAGTGAAGCCAAAGTCACTGTGCGCAAGGTGCCCGATCGCCCCGGAATTTCTGCTGCATTATTTGAACAACTTGCCGAGTCAAACGTAAACGTTGACATGATCGTGCAGAACACTTCAACTGATGGCAACACCGACATCAGTTTCACTGTGCCCAAGGCCGACATGAAAGTCGCGCAAGGAATCGTTGAATCGGTTGCCAAAGAAATTGGTGCTGCTGGCATTGCACAAGACGACTCAATCGCCAAGATCTCATTGGTCGGTGCGGGTATGAAAACTAGCCCGGGTATTGCCGCCAAGATGTTCCGCACACTTGCCGACAACGGCGTCAACATTCAAATGATTTCAACATCAACCATTCGTATTTCGGTTGTTGTTGCTGCGGCCGATCTTGAAAAGGCCGCTCGGTCATTGCACACTGCATTTGGTCTCGACAGCGGCCAGTCATACAGCGCCCCGTTGCCCGAGCGGAAATAATTCGTGTCTCGCGCCCGTCGTCGCCAACATGTGCCGTGGAATGCGGCCGGTCGTGCATCTGAAACTCAAGGTGATGGCGACAGTGTTGTGCGCGACACTGGCTGGGTCTTTAACAACGAAACCGGCCAGCAACTGACTCTTGCCGAATTTGTGAATTCGGGCGAGCAAGAAGTTGGCGCCTATCTGCAATATTTCGGTTTCTTGCCCGAAGAAAATGCGCAACGTTCGTTAGTCGAAATTGGTGCTGGCATTGGACGCATGACTGCGGGCTTTACTCAGCGTTTCAAATCGGTTGTTGCCTGTGATCTCGATGCAGCGTTTCTGGAACGCTGTCGCGAGACCGTTGGCAAGTTCGGTGTGCCCGAACGTTTGTCAACATCGCACGTAGCCGATGGCAAAACTTTGGCGTTACCTGATGCATCAACCGACATGGTGTTTAGTTACATCACCTTGCAACACTGCGAAAGTGCTGACGCATTGGCACTCACTGAAGAAGCTTTACGCGTGGTGAAGCCAGGCGGATATGTGGTGTTGAACTATCGCACCTGGGTCGCTGCCGACTTGTTGTTGTTTCCCGCCGGTGTTGTCACGCGAGCCCTCTGGCGCGTGCCCACCATTGGCGCGTGGTTGGCTCGGCAACGCTGGTCGACACGTCTCGGTTGGCAAGCCAATCGCTTGGCCCCCAAAGTGGTGCTCGATCACCTCGCACGCAAGAACATCGAATTATTGAATCCCACTTTGTGGTTTAGCCATCACCGCCGCGTCGGCGGAGTTGAAGGCATTCCGCAATGCACTTTTGTGGGTGTGAATGCCAGCCATTGGTGGTTAATTGCCCGTCGGGCGGCGTGACCTGCCCGTTAGCCTTGCGTGTTATGCGTATAGGAGTAGTAGGAGCAACTGGCCAAGTAGGAAGCGTCATGCGCACCCTGTTGGCCGAGCGCAATTTCCCGATTGATGAGATTCGTTTTTTCGCTTCGGCCCGTTCGGCCGGAACCACCCTTCCGTGGAAGGGCGGCGAAATCACCGTTGAAGATGCGGCAACTGCCGACCCGAGTGGTCTTGACATTGCCCTGTTTTCGTCGGGCGCAACATCGTCACGTGAACTCGCACCGCGCTTTGCTGCTGCTGGCGTGATCGTGATCGACAACTCGTCGGCTTGGCGTATGGACCCCGAAGTTCCGCTTGTTGTGAGCGAAGTGAACCCCGAAGAAATTCGTAATGCACCTAAGGGAATTATTGCGAATCCCAACTGCACCACGATGGCAGCGATGCCCGTGTTGAAAGTGTTGCACGATGAAGCCGGTCTGAATCGTTTGATCGTGAGCACGTATCAAGCAGTGTCGGGCGGCGGACTTGCTGGTGTTGACGAACTTGATAAGCAGTCGCGTGAAGTTTCTGACAATGCCCGCGACCTCACCTATGACGGTGAAGCGGTTGTCTATCCGGCGCCAAGTAAATTCACCAAGCCCATCGCGTTCAACGTGTTGCCATTCGCTGGCAAGTACACCGATGACGATTCATTCGAGACCGATGAAGAACAGAAATTACGCAATGAAAGTCGCAAGATTTTGGCGATTCCGAACTTGCGCGTTTCTGGAACTTGCGTGCGTGTTCCGGTGTATACCGGTCACTCATTAAGTATCAACGTCGAATTTGACCGACCGATTTCGGTGGCTCGTGCCAAAGAACTTTTGTCGTCAGCACCTGGTGTTGTGTTCACTGACGTGCCGACACCACTTGAAGCTGCTGGCAAAGACCCGAGCTATGTTGGCCGTATTCGTCAAGACTTGTCACTTGATGATGGTCGTGGCTTGGTGTTGTTTGTGAGCAACGACAACTTGCGCAAGGGTGCTGCGTTAAACGCAGTGCAGATTGCTGAACTGTTTCTTTAAAGATCGGTTAGCACGCACAGGGAAGAGCCGTGCAGCGCGGACATCCGTTGGCGTAACGCTCAACACACGCAGATAAGTCGACACCCATTTGATTGGCGAGTGTGGCAACCCACGCCAACACATCACCGAATTCGTGTTCTTGTTGAGCCTTGGTTCCTTTGCGCACGGCCTGAGCCAACTCACCGATTTCTTCGGCCAACCAGGCAACAGTTGAGGGCACGCCCCGGGCACGATCGCGATCGCCGTAGGTACGTTCGATGACATTTTGAAGTTGCGCAATATCCACAGGTTCACCGTAGAGCGAAATGAGCCGGTAAATGGCACATCCCCCGCCGAAGCGGGGGATGTGTGCTGGTCGGGGTGAGAGGATTTGAACCTCCGGCCTCCACGTCCCGAACGTGGCGCGCTAGCCAAGCTGCGCTACACCCCGATGGTGCA
>JBAXIP010000237.1:0-3010 GCA_037138315.1 Actinomycetes bacterium
TCTACAACGACGCTCGTGGTCTCGGTCGACAAATGCTCGATCACGACCCGAATCGTACGACCATCCCTTCACCCCCTTGGTGTTTCTGGTGGCAGGAATGCCCGATTTTCTGACGATTTTCGCCACCAGAAGCACTAAGGGTTGGTGTCTATTCGGTGAGAATGGATAGGTGGACCAAGATCTTCGTATTGACCCTGCTCTTGGAACAGTTGTACACGTCGTCGGCAATCGACAAGCGCGACCCAATTTGGCCACCAATGCAGTGACATCAGATTGCCCATTTTGTGTCGGTGGACTTGAGGCTCCCGAGCCTTACGACGTTCGTTCGTTTGTCAATCGCTGGCCACCCTTGCCCGACGATCGTTGTGAAGTCATTTTGTATACGAGTGATCACAACGCGTCCTTCGCCTCACTTTCAGTTGAACAGGCCACCAAAGTCATCGATCTTTGGGCCGACCGCACATCACAACTCGCGGCGCGACCTGATGTTGATTACGTCTTGGTGTTTGAAAATCGTGGAGCCGAAGTTGGGGCGACAATTTCACATCCGCATGGTCAGATCTATTCCTATGACCATGTCCCAGAACGGCCACGTCAACTCTTTGCATCTTCATGGACGCCTGACAAAACTCCCGAACGAGTCATCGACAACAACACCGAGTGGACGAGTTATGTTCCATACGCGTCGGTCTATCCCACGGCAGTTACTTTGGCTCCACGTCAGCGGGTCGGCGACCTACATTCACTCTCGCCAAACCAGCGTCACGAATTAGCGACATTGTTGATCGAAACGATCAATCGTCTCGATCAACTTTTTAATACTCCACTGCCGTACATGATGTGGATCAACCAACAACCGGCCAATGGTTCAGTCAACGACGCGTGGATGAGCATCGAAATCGTTTCACCGTGGCGACAAAAAGGACTAGCCCGGTTCATTGCTGCCGCCGAAGTAGGCGCAGGCGAATATTTCAACCCAGTCGTGCCAGAACAGCTTGCCGAGAGACTTCGTTCTATTAGTCAGTAACTATCAGTCAGTGAATGGCGCGAATTGCGGGGCGCGCTTGTCGAGGTACGACTGCACGCCCTCTTGGAAATCAGGTCGCATGATCGAAGCGTTCATCATGTGAATTGAATTCGTTGTCGAAGTATCAGCATCAATTTCCCAATCGCCGTACACCTGCTTCTTCATATGGGCCCAACTTGTCGGACTGCAATTCTCAGCCAAATCTGACGCATATGCCATCACGTGACTCATCAATTCTTCGGCTGGTACAACTTGATTCACGAGACCCATACGTTCGGCCTCATCGGCAGTAATGACTCGACCCGACAACAACAAGTCGAGTGCACGGGGCGTACCAATCAATTTAGGCAAGGCCCATGACGAACCGTATTCGGCGATCAATCCACGACGACTAAATGATGTTGTGAGTTTGATACCACTTGCTGCGAAACGAAGATCACAGAAAAGTGCCAATACAAAACCGACGCCAGCGGCTGCACCATTCATTGCCGCGATGATCGGTTTGGGGTACGAAATGAAATCGCTAAATCGACCAGCACCCGTTGCGGGTCCGGCACCACCGGCGGGATTCGCACGAATTTGATTGAGTGCGTCCATGTCGGCTCCGGGGCAAAAACCTTTTCCCGCACCAGTCACGACAACTACGCGAACCTCAGGATTCAGACGACATTCTTCAAGGCGGGCAAAAAACTGTGCCGACATCGCCGCGCTCCATGCGTTCATGCGATCGGGGTTATTGAGAGTGATAACTCCGATACCAGGCTTTTCAACAGAAACAAGAACTAAATCAGTTTGATTCGACATCTTCCTGACGATAGTCGGTGGACTGAACAACACTCGTCTCAGAAACATTTGCTTCAATAACACTCTTGGCCTTGCGCATATCAATCACTAGATAGATCAAACATCCCGCCATCATGACAATCGCCACCCATTGGTTGAGCCGCAATCCCCCGCCGCTCTTAGCCGGATCAATACGTAGTCCCTCAACCCAGAAACGACCCAGACCATAACCACCCACGTATAAAGCCATCAACCGACCGGGTCGTGAGTTCATCATTCGACGTCCGACGATGATCAGCACACCAGCAAGCGCCAGGTTCCACATTGCTTCGTACAAAAACGTCGGATGGAACATCGTTCCAGGCGCGTAACTATCGGGCATATGCTCGATATCAATCTTGAGGGCCCACGGAAGAGTGGTTGGTCGACCAAATAATTCTTGATTCCACCAATTACCCAAGCGCCCAATCGCTTGAGCAACCGGAATCGCTGGCGCAGCTGCCCACAACATTTGTCCAATATCAATGTTGCGTTTTTTAGCAACCATCACGCCAACGATTGCTCCGAGCAAGATGCCACCCGGAATGCCGAGACCGCCCTTCCAAATTTTCACGATGTCAAACAAGTGACCCGAGAAACGATCCCATTCGGTGGCGACGTGATAAAGGCGAGCACCAATCACACCAGCAGGCACTGCCCACGTCGCGATTGATGCGGCTTCTTCGGGACCACCAACACCAATTAACGTCATACGCTTTCCCCAGATGCGTACAGAGATGATGACGCCAAGCGCAATCATCAGACCATAAGCACGCAATTGCAACGGTCCAATATGGATCGCTGCACTTCCAGGGCTAGGGATATACGAAAGAAAACTCACGCGGTGACTTTGGCAGCGAATGCCAATGCAGATTCGTTAATGAAATCTTTGTCGTAGTCCTGTGTCGCCACATGGAAACTGCGATCAAGCAAAATCCGTTCAACTGGTCCGCCCCACTGAGCCGCCAGTTCATCACTCGTTGCGGGATCAACAACATGGTCGTTCTTTGATGTAATTAACAACATCGGAATTTTGCACGAACCGTATTGCGACAACATCGGCCTAATTCCGTCTTCAACCATCGACACCAAAGGTGCCAACGGCGTTTCGGGATACGAACTTTCCTTCACGTTCGGATCAGCAATGTCGGATCCAATTCC
>JBAXIP010000238.1:0-2994 GCA_037138315.1 Actinomycetes bacterium
AACCCCGGGGCAGTCGCTCGTGAGCGACGAAAGATCGGCCGTGAAGTGAATCATGACAAAGCTCTGCAAATTGTCGGGGCCTTCCATGGCGATTCCCGATGCCTGTCGCACAGCGCTCGAAGCACCATCACATCCGAGAAGATATTTGGCCACGATGACTTCGTCGGTTCCATCGTGGCTCACTGTTGAAACAACACTCTCGTCTTCTTGAACCATCGACAACCACTGAGTTGAATACTCAATGTTCACACCCATCGCAGAAAGTTCATCAACGAGGAGCGGTTCAAGAACGTGCTGCGCCAAGTTACGTAACGGAGTTGGAGTGAAAGCCAACATCTCATCACCTTGACGTTCGTACGGAAGTGAACCCAAGACTTCTCCACCGAGTTTGGTGACCCAATGAACTTGACCAGCGGCTTGTGGATCTTGGGCAATAGAACGCAAGTGATCAACGTTGATTCCTGTCTGGCGCCACACCTCAAACGTGCGGGCGTTAATGACATGGGCTGCGGGTGCCCGTTGCGGGCCTTCGCGGCGATCAATGATGCGCACTGAATGACCCATTTTGTGTAACAACATCGCGGCACTGATTCCGACAGGGCCAGCACCAACTATCAAGACATCAATATCGGACTTAGCTGTCATTAGAACAAACCTTCGTATGAGCCACCATCAAGGTGAATGCTTTGACCCGAGATGAATCCCGCTTGAGCGCTACATAAGAACGCGCACGTGTCACCAACTTCTTCTGGACGTCCGAGACGTTTAGCCGCAATCGTTTGTGCCATTTCTTCATACGCCTCTTCAAGTGTGATGCCCTTGAATTGCACGGCAAGTTTGGCCATACCAAGTTGACGGTCGGTGTTAATGCGTTCGGGCAAAATGTTGTTGATCGTCACGTTTGAGGACGCAACATCTTTTGAAAGGCCTTTTGCCACCGACATCAATCCGGTGCGGGCAGCCGAAGACAATCCCATCGGTGATAGTGGACTTTTGGTCATGGCCGATGTGATGTTGATGATGCGTCCAAATTTGCGCTCAACCATTCCTTCAAGCACATCGCGGATGAGAAGTAATGGCGCCAACATATTGCTATCGACAGCGTTCAACCAATTGTCGCGGCCCCAATCTTGAAAGCGTCCTGGTGGTGGGCCACCGTTGTTGGTGATCAAAATGTCGGGGCGGGGACAAGCAAGAAGAAGTGCGGCCCGTGTTTCGTCAAGAGCGATGTCACCAACAACGCCGGTGACAGTTCCCTTGGCGGTGAGTCGCAGTTTTTCGGCGGCTGCATTGAGACGTTCGGCATCACGACCATTGATAACAACGTTGACACCTTCTTTGGCAAGTGATTCTGCACAAGCAAAGCCAAGACCAGCGCTTGATGCGGCAATGATCGCATTCTTGCCCTTGATACCGAGGTCCATCAGAAATCCAAATCGTCGGGCGGGTTAGGTCCCCACTGATTGATGCCCGCGAAAATTGAATGTTTGTTCAACGGAGTTGACGCAACGAGAAGATCGCTGTCGGTCCAGTGTTCAATCGTGAAGCCGAGCGGATCTTTCCAGTAGTCAAAGATCTGTCCGCCCAAAATGTGGCGACCGACTCCCCAATAGTGACGAGCGCCCGAAGCAAGTAACGGTTCGCGTCCGGCCATGAGGTCGTCAAAGTCGGCAACTTCCCACGCGCAATGGCCAAGACGTGTTTCGCCAGTTTCCAAAATGAGTAGCGAGTGATGATCGGTCGGAGTCTCGCCGCGATCGCAGCGCATGAATCGACCGATGGGTTGTTCGGGATCTTCGATGTACATGTCGTCCGAACCGAGAAGTCCAAGAGTGTCGGAGTACCACGCTGTGAGGCGTGCAAGCGAGGTTGTCTTGATGACACCATGGCCGAATCGCTTGACTTGCGAAGGGCCAGATTCAATTCGTTGCAGTTCAACTGCACGTGGCCGAGATTGACCATTGTTATAAGCGGCATGTTTGCGAACTTCAAGGGTTGGAAGTTGTACTGCGTTGGCTAGGACGTCGACTTGGTTTCCATCGGGGTCGGTGAGGCGCACAACCGAGCCGCCACCGGGGTCGGTGCACGGTTCAATCGGCGCGCCCGTTGCCTGCGACAGAGTTTCAAGATCGGCGAGTGTGGCATTGAAGGTCAAGCCGATAAATCTGATCTCACCACGATGCGTGACGTGTACGTGATGGTCGGGATCGGTGCCGCGCATGTACAGCGCGTCTTCGGTACGAGCCGAGCGCACCATGCCAAAGTTCGTTAAGTACGTTTCCATGACATCGAGGTCGGGACCCTGAAAGCGGGGGAAGGCAACATCGGAGACTTTGATAATCGGATTGCTCATAGGTGAGATAGTACGGCATCAAACTATTTCTTGGCAACAAGAGATTGGGCAATTAGGGTGACGGCATGGGCGTAGACAAGCTGATTGACGAGACCATTCGCACTTGGTCGAACGAACGACCTGATCTTGACTTTGCATCGATGGAGTTGTCGCTGAAGTTGAACTCGGTTGTGCGGGCAGTGAGCGATGAAGTTGCTAGCCAACTGGAAGACCTGGGAGTCAACCTGGGGGAGTTTGACGTGTTGGCTACTTTGCGCCGGCATGGACGTGGCGCCAAGGTGACACCAAAAGAGATTGCGGCCGCAACTCTTGTAACACCGAGTGGCTTAACGAATCGACTCTCAAGATTAGAGAAAATGGGTTTGATTAGTCGGCAGGCCGACCCACGCGATGGTCGCGGTGCACTGATCAAGATCACAGCTGCTGGCAAGCGTGTTGCTGATCGTGGAATAGAGATTGTTGTGGCGACTCAAGATCGTTATATGAATGAGTTATCGGAACAAATGAAAAAGGGTCTTGATCAGTCGATGACTCGACTGATCAAGACCCTTGATTCAGATTACTGATTGCTTGTTTTCAGCCGGGCAATTCTTCAGGTCCAATTGCTTCAATATCGCTGATGACGCCCGTCGCTGCAATAT
>JBAXIP010000239.1:0-2983 GCA_037138315.1 Actinomycetes bacterium
TTGATTCAACACATCGGTGACATCGACCTCGGTGACAAGGCTGGTCTCGTTGAACACGCGCCAGGTAAGTTTCCTGCTGGCCAGGAATTTGCCTTGCACGACGTTGAGATCACGCCGCGCACCAAGTTGTCAAAAGCTCTAGGTGCAACCAATGTTCGGGTCGCATCGTTTCATCATCAAGGTATTGATGATGTCGGCAAGGGACTTAAAGTCGTGGCTCGTTCACCAGACGGACTCGTTGAAGCTCTCGAGCACAGCGGCTCGGGGCAGTGGTTGATTGGCGTGCAATGGCATCCTGAAGACACTGCAACGACAGATCTGCATCAACAAGCGCTCTATAACGCGCTTATTGCTCAGACGATGTAATCGGAATTGGCTGTAACGCCCAGCGCAGAGTTTTAGTCAATGCTTGGGCGGCGGGTCGTACCACTGCTCGTTCGCTGACGGGCAACCACGGAAGTCGTAAGGGGAATCGTGTCCATAACGGCATCAGTGAAACGGCAGCGGCACCAAGCAGCCCGTAAATGGGTCGTTGATAAATCGGTAACGGAGGAGTGAGTAGTAAATAGCGCGCTGCGTCGCGCGCTGGCGCCGACGTACGAAGCTCGGGTCGATAGGACGCGATCTGATCGGCAAGTTCGGCCACGGTAGTCGGCGGATCAATCACACCGAGTGCCGACGCAATGCGCGACATGTCGAGCACATAACCATCGCGTTGTTCGGGCGACAGTTCAATTTCACCAAACTTGGCATGCGCCGCCAAGAAAGAATCAACTTCAGCGATGTGGACCCACTTCAACAAATGGGGATCGTTGGCGCTGTAGGGGCGCCCATCGTCGGCAGTGCCAACGACTCGGGTGTGGACTCGCTTCACCATGTCAACGGCACGTTGTGCTTCTGTGGCTGGGCCAAATGTGGTCGCGGCCAAAAAGTCGGCGGTGCGTTGTAGTCGTCCCCATGGATCGGCTTTGAAATCACTATGTGAAGCAACGCCGGCCATCGCGAGGGGTTGCAACGATTGAAACAACAAGGCGCGTAGGCCACCGATGAACATGCATGAGTCGGCATGAATGATGCGGATCGGTCGGTCTTCGGCAAACCAGCGTTCGCCTGGGGCCTCGAATAGTTCTTGCGCACGATTGTCAGCGTTTGGTCCAACGACACGCGAGCGAACCGCGTCAGCGACGATGCGTCGAACAGGTTCAAAGATCTCGGACATGAATAGATCGTGGCACGGTTTGCTCTCCAATGCCTATACAGGCTGAGTACGCTCGTCACATGTCTGATGAATTGCCGATCACGCCCCCGATTGAGCCCGATTCCAACAAACTTCCCCGTTGGGTTTGGAAAGCAATCATCGTTTTCTGGCTGGGGTTCCTCGGCACGATTCTGATTCGGTATGCCTATGACCGGCTGTTTTCATTTTTAATCCTGCTTTTGGTGTCACTCTTTTTGTCTCTCGCAATCGAGCCCGGTACGACTCGGTTGGCCAAGAGGGGTTGGCGACGTGGTCAAGCAACGATCGTGATCCTGTTAGGACTGCTGGTCGGAGTCATCATTTTTGTGGCAGCGATCGGAACTTTGGTCGGAACCCAGGTTGCCGATCTTGCGCAAAACTCAGAGAGGTATGTCAGCCGTACAGTGAACTTTTTGAATGACACGTTGTCAACCAATATCAATCCGCAAAAAGTGAACGACAGTATTCAAGATCCAAAAGGTCCGGTGCAAAAATTCATTAAGGGTCAACAAGATGAAGCACTACAACTTTCGGTGACCGCATTAGGACTATTACTGCAAGCCTTCTCGGTGATGCTTTTCACTTTCTACTTAGTTGCTGATGGTCCGCGGCTCAGACGTTCAATATGTAGTCGACTTGCACCAGCGCGACAAAAGAGAGTTCTTGATACCTGGGACCTAGCAATTGAAAAAACTGGTGGCTATCTCTATAGTCGCGCGCTATTAGCGGTCGCTTCGGCTTTTGTGCATTGGATTGCTTTTCAATCACTTGGCACTGCGGCACCGATTGCGCTCGCACTATGGGTTGGTCTTATTTCGCAGTTCATTCCGGTGGTGGGCACATACATCGCCGGAGTTCTTCCGGTACTCATCACTTTCATTGACTCACCGTTGAAAGCGCTCGCAGTCATCATTGTGGTGATTTTGTATCAACAGATTGAAAATTTCCTAATCTCACCACGCATTACTGCCCGCACAATGGAAATCCATCCAGCGATTTCATTTGGCGCGGCCATTGCCGGCGGTGCACTACTTGGGCCAGTTGGCGCAATTCTTGGTTTACCAGTTGCGGCTATGGCGGTGGCATTGGCTAGTGCATCGGGTGAGCGTCACGAACTCATTGAAAACGAACTTGTTCAGGTGCCTGAAAAAGGTAAGCAACGGATTCGCCGAAGAGGTCGCCGGCGATGAGTGATTCAGTTTTAACTTCTTACGTTCCACTAGCAGTGACTTATCGCAATGATGTTTTGGAATCGGTGCATCATGCTGCCGTTGTTGCTTTGAATCAAGATGGCACCATTGCATTCGCGATGGGTGATGCTCACGTTGGTATTTTTCCGCGATCAAGTACCAAGCCTTTGCAAGCCCATGCAATGGTGCAATCAGGACTCGATCTTCCTGATGAGTTATTGGCATTGGTGTGTGCAAGTCACGATGGGCGCCCAATGCATCTTGATGGTGCACGGCGCATTTTGCAATCGGTCGGTCTTGACGAAAAAGCATTGGCGAATACTCCCGATTTACCCCTCGACGAAAATGAAGCAGAACAAGCGATGCGCAATGGCGTGCAGCGCTCTTCGATTCTGCAGAACTGTTCGGGCAAGCACTCTGGAATGATTGCCACATGCGTGACCGCTGGTTGGGCAACCGACGGCTACCTGCATGTCGAACATCCGTTGCAACGGGCTATCACCGACGGAATTCCTGCACTTGCGCAAGACCCAGTCTTAGGAATCGGTATTGACGG
>JBAXIP010000240.1:0-2929 GCA_037138315.1 Actinomycetes bacterium
CTTCGGCAGTTGCACGTGCGGCGCGAGATTGCGACTGCACACCAAAACGGTCCATGTCTTCGCGAGTGATTCCCCATTTATCGGCAATCATTTCCGCTGAAATACCTTGTGGAACGAGTCCACCTTGCGGCTGATAGCGAGCACTCACCATCGGACCAAAGGGCCAGCCATACTTGCCATCGGCCATTGATGCACCCATCGGAACACGAGTCATCACTTCAACACCAGCAGCAACAACGACGTCGTACGCACCAGCCATCACGCCTTGCGCGGCGAAGTGGGCAGCCTGTTGCGACGAGCCACACTGGCGGTCAATGGTGGTGCCCGGAACACTCTCGGGCCAACCAGCGGCCAATACGGCGTTACGACCAATGTTGGTCGACTGCTCGCCAGTCTGCATCACACAACCCATCACGACGTCATCAATGATGCCCGGATCAATACCTGTGCGCTCAATCAGTGCGTTCATCGTTTCGGCCATGAGGTCGACAGGGTGCCAATCTTTCAGTTTGCCGTTTCGGCGACCGAGTGGTGTGCGGATGGCATCAACAATGACTGCGTTAAACATGGTGTCTCCCAAAAGATGTTCTTGGCATTCAGTCTGCTGTGTCGAGCTTGATCCAAACGAATTTTGGTCATGGAACTTTGGTAACTCAACTGGCTACGAGAAAGCGTTCAGCGACCACCACAGGTCGGGGGCTGAATGCACAGGGAAAGCCACAACTCCAAAGCGGAATCCTGGTTCGGGAGTAAAGGCGTTGTAATTCGCCAATTCGGCTGCCGCGTCGTGATCAATATCAAGTCCCGTTAAAGCCAACGATACCAAAGGTGACTCGAGAGCACTCAGAAACTCTTCGTGACCAATACTTTGCAGTTGAATCGCCAGTTGCACCTGCAGTTGGCGAACATTTGCCTCATCAGATTCATTGAACGGTGTCACCACACTTACAACCTGCGCTTCAGGTTGTGCTGCCAATAATGAAAAGGCTGTCCCAGTGTCACAAACAAACCACAGAGTTGACGCCTCGTCTGTAAGTGCACGATTACCAAAGACCCATTCAGTACCTGGTTCGATTCCGTTCGGTATTCCACGCTCTTCAAGGTCGTATACAAGTGCCGGATACAGACCGACTAGTCCGCCGTCACCCAACTTCAGCATGATCGGGCCGTCAGCCGGGGCAGTCTTATGAAATTCAACAGCCTGTTTGATGGCGAGATGCACATTGTCGGCATCTGAAGTGGACGTGTTGTAATCGACAGCCGACAAAATCGCGCCAACAATATTTAAGACAAACAGACCTACTGCCACGACAGTGATCATGGGCTGTCGGAATTTCGTGGTGTTGGCAAGAGCGACACCCGCTATCCACGCAAACACAAAAATGACAATGATTGAACGCCAAAGAACGACATAAGGGAACAAATACCCACGAACTTGTGCGACCGCAACAATGCCAGCAACCAACATCGTCCAAACCAATGGCGCCGAATTCAAATATTGCCGGCGGGGCGACTCTTCGGTCGAACGCCACACCCACACGGTGGTCGCCATGAGAAGCAACACCACACCGATCAACCATGTCAATGAACTAGTTGGGGCTTCACCAATAAGCCCAACCTCTGATGGTCCGGACAACCATGACGCGTGCGGACTCATTTCAAACGACATCACATGTAACGCACGACCGAGGCCAATTGAAGGTTCGTTAGTCGTCACGAAATAGTGAGCGATATCTCCTAAATTACGAACTGCTTCGCGGAGATGAAAAAGGTATGGGATAAAGAGCAAGAGCGCGGTGGCGATCGGACGGGTAATGGATCTTTGGTTTCCTCCGGTCCACCAAAAGACGATGCATGCCACCAAACCAACCAGACCCACAATGGGTAAATATCCAACATGTATTTGTACAACTATTGAAGCTGACACCCACATCAACCACATCGACGCTCGATCTCGTTCGCTGACACCAAGAGCAGCAAACACAAAGAGAATGAAAAGCGGAAGGGCAAGATACGGAGTCCACGCATCAACGCTGGCGACACGCCCAACGCTCACCCAACAAGCAAGAAGAGTTGCAACACCTAGGGCGCTCCCCCAGGTTCCACGCAATCGATGCCCCAGCCATGCGATTGCAACAAGTAAAGAACTTGAATACACGGCAACGCCAGCAAATAGCCCCCATGCCGCTCCACCAGATAGCCAATGAAATGGGGCGAAAACATAGAAAATCAAGGCTCCTAGATGGTTCCACCCGTGCCAACTGTATTGACCGACCGAAGGAAATGAGCCAGTCGCCGCGTCTTTCACGAGCAAGGCGAAAACTGCTCGATCGCCGACCAAGATTGCTCCGCCGCGCAATGTATTGACCAACGCAACCACTATCGGAATGAATCCAAAAGCAGAAATTACTAACCAACGCGGAACGCGCTTGAACAGATTCATCGAGTAAATTGCCGAGTCACTTTTTGAACGGAGACGCTTTTGTCAGCGCACGAACCATGGTGCTGACTTCGGTTTCGGTGAGACCACTCGCAAACTCGCGTTGAATTGCTCGCCTATAAAGAATGTTCGAGTCGCGCCAGACCAATCGTCCCATACGCGTCAGTCGCACCATGACCGCGCGGTTGTCTTCAACGGTTGGAGCCTCTTCACGCGTGACATAACCGCGTTCAACAAGTGAGTCAATGCGACGCGACAAGCTACTTGGGACCGCCGAAAGTATTTCGCACAATTCTTTGACTCGCATCTGGTCATTACTCTGAGCGAGAGCTGCAAGTAAATCAAATTGTGGCAAAGCCAAGTGAAACTCGTCGAACATCTCAGCTTCAATGCTGCGCGAAACTACCTCACCCACAGTTTGAAATGCCCGCCACAGGGCAACACGTTCAGCGTCAAGACGAGGCACTGCAAAAGACTAACCAATTGTCA
>JBAXIP010000241.1:0-2915 GCA_037138315.1 Actinomycetes bacterium
CTGGTGCAGCGGTGGCAGGTGCCTGGGTCGTGGCGGCGTCGCCACTGTTGCGATTTGAGCAACCAACCGTTGCGAGTGCAACCAAAGAGAGTGCTGCAAATGTACGACCAAATTTCAATGATCTCGTCATGTCTTCCCCCTACGACAATGGAGTCCCCATGACCCATCGACATCTTTGACACTAGCAACCTTGATCCAAAGTAGAAAACGGAAGAATTTAAAACAAGAGTAGGAGAATCGGCGTGACGATAAGTAACGAGCTGTTGAGGCGTGCTAAAAAATGATGGTGTCTGGAACTACATCTCATTCAATGGTGGGCGACGTCTTTGTTGCTCCACTAGAAGTTGCTTTCCCCTATAAACGAACAGTCGGAACATTGCTCTCGCGGTTTTTCACTTCGTTGTCTGAATGTCGACTCGAGGGAACTCGCGGGTCCGACGGGCGGGTGTACTTTCCACCAGCCGAGTTTGACCCAGTGACTGGCGCTCAATTGACCGAATGGGTATCACTATCCGATACCGGAACGGTGGCGACTTGGGCTTGGCAGGCCACCCCGGTCGAAGGTCAGCCTTTAGCCCATCCTTTTGCCTGGGCGCTGATCACAATTGATGGGGCCGACGTACCGATGTTGCACGCAGTCGATGCTGGATCCCCCGACAACATCGCGATTGGTACGAAAGTTAAGGTCCGCTGGGCTCAAGATCGACCAGGCGGCGTTACTGATATTGCTTGTTTCGATGTGGTTGGAGGTGCGTCATGAGTGAAGCCGATGGATTGGTACGACTTCGTCAACCAATCGGCGTGACCTACAACTGGTCAGCCGGTCCTAATGCAACCAGTCACTTGGCAGGCCTCATGGCTGGCATATTCGTCGGCAAGAGGTGCCCGAGTTGTGCACTTGTGTATTTCCCACCTCGTAACGGTGTGTGTCCGAAGTGCGCCAAAATTTTGGCGGGTGACGTTGAGGTTGGACCAAAAGGAACAATCACGACTTTCTGCATCGTCAACGTTCCGTTCTTGGGACAGAAAATCAAATTGCCCTATGTGGCAGCGCAAATTTTGTTGGATGGTGCAGACATTTCAATGCAGCATCTCATTCAAGAGTGCGAAGCCGAAGATGTGCGCATTGGAATGCGTGTTGAACCAGTGTGGAAAGACAAATCTGAGTGGGGTCCTAGTTTGGAAAACGTTCAACACTTTCGCCCCACTGGAGAACCAGACCGCGCGATGGGTTCAGAATCGGGGGCAAGCTGATGGCACTACGAGATATTGCAATCGTTGGAACTGCGCAGCGTCCAAGTGAAGTGAACAGCACCTTCACATCGGTAGAAATTCTTTTGCCCGTCATTCAGCAGTTGCTTGACAAAGTCAAAATTGAACGTAGCGAAATTGGCTTCTGGTGTCACGGTTCATGTGACTACATGAGTGGTCAGCCGTTTAGCTTCGTTGCCGCAGTTGATGCAATCGGTGCTTGGCCGCCGATTATTGAAAGCCACGTTGAGGCCGACGGAGCCTTTGCTTTGTATGAAGCATGGGTGAAAATTCAAACTGGTGAAGTTGATGTTGCTCTTGTTTTCTCAAATGGAAAATCAACATCTGGACCAATTGACCAAATTCTCAGTTTGCAAACTGACCCATACATGGTTGCGCCGCTCAAGCCCGGTTTCGATGCGTTGGCTGCACTGCAAGCCCGTGCATGTCTTGAAGCTGGTGTTGTGACCGAACGACAGATGGCTGAAGTTGCGGCCCGAAGTCGACGTGATGCGCGTAACAACGCGGTTGCCTTCACGAAGGGCAATGAATCAGCCGACGAATTGTTGGCAATGCCGTACACATTGAATCCACTGCGTGCTCACGACTGCGCGACTCCGGTAGACGGGTGCAACGCAGTTGTTTTGGCTGCGGGCGACGTTGCCCGTCGATTAGCCGAACGTCCAGCGTGGATTCGTGGAATTGATCACCGTATCGATACGCAACGTTTAGGTGCTCGTTCAATGATTGAAAGTTCTTCAGCAGCGATTGCGGCCCAAAAAGCGGGAGTTGCGAAAGATCGCATTGATGTTGCAGAGCTTCATGCTCCGTACACGCATCAAGAGCTGTTGTTACGAAATGCAATGGGTTTGAGTGAATCAACGCACATCAATCCAAGTGGTGGAGCATTAGTGGCGAATCCGGCGATGGCGGCGGGACTAGCACGATTTGCTGAAGCAGCCGAAAGCATTTTTGCTGGTTCGGCCGATCGAGTTTTGGCTCACTGCACAAGTGGACCGATGTTGCAACAAAATTTGGTATGCGTCATGGAAGGTGAGTGACATGGCTGATCTTTGTGCAGTCGTCGGTGTAGGTCAAACGAAGCACGCTGCTTGTCGTGCTGATGTTTCAATCGCTGGTTTGGTGCGCGAGGCAGTTGACCGTGCGTTGGCTGATGCCAACATCACGATCGCTGATGTCGATGCGATTGTGATTGGCAAGGCACCAGATTCACTTGAAGGTGTCGCAATGCCCGAACTGTGGCTGGCCGATGCGTTGGCCGCTCATGGCAAGCCGGTGTTCCGTGTTCACACGGCTGGTTCTGTAGGCGGATCAACTGCAATAGTTGCGGCGCAACATGTGATGGCCGGAATTCACGGAACAGTTTTGACTATCGGCTTTGAAAAACAAAGCGATGGCAATGCAATGTGGGCACTCAGCGTGCCGATCCCGTTCGGTATGCCAGTGCATGCCGGTGCGGGCGGTTACTTCTCGCCAATTGTGCGTGGATACATCGCGCGATCGGGAGCACCGAAACATATTGGTGCGATGGTTGCGGTTAAAGACCGAACGAACGCTTGCAAGAACCCATATGCACATTTACATGAACCCGATTGGACTCTCGAGAAAGCTCTTGAGACTCCGATGTTGTGGGATCCGATTCG
>JBAXIP010000242.1:0-2900 GCA_037138315.1 Actinomycetes bacterium
CGAGCGAAGCTCTCGGTGTCTTTAAGCGGCCTGCCGCGTCAACCAGTTGGCGCGATTGGCTTGTCACAGTTGACCATAAGAAGCTCGGAATCATGTACGGAGTGAGCGCATTCTTCTTCTTCTTGGTCGGTGGTGTTGAAGCACTGCTCATTCGTTTGCAGTTGATTTCCCCCAACGGAAAAGTTCTCAACGCTGATCAGTACAACCAGATGTTCACGATGCACGCCACCACCATGGTGTTCTTGTTCGTCATGCCGATGGCTGCGGCTTTCGCCAACTATTTTGTGCCGTTGCAAATCGGTGCACGTGACGTGGCGTTCCCTCGCATTAACGCCTTCGGATTTTGGTGTTTCCTTTTTGGTGGATTGTTCTTGAACTCATCGTGGTTCTTGGGCGGCGGTGCCGATGGTGGATGGTTCATGTATGCACCAAACAGCAGCACGCTTTTCTCACCAAGTCACGGAATCGATTTCTGGACAGTTGGTTTGCAGATCACAGGTATTGCGTCGTTGACCGGTGCAATCAACCTCATTGTGACGATTCTGAATATGCGTACCAAGGGTATGAAAATGATGCGCATGCCCATCTTTACGTGGATGGTCTTAGTTACTCAGTTCTTGTTGTTGTTCGCGATTCCCGTGATCACGGTTGCACTTTTCCTTTTGACTTTCCAGCGCTCATTCGATGCAACATTCTTTGATGTTGCTTCGGGTGCCGACCCACTTTTGTGGCAGCACTTGTTCTGGATTTTTGGTCACCCTGAGGTGTACATCATGATTCTGCCGTCGTTCGGCATTGTCAGTGAAGTCATCCCGGTCTTCTCGAAGAAGCCGTTGTTCGGTTACCCGATCGTGGCGATGTCGGGTGCTGCAATCGGTTTCGTTGGTTGGGGCGTTTGGGCTCACCACATGTTCGCCTCTGGTCTTGGTCCAGTATCGGTTGCGGTTTTCTCGATGTCGACGATGGCTATTGCTGTTCCGACTGGTGTGAAGATCGTGAACTGGGTCATGACGATGTGGGGCGGAAAGCTCACCTTCACCATTCCGATGATGTTCGCGATTGCGTTGATTGTTCAGTTCACCATTGGCGGTCTCTCTGGCGTTACCCACGCCGTGGCCCCGGCAGATACGCAACAAACTGATACCTACTACATCGTGGCGCACTTCCATTACGTGTTGTTTGGTGGAGCAGTATTCGGATTGTTCTCTGGCTTCTATTATTGGTGGCCCAAGATGTTCCGCCGTCAACTCAACAACGCCATTGGTAAATGGAACTTTTGGTTGATGGTGATCGGAATGAACCTCACGTTCGGACCTATGCACATTCTTGGTCTGCAAGGCCAACCGCGCCGAATGATGGTGTGGACAGAAGCTCGCGCTGGCGAAGGATTCTTTAACTTTGGATTCTGGAACCGCGTTGCATCGATTGGTTCGTTCACACTCGGTATTGGTGTCTTGTTGTTCTTGGTGAACGTCATTTACACCCACAAGTCGAAGAAAGTTGCGATTGCACCCCTCGATCCTTGGGACGCTCGCAGCCTTGAATGGATGACGCAGAGTCCTCCACAAGAACACAACTTTGATGTGCTGCCGACTGTGAGTCACTTGGATGAGTTCTTCCACCGCAAGTACGAAACTGATTCGTCAACTCATGGCGTGACGCAGGTTCATAGTGCTGAAGAAGTAATGGCCGAACTCAATGCGCACCCTGATGAGCACATTCACATGCCATCTCGTTCGTACTGGCCAATTTTGTTGGCCTTGTCACTACCAGTCATTGGTTACGGTGTGATTTATAACCGTACGTTGATGGCGATTGGTGCTGGCTTGATCTTGCTCACCATGTTTGGTTGGGCCATGGAACCATCGACGTCACCCGACGACGATTTTGATCCCCCGGCACCTGGTGAAGGTGGCGGCCACACGAAGGAGCTGTCGCCCATTGGCTGAAACAGCAATCTCCCACGCTCATGACGCAGGTCATGGTGCACACTCCTCAACGGGCTTGTCTAACAACAAGCTCGGTATGTGGATGTTCCTCGGATCAGAATGCCTACTATTTGGCGGACTGATCTCGACCTACATGTTGTACAAGGGTCGCGTCAACGCCGGCCCGCAACCGAACAACATCTTTGATATTCCGTTCACCTCGGTGAGCTCGTTCGTGTTGTTGATGAGTTCATTGACCATGGTGTTGGCAGTATCTGCAGCGCAACGCAAAGACGAGCGAAACATGAACCTGTGGCTCATCGTGACAGCGCTTCTTGGAGCAACTTTCGTCGGTGGTCAGGTGTATGAATTCACGTCGTTCTATCGCGAAGGTTTGGGCTTTACGACCAGTCTCTTCGGTTCAAGCTTCTACACCTTGACCGGATTCCACGGAGTTCACGTATCGGTCGGAATCATCATGTTGATGGCTCTGGTTGGCATGAACCGCAATAAGCGCATTCCTGGTGACAGAGCAGAAGTTGTCGAATTGATCGGTTTGTACTGGCACTTCGTTGACATCGTCTGGATTGTTATTTTCACCCTCGTCTACTTGATTCCGTCCTGAGGAGCGACCAATGAGTACCGCTACCGAACACCCAGAAGAAACTGAACACACGGAACACACCGAAGGCCACGAGGCCGAACACCACGGTTTGTCCGACAAGCAATACATTTACGTTGCTTTGATTTTGGCGGCCTTGACGGCCATCGAAGTGTCAACGTATTACGTTGACTTTGGTCCATTCTTTATGCCGACGTTATTCATCTTGATGACTGTCAAGTTTGTGACCGTGGTTTCGTACTTCATGCACCTCAAGTTTGACAACAAGCTTTTTACATATCTTTTCTATTCAGGATTGATTTTGGCTATCTGCGTGTATTGCGGATTTTTAGCTACCTTTAAATTCTTCT
>JBAXIP010000243.1:0-2892 GCA_037138315.1 Actinomycetes bacterium
TTGAGTTCGTCGGCAGTGATGCCAATGGCGTCAGCAGCTGTGGTCAGCATCTCTTGGCGCATTCCGCCACGAGCACCGCCCATACCCGGTCCACCGTGACCATGACCACCCATACCGCCAGCCATACCGCCGCCCATGGGGCGAGCAGCCTCAAGTGCAGTGACAACCGAATCAAGTTGGCTTGAGGTCAAGGTGCCGTCATCAACCAAAGTCTGAAGACGAGCCTTCAACATCGTGCCAGGTTCTGGACGAGCACCAGTGGTGTCAGCGGCCGGAGGATTCGTGGGCTTGGTTTGAAGTGCAGCGACAATCGCATCGACATCTGACGCATCGATGGTGCCGGCATCAACAAGTGTCTGCAACGTTTCGCGAAGCTTGGCTTCACGGGCAGCGGGGTCGATGTCGCCGCCGCGTCCACCATGATGATCACCGTCACCATCCACATCGCCACTGGCTTCGGCGCCGTTGATCGAGTTGGCTGGGACAGAAGTGTCAGTGCTGTTGTCGTCAGCCGAGATGGCCTGCGGAGTCACCGACTTGGCGCTGGCACCACCGGGCAGATTCATCAAGAGTCCACCGCCGGCTCCGAGCAATAAGCCAGCGGTGATTCCGATGACTGCGTACTTCTTGGTCTTGGGCTTTGAGTAATTCGTTTCCATGATTGTTCTGTTCCTTTGAGTTGAGTTTGGTTGAGTATTCGCTTTTTGTTTTCAACCGATCGTCGGGGGGTCTCCGATCGGTATGAGTACAGATTGCAACTCCTAGGTGAGAAGTAAACCCAACCAATGTGAGAACAAGGTGAGAGTTTTCGCTAGTGAGTAAGAGCCTCAACCAGCCTCCAATCGGTTGCGATTCAGGCTTCCCAGCCTGATTTATGGGCTATGGGCAGGGAAAACCCGATTTCTGATCCTCCACCGACGCGATGACGGGCAAAGACCGAGCCGTCATGGGCACGAGCAAAATCGGCCACTATTGACAATCCGAGGCCCGAACCTGGCATTGACCTCGATGAAGCCGAGCGATGGAAACGTTCAAAGATGAGTTGCACTTCATCTTCAGGGATTCCGATGCCGCGATCGCTCACTGTTAACGAACCGTTGTGAATTGTCACTTCGATCTGTTGCGATGAAGTATCGAATTTCAAAGCGTTATCAATGAGATTTGAAACTGCTCGATCAAACATGTGATGGTCCGCGATCACAATCGAATCATCAGCGTTCACAACAATGTCACGACCGCTGCGTCGCGATGCGCGTTCAACAATTGATTGCACAACACTTTTCATTTCAATGGGCTGAGGAAGTTCATCGGTGTGCCGTTCTGCAGCAATCGCAACTACTTCTTCAACCAACGCCGCCATGTCACCAGCATCACGTTCAAGATCATGCATGATTTGTTCACGCATTGCGATATCCATGTTTGGGTGACGGCGCATCACATCAAGGTTGGTGCGCATACTCGTGAGAGGAGTGCGCAATTCATGTCCAGCATCTTGAACAAGGCGTTTTTGTTGTTCTTTTGACCGTGATAGCGCCTCAAGCATTTCTTTGAACGATCGAGAAAGTCGTGCTGTCTCATCTCGGCCAGATGAAGGCGTATCAACGTCAAACTGTCCGGTAGTTGCTACATGCTCTGCTGCACTTGACAGTTTGCGCAAGCGTGATGTCATGCTGGCGGCAACCACCCATCCAAGAAGTGCCGAGAGCAAAGCAACAATCGCACCAGTCAGAATTGTTCGTGATCGTAGGTCGGTCAATACATTGTCAACTTCTCGCAAATCACGTCCAAGTTGCACCACTCCTACCGAGAAACCTTCAGCCCGAACTCGATAATGAATGCCGTCTGCCCCTGTCAATGTTGCAATTGTCGGTCTCTCAATTCCTTGATTATCAACTGTCAATTTCATTGATGGAAGAGAAATCCCAGTCGTTGCACCAAGCACATTTCCGTCGCGATCGGTCAGTTGCACGACATATTGTTCGATCCCTAGAGGGCGATCGGGAATCACAATCATTCCGCCATTATTTTGTCGACCGGGACGATTTGAATCACGGCGGTTCAATAAAACATTTGTTGCGGTGCCAAGGGAGTTATCAATCTCGGTCATCATGCGGTCTTCAGTCGATTGATACGAAATGATTCCAACTGTTGTCGTTGCGGCACCAACGATGACGACAAGCAACAACATTAATTTCCAACGCAAACTCATGACTGCGAAATCCTGGCGGTGTATCCGACGCCACGCACTGTATGAATCAGTCGTTTTTCGCCTTCAATATCAACCTTGCGACGGATGTACCCAATGTAGACCGCCAAGTTCTTTGACTCTGGACCAAAGTCGTAACCCCAAATGCGGTCATAGATCATCGAGTGATCTAAAACGATTCCGCTGTTGCGAACAAGTAGCTCCAGCAAATCAAACTCGGTCTTTGACATCTCAAGTTCAATATCTCCGCGGAAAACTCGTCGCGCGGCCACATCAATGCGCAAAGTATCAAGAGTCAACGAGTCATTCTCGGCTGAATCATCCACGGGGCGATTGCGACGAAGTAAGGCGCGTAGCCGCGCAAGTAGTTCTTCAAGTGCAAACGGTTTGGGAAGATAATCATCAGCTCCAGCATCAAGTCCCATCACCCGATCGCTTGTTTCGGTGCGAGCAGTCAACATCAACACGGGAACACGATTCTTCTCGGCGCGCAAAACGCGACACACCGTGATGCCATCAATGACAGGCATCATCAAGTCAAGTACCACCACATCGGGGCGCTCGGCCTGGATCATTTCTAAAGCCTTGGCACCATCGCTCGCTGAGGTCACGGTGTAACCCTCAAGGCTGAGGGCACGTACGAGTGACTCCCGAATTGACTTGTCGTCATCGGCAACAAGGACTCG
>JBAXIP010000244.1:0-2881 GCA_037138315.1 Actinomycetes bacterium
TCGGCGACAAAACGAGTAATCGGCGGTTCATCTTTTCGAATGAGTGGCCAGACTCGCTCCAAAACACTTCCAATATTTCGAGCAATAACAGCGGGAATGTGTTTTGGTGAAAACTCAACTCCCGCGGCCAGACAAATACGGCTCATTAATTCGTTGACAGTTCGAGGTTCACCATTTGAGATGACGTACGCCTTTCCTACACACCGCGAACCAGGAGCAACTGCATCAAGTGCAGCAATATGAGCACTGACAGCGTTGTCAATAAAGGTTGAATCAACCAAGGCATGACCCGAGCCAACCATCACCAGTCGTCCTTGGCGCGCCCGTTCGACAATGCGTCCCACCAATTGGGTATCGCCTGGACCCCACACTAAATGCGGACGTATTGCAACAACCCCAAGTTCTGCGCTGTTGGCCAGTAGAGCCAAAATTTCAGCCTGTGCTTTTGACTCAGCATAGTGAGCATGCTTCCGTCCAGTCGTTGCTGGTGTCGCAACATCTCCCTCGATCGCATGACCCACATGAGCAACAGACGGAGTTGACACATACACCAATTTTGAGATCCGATGTTCGGTCGCCGCTCTCAGAATATTAATTGTTCCGTCAACATTCGTTGAATAAAAATCTTCCCACGAGCCCATAACACCCACCCGAGCGGCGCCATGAATGATTGCATCACATCCAATGGCAGCTTCTGTCACCGAACCTCGGTCGCGTATGTCGCCCGCAAACATCGTGATGTTTTGATGGAGAGTCTCAGATACTCGGCGTTGAAAACAAACAACTTCGTCACCACGCTCAGCTAGTTGTTGCGCTACCCCACCAAGTAACAAACTTCCTGCGCCAGTCACCAGCACCTTCATCGAGAACGTCCTGAAAGAACTTTCTGCATCTTTTGTGCCAATACTGTGCGGTCAATTTTTGAATTGTGTCGAATATCCACAGGGAGTTTTTTCGTTTCCCAAATTGCAACAACATCTAATCCTGCAAGGGCCTCACGGACTTGGGCCGCCAATTGATCCGGCGCAGGATTTTCCTTTGCTTGATCAGTTTCAAGAACCATGACAAGTTGCTGAGCACCCTTGTCGCCAATACCGACAGCGGCCGCACGTTTGACGCCAGAAATCTTTTCGCATGCAACTTCGAGGGGCACGGGTGTGATTGAACCATGAGCCGCGTGAATCATGTGTACAACTCTTCCTTCAATCCAGAGGTTGCCATTGCCATCAAGATGTCCCACATCGCCCGTACGGTGCCACGTCACCCCATCGCTCTCGAACCGCGCATTCTGTTGAGTCAGCCATAAGCGGTTATACCCAAGCGACATCCACCTAGCACTGACGACGATTTCTCCACATTCACCACTGGGTAAATTCATGGTTCCACCGTCAATGGCAACAATCGTGACATGGCAACCATCTACTGGTTTGCCGACACAAACGCCCGAACCTTCACCTGCCGCTTCTCGTTGCTGTAACGACAAGTCGGCAACCGGTAAAACTTCGGTCATGCCATAAGGAGTGTGCATTTCTGCCACCGGACAAAATTTTTGCATCTGGCGCAAAGTTTCAATCGGCACCGGTGCACCAGCCGACATCACGAGACGTACTTGAAGCAGTGAAGTCACATTCGTAGAAGCAGTTTTCAGAACATTGACTAATGCCGCGGGAGATGCAAAAACCATCGTTGCTTGAGTCGCCCGACATGCATCGTCAAGTGCTCTGGCAGTCAGTGTGGCTGGTGAAGTCACATCCATATCAGCAAGGCCTGTCGTGATGCCAAGCGCTGGTCCAAATAAGGCAAAGGGTGCAAAGGCCGCGACAAAACTGTCAGCGTCCGTGATGTTATAGACACGTTGCAAAATATCTCGTTGGGCGCCAAGTTGACCATGCGTGTACCGCACACCTTTGGCTGGACCCGTTGCGCCAGATGTAAACAAGATTGCGGCCAAGTTACTGTCAGTTGGTTCTGGTCGTCCCAACTGTTTCAGTCCTTCAAGTTGCATAGATTTTTGTAATGACTTGAGATCAATGAGCGATGCTCGCGGCGCCCAACGCAATGTTCGAGCAGCAATAACGGCCGAACGAATACCGACTACGTGTTGCACTCGTGAAGATTTCACGGCACTACCGAGTCCGTTCAATCCAAGTCCACGATCGGCGATGACAGTTACCGCCCCAAGACGCCAACAGGCATATACCAATGCAATGAGATCAATGCTGGGCGGTACGAGAACAGCGACGCGCTCGCCCGCTTCAACCCCGTGCTGAACCAATGCTTGAGCAAAAGTTGCCACGCGTGAATCAAGTTCAGAAAAAGTGACTGACGACCGATCGGCACCATCATGAATTGCCAAAGTGTTTTTGCAGCTTGGATTCATAATCCGCGACCACAGAGATTCTTCAGGGCCTTGTGATTCAAAAACTTGTTGCTCGACAGATTGTGATTGAGAAATCGCACTTTCTAGAAACGGAGCAATCGAAGTTTCAATGACCGCCAGATGCCCGCTGTTCGCAACTCTCTGAATCTGCACATCAGTAAATCTCTTCATGAGATCATCAGCAAAATCATCATTAAATACCGGATCTTTCGCGCCCCACCACAACCGCACTGGAACCTGCAAATTCGGCAGTTGTGCCGCAACTTCTGCAAGATCAGCGAATGTTTGATGCTTTTCATTAAACGGCACATCGGCGACAAAGCCGGCAACTCCATCGCGTTGATCACGCCGCACATAGGGCGCTACCAGTCCCTGGCGTTGCTGGCGAGTGAGTCCAGCACCTGGCAAATATGCGGTTCCTCGCACAAACAAAGACGTATGACGAGTGATCGTGCGGTGTAATCCCCCACTTGCCGATATCTGAATGAGGCGTGGTGCTTT
>JBAXIP010000245.1:0-2870 GCA_037138315.1 Actinomycetes bacterium
AGGGCAACACGTTCAGCGTCAAGACGAGGCACTGCAAAAGACTAACCAATTGTCACTGAGTTGTCACGAGATTGTTCAGGTTGCAACAAACGTTGACGCCAACTCAAGTGCTTGTTCCCATGTGGCACGCTCGGCCAACAACTTTCGAAATGGCATGAGTTGTTTCGGACGACTGACGCCGAGAGCAGCTTTCAAGTAGCCATCTTTTTCATACAGCGCAACGAACGAACGGTCCTCAGCTGTGCCGACCACAATATGAGCGGTCTCGTCCCCGTTGGCGCGGCCCAAAAATTGAATTCGCGCACTGAATTGATCGCTCCAGAAAAATGGAACAGCCGAATACGGTTTGGCTTGCTCACCACGGGCGACCGCCAGCAGGTTCGACGCCGCGACAGCACCCTGCTCCGATGCAGTCGTCCAGTGTTCAACCCGCATTTCGTGGTCGTACAAATTGTTGAACCAGCGACACACATCACCTGCTGCGTAAATGCCGGGTACACCAGCATTGAGCGTGGTGTCGCAAACAACACCATCACGTAATTCAAGTTCGGTATTTTCCAGCCATTGCGTGGCGGGAACAACGCCAATACCGACAACGACCACATCGGCGGGAACAACTTCTCCATCGTCTAATGCGACACCGCCAACAGAACCTGTCCGTCCTTCAATCAATCCAGCAACCTTGACGTTAAATCTCATTGAGACGCCGTTGTCTGCGTGTACCAAGGCTGCG
Source organism: Actinomycetes bacterium (assembly GCA_037138315.1). GTDB lineage: Bacteria > Actinomycetota > Acidimicrobiia > Acidimicrobiales > Ilumatobacteraceae > Casp-actino8. The sequence goes on from JBAXIP010000245.1 coordinate 734, forward strand.
GCATGGCCCATGTCGGCACCAAGACCCCGCATCATGGGAGCCGGTGCACCTTCAAGAACTGTGACCTCACACCCACGAGTCTTGGCAGTCGCTGCAACTTCAAGTCCGATGAAGCCGGCGCCAATGACTACTAGTCGGGCGCCAGGGTTCAAGTCGGCCCGCAAAGCAAGTGAGTCATCAAGCGTTCGGACAACGTGTACGCCTGTCCAGTCTGGTTGGTTCGGAAGTTTGCGCACTCCCGAACCTGTGGCGATGATGAGGCCATCAAAGGCAATTGATTCGCCCGATGCCAAGGTGATGATGCGAGTAGTCGTGTTGAGAGATGTCGCCGCCGAACCGAGCTTCCAATCAATGTTCAGTTTGGCGAGGTCTTCAGGTTTGCGTAATGAGATGCGGTCGGCTTCCCATTCACCCGAGAGAACTTTCTTCGAAAGTGGGGGTCGATCGTAAGGTTGGCGATCTTCGGCGCCGACGATGATGATGCGACCTTCATACTTCTCAAGTCGTAACGTCTCGGCCGCTCGCAACCCTGCCAACGACGACCCCACAATGACCACAGTGTTCATAAGAAGAAGATGCTAGAGCCCTAACTACAGCAACGGGAAAGTCACAATTTTCTCATCACTAAAGTTCGTATCACCGAAATCAAATCTGTATGCGACAAGGGGACTCTTTCCACTCTTGTCGCTGTAGTCAAGGCAGAGCGCACGAGGACTCGTAATAAACGAAGATTTTTGGGTCATTCGATAATGACCAAAGAAAACCAATTCAGATCCTTCATAATTCCTCCACCATTCAATTCGCGTTCCTCTAGGGACTCCATGATGATCCTCCACCGGAACCGTCTCTTCTTCTGGAGCCTTGAGAAGAACTTCGGAGGCATGATGAAAGGCATTGCGTTTTTGTCCCGTCTCAGGTTTTGTTGCTCCTGCTTTTAATTGTTCAGTAGTCCATAAAGGCCCATGTAAGCCCTCAACGATCCCTGAATCCCAACAAGCGTGGACAAACCGCACACCATGCTCAGGAACTTCCAACCATATGGGAAGTGTCTGAAACCATTCGATTATTTCAGCATGCAATCGGGGTTGACCGACTATCGCTTTCAGAAAGGGTTCGTGCTGTTCATAATTTTTCTGATTCTTTTCTCGCCAACCGTTAAACCAAGCAATCGCATTGAATTCATGATTGCCCATGATTACTTGCGCCGTTCCTGCTTTTTGCATTCTTCGCACTATGGCGACAGTCTCCAATTGTTGAGGACCATAATCCACGAGATCTCCAAGAAAAACGACGGAACGCGATTCGTGGAACCAAACATCGTCCTGAATCTTGTATCCCAACTGAGAAAGGAGTCCTTCAAGTTTCGCGGCGTGTCCGTGAACGTCACCGATGATGTCGTAACCATTTTTCAATTCATTACTCATAATCTCTCCCTCTTCTTTACAGACACTAATGAAACGAAAAGGGCCATGCTTTATCTGATGTAAGTGCGTTGAAGAAAAGCAGATTTATTATCAAATTTGTTGTTGGCGACGTTGACTTTGTAACACCCCTCTTGTATCTTTTGAACATACGTTCGTAGCGTAAAAGTCTCAGATTAGTCAATGAAATTGGGGTTGTTTTGAAGTTTGTGTTCGAGTGGAGTGGACCAGCATTAGGTCACAAAGCTGTTGCGATCAGCGACATGAACATCGTCGAACTTCGCACCTTTATGGCTGATCTTCGGGTGCGTCAAGCCAAACTTGATGCGCAAATGCTTGAAGCGAGCGCGCGCATGATTTCGTTGATGCACGACCCGGTCGCACCAACCTTTGTGATTCCTGAGCGTGAACTTGTCGCCCATGGTGGTCTCACGTCGCGTGAAGCCCGAGAAGTTGTTTCACGTGGCCTTGTCACTGAGGTCGCACCAGAAATGGCTTCTGTGTTAGCCGCTGGTTCAACGACTGCCGCACACGTCGACGCTTTGGGTCGTGGCTTGAAGATTGCTGGTGCCGAACGTGAAGCATTCATGGCGCACTTACCTGAGCTTGTTGAAGCATCAACCTCCATGACCGTTTCTGAATTCAGCCACTTGGTCACCGAGACCGCCAAATCAGTCGTCACCGACGACGGGCTATCTACTTTCGAACGTCAGAAG
>JBAXIP010000246.1:0-2865 GCA_037138315.1 Actinomycetes bacterium
ATCGAACCCAATGTGATGGCGCAGGGTTGGTTCTACGACAAGGGCATCTCAAATTTCATGGGTGGACCTGGTCGTAAAGCTTTTGACGGAATCACTTGGGTCGACCGCACCATTGTTGATGGTGCTGTTAATGGTGTGGGCAAACTGGTGCAAGGAGCCGGTGGTTTCTTGCGTAAAGGACAAACCGGAGCCGTGCGTAGTTACGCAGCTGCTGTGGGCTTAGGCGTCGTCGCCTTACTTGTCTGGTTCTTCGTTCGAGGAGTGGTGCTGTGATGTCGTTGCTGGCCAGCGAAATGCACGGTTCGCTACCGTTCCCAATTTTGACTGCATTGATTTTGATTCCGGCTGTTGGATCAATTTTGACTCTGATTAGTTCTAACCGTCGTCCCGAAATCACCAAGTTGATTGCGTTATTGACTTCGGTGTTCACTGGTGCGCTTGGTTTGTGGATGCTCGCATCTTTCAAAACCGGAGAAGCCGGCTACCAATTCACTTCAAAGCATCAGTGGATTTCGTCGTGGCACATCGGTTGGCATGTCGGAGTCGACGGCATTTCATTGTTCTTGGTTGTATTGACCGGAATCTTGTTCCCGCTGGTGATTATTGGTTGCGATCCGCACCACGATGAGAAGCGTTATCTCGCTTGGATTTTGTTACTTGAAGCCGGAGTCATGGGTTCGTTCTTGAGCCTCGACTTGTTCTTGTTCTTCTTGTTCTTCGAAATCGTTTTGGTGCCGATGTACTTCTTGATTGGTGGATGGGGTTACGACCAGCGCATCTACGCAGCAACGAAGTTCTTTTTGTACACCATGGTTGGCTCAGCCTTCATGTTGGTGGGCATTGTGACGACGGCCTTGCTGGCAAAGAAAGATCTCGGACATATCAGTTTCGATCTCGTCGAAATTGCTGAAAGTGCCAACTTCGCGGCCAGCACTGGTCGATGGTTGTTCTTTGCGTTCGCCATTGCCTTTGCAGTCAAGGTTCCGCTGTTCCCATTGCACACGTGGCTGCCCGATGCCCACACTCAAGCACCTACTGGTGGTTCAGTCATCTTGGCTGGTGTGTTGTTGAAGCTCGGTACGTATGGCTTGTTGCGATTTGGTGTGTACTTATTCCCAGAAGCCGCGTTGTGGAGCCGTCAAATTTTCTTGACTCTTGCGGTGATCGGAATCATTTGGGGTGCAGTTGCTGCAACCATGCAAAAAGACCTCAAGCGCCTTGTCGCTTATTCATCAGTTGCTCACCTCGGTTTCATCGTGCTCGGAACGTTTGCTTTCACTGCAGAAGCGATGGGTGGTGGAGTCATGCAAATGATTAACCACGGAGTCTCAACTGGCGCACTCTTCTTGTTGGTCGGCATGATCTACGAACGTCGCCATACCCGTCTGATCTCCGAACTCAAGGGCTTGCAAAAAGTTGCGCCGATTTTTGCCGCAGCCTTCATGGTCGTGATGTTGTCAAGTATTGGCGTACCCGGACTCAATGGTTTCGTTGGTGAGTTCTTGATCTTGATCGGTAGCTTCACGACATCTCGTTGGTGGGTTGTCGTTGCGGCAACTGGCGTGATCTTGGCGGCGTTGTATTTGCTCTGGGCTTACCAGCGGGTCTTCCACGGCGAACCAGATGAAGCCAACTCAACTTTCCGCGAGCTTCGTTTGCGCGAAGGGTTGGTCTTGTTGCCATTCATCGGACTCATCATTTTCTGTGGCGTGTACCCGAAGCCAATGCTTGATCGCATTGAACCAAGTGTGAAAGCAATCTTGGTTCGCGTTGAAGAAAAAACTGGTTACGTTGCGCCAGAGCCTGTGGTTCTGACATCTGAAGGGGAAGAGGGCTGATGGGCGCTCAAACCATGACTTATCCGTCAATCGATTGGTTGGCTATTACGCCGATCATCATTCTGCTCGGTGGCATGATGATCAACTTGGTGCTTGCGGCACTCACTCGGGCCTGGCCACGTGCTTGGTATGCCATCGGAACGGTCGAGTTGGCCGTTGCGGCGCTCATTGTTGAAATGTTTTTGTGGCATGACATCAACAAAAATGGTGCCCGCATCATCATCAATAATGCGATCTCGATTGACCACTTCACAATGTTCTGTTGGATCGGTATCGCAGGGGCCTTAGCACTTGTGTCACTATCGACTGCCGAATACTTGCGTCGTGAATCACTTGATGGCCCCGAGGTGTACGCGTTGTACATCTGCGCAGCACTTGGTGCCATGATCATGACGGCATCGAACGACATGATCGTGTTGTTCCTTGGTCTTGAAACATTGTCAATCGCTTTGTACGTCTTGGCTGCAAGTCATCGTCGTCGTGCCGAAAGCCAAGAGAGTGGTTTGAAGTACTTCATTCTTGGTGGCTTTGCCTCGGCCTTCTTCTTGTACGGCATTGCCTTGATCTACGGGTCAACCGGCACCACCAATATCGGTGGTATCGGCAAGGTGTTGTCAACCGAAGTATTCATCAAGGGTGATGATGCGATGTTGCTCGCAGGCATCGCATTGCTCATCGTTGGTCTGGCCTTCAAGGTAGCCGTCGTGCCGTTCCACTTCTGGACTCCCGACGTGTATCAGGGTGCTCCAACCCCGGTGACGTCGTTCATGGCATCGGTCGGAAAGTTTGCGGCTTTTGCTGCACTGTTACGCGTCGTGACAACTGCACTTCCAAGTCGTGCCGAAGACTGGCGTCCGGTTATCTGGGTGTTGGCCATCCTGTCGGTCGTCGTCGGTTCGGTTCTCGCAGTTGTGCAAACCGACGTCAAGCGCATGTTGGCGTATTCGTCAATTAGCCATGCCGGCTTCATGATGATTGGCATTGAATCAATCGGGCACAGCGGCGACGTTGATGGTTTACCCGCCAC
>JBAXIP010000247.1:0-2859 GCA_037138315.1 Actinomycetes bacterium
CGTTGCATGAGTGCTTTGGCTTTGGGTCTCCACGGCACGCGGTGATATAGCGCAGACACACCAAACATCGTTGCAGTGCCAACGACGTACAGAATTAAAGAGAATAAAAGATTGAAGGGAAGATTGACGGCGATCAATAAGACGGTTCCGAGTATCACCATGATCGGAAATGACACCAAATGCGACCAGCCCCGCAATAGCGGTCGAATAGCCGGATCAGTTGATGTGCTCACCCGTCTATTCTGACCTACTCAGCCCAAAAAGTGTGGTCAGATCACCACTACGCTTTTGGTCAATGGACACAACGAAAGTTTTGACATGATCGTTCATCTTGTTGATGGAACCTACGAGTTATATCGCCAGCACTATGGCCAAGCAGTGCGTTCGTCTTCTCCCGCGCCTAATGCTGCGACGATTGGTGTTTTGAATTCGACAATGCAATTGCTTACCGAAGGCGCAACATATATCGGTGTGGCTAGTGATCACGTGATTGAAAGTTTCCGCAATGACTTGTGGGCCGGCTACAAAACTAGTGAAGGTATGGAGCCCGAAATCTTGGGACAGATTCCGATCATGGAAGAAGCCTTGCGCTCGATGGGTGTCACAGTGTGGCCGATGGTCGAATACGAAGCTGATGATGCCTTATCTTCCGCAGCCGCAATCGCTGATGCAGACGCTCGCGTGACACAAGTGCAGATCTTGAGTCCGGATAAAGATCTTGGTCAATGCGTCAAGGGCTCACGAGTTGTGCAGATTGATCGTCGCAAAATGGGTAAGGGCGAAAATGGTTTAGTTGATGAAGCGGCTGTGCTTGAAAAGTTTGGTGTACCACCTTCGGGTATCGCGGATTATCTCGGACTCGTTGGTGACACTGCCGATGGTTTCCCAGGCCTTGTGGGTTGGGGTGCGAAATCTGCCGCCTCGGTCTTGGCGCGCTACGGACGCATTGAAGATATTCCTGATGCAGCCGGCCAGTGGGATGTCCCTGGTCTGCGCGGTGCCGCCAAGTTGGCGACAGTTCTCAGCGAAAATCGCGACTTGGCATATCTCTTCCGTCGCATTGCAACCACCATCAACGATGTCCCTGTTGGCAAAGTTGATGACTGGCACTGGAGCGGTCCAACACCTGAATTTGCCGACTTTTGTGCCGACCTCGGAATCCCCCGACTGGCCGAAAAAGCCGCTGGTCTCGCTCGGTCCCGAGGCAGGTAGTCTTGCCCCTGCAACATTTGGCTCCTGTCGAGTGTGGTGACGGTCGGGTCCTGTGCAACGGGTTCCCGTGAATCAGGTCAGGACCGGAAGGTAGCAGCCTTCAGCGGATTCGCTCGTGTGCCGCAGATCGCCTGGCCGTCACCACACCTGGCAGGAACTCAATGTTGTCACCTTGGAAGGGTGCGAGAGCGGCCGAATCGGCACGCTTGGAAAGCGTGTGAGGTGCAAGCCTCCGTGGGTTCGAATCCCACCCCTTCCGCCATGCCAGTGAACGACAGTTACATCGAGGCAATGAATGCGGCCCTTGATCAGGCGCGTGATGCACTGACCCACGACGATGTTCCCGTGGGTGCTGTTGTTTTACATGGGGGCAAAATCATCGCGGCTCGTCATAACGAGCGAGAGAATTTTCAAGACCCCACCGCTCATGCTGAAATTTTGGCTCTGCAAGATGCCGCAAAGCACCTCGGTCGCTGGCGCCTCGACGATTGCACTTTGGTTGTCACGCTTGAACCCTGTGTGATGTGTGCTGGAGCGTTATTGAATTCGCGAATCGGCTCGTTGGTCTATGGTGCTGCCGATCTCAAGGGTGGTGCAACGGCCAGTTTGTACAACGTTTCGGCCGACCCACGACTGAACCACAACTTCCCGGTGACACACAATGTTTTGGCTGCCGAGTCAGCTGCTTTGCTCGAGCAGTTCTTTGCCTCACGCCGATAACCTCGGATATCGGAAGGGTGCCCGAGTGGCCTAAGGGACACGCCTCGAAAGCGTGCGACGTGCAAGCGTCCGTGGGTTCAAATCCCACCTCTTCCGCCAGAGATATCAGCAGTCGAGTTCACCATCGGGTGCTTGCAAGTCGATGAGGTAATTGTCGACCGCGTCGTTGACGCATGAGTTGAGGCCGTAGCCGGTGTGTTGATCGGCAGTCACCACAATCAAGCGTCCATTTTCAAGTGCTTTGACCATATTGCGGGTGCTGTCAAGCGGAGTAGCTGGATCACCCGTTGTACCGATCACAACGATGGGTCCGGCGCCAATGCCAGTGATTTTGATTCGTGGATCAATTGCCTTGGGCCAGAACACACATGTGTAATCGCCGGTGGTACCTGGTGAAAGCCTTGGTGCGTTGGCTTGATACTGCGGTACTAAAGCATCTGCTTCTTCAATTGTTTTGCGTTCAGGGCTATCGGCACACAAAATATTGACAAAGGCTTCAAGTTCATTGCCGTAAGTTCCGTCTGGTTGACGTTGAAAGTATTCGTCAAACAACGCCAATAAGCCGGTGCCATCGCCATCTTGTGCCGACGCAAGAGCGCTTTCAAGAGTGCTCCAATACGAATCGGAATACATCGCTTCAGAAACGGCAGTAAGTGCCATGCCACGGGTGAGGTCAGGCCGACCCGATGACGTCGGAATTGGATTCTCATCAAGTTGCGCCATCAGGTCATCGAACGCACCTTCAGCATTTCCGCCGTTGTAAAAAGCACAGTTTGCGTCGCTTGAACACTTGGCAAGGAAAGTAGAAATTGAATCTTCAAAACCCTTATTTTGTTGCAATATGCTCAACAGTTCATCGGCGTTGGGATCTGATGCGCCGTCCAAGACTGCGGCGCGAACGGTGCTGGGAAACATTGTGGTCCAGGT
>JBAXIP010000248.1:0-2827 GCA_037138315.1 Actinomycetes bacterium
CAAATGCTTTGGCCTGGGCCGTGAAAGAAATGGAAAAGCGTTACGACTTGCTTTTCGAAATGGGTTATCGCGATATCACTGGTTTCAATGCTGCTTTTGATCGAGGTGAGATTAAAGCCGGAGTCGGTTCTGAGCGTGAGTTTGAGCGCATGCACTACATCGTTGTGGTGGTGGACGAATTGAACGACCTCATGATGGTGGCGGCCCGCGATGTTGAAGAAAGCATCACGCGTATTGCCCAGAAGGCTCGTGCTGTTGGTATCCACCTCATCGTTGCGACGCAGCGTCCTTCGGTCAATGTCATTACCGGAGTCATCAAAGCCAACGTTCCAGCGCGCGCAGCGTTTGCAGTGTCGTCGCAGATGGATAGTCGAGTCATCCTCGATCAGATCGGTGCCGAAAAGTTGGTCGGTAAAGGCGACATGTTGTTGTTGCCCGGCAACTCGTCGGTGGCTCAACGAATCCAGGGTTGCTGGGTCGACGAAGAAGAAGTGCGCAAAGTCGTCGCCTTTTGGCGCGATCAAGCCCCGACGGTGCAATACGTCAGTGGCGTCGAAGGTGAAGAGTCATCGTCAAGCAATGCGGGTGGGCATTCAATTACCGATGGTGTTGGTAGCGATGACAGCGATGAGGCTTTGTTGAAGCGGGCCATGGAATTAGTCGTTCGCAGCCAAATGGGCTCGACGTCCATGTTGCAGCGCAAGCTTGGCGTGGGCTTCGCCCGAGCCGGCCGATTGATGGACTTGCTCGAACAAAACGGCATCGTTGGGCCAAGTATCGGTAGTAAAGCCCGCGAAGTGCTGATGACAGTCGAAGAGTTTGAAGCGCTTTAGTCTCCGTATCAATGGGCTCTGAGTCCGATGATTAGCATGATCCCACCAAGGCCCAGTTGGGCGTGAACGGGGGAATGCAATGGAACTCATTGAAGTCGCATCTGGTTTGAAGTTTCCAGAAGGCCCCATCGCAATGCGCGATGGCAGCGTGATTTTGGTTGAAATGTTTGGGCCACGAATTACTCGTGTGCGCCCCGATGGTTCAAAAGAAACAATCGCCGAAATCAAGGGTGGACCCAACGGTGCTGCCATTGGTCCCGATGGCGCTTTGTACTTGTGCAACAACGGTGGTTGCTTCACCGAAATTGATTTTGGTGGATTGAGTTTCCCCGGACCGTTTGATAAGTCGAAGTACAGCGGAGGTCGCATTCAGCGAGTTGACATTGCCACCGGCGCAGTCACCGATTTGTACACCGAATGTGATGGACATCCATTGCGTGCACCGAACGACTTAGTGTTTGACACTGTTGGAGGTTTCTACTTCACCGATCACGGTATTCGTGATCTTGAAGCACGCACTGCCGATTTGACTGCGATCTATTACGCCAAGGCCGATGGTTCATCAATCCGTGAAATTGATTTCCCCGTTGAAAGTCCGAACGGAATTGGTTTGTCTCCTGATGGCAAGAAGGTGTATTGGGCTGAGACGCACACGGGTCGAGTTTTCCAGCGCGACATCGTTGAGCCCGGTGTGTTGGCCCCAACGATGCCCGGAGACACCAGTGCTGTTCTTTATGGTCTTCCTGGTTTGCAATTGCTTGATTCTTTGGGCGTTGATGGATCAGGGAATGTCTGTGTTGCGACGCTCGTGAATGGTGGAATTACCGTGATCTCGCCCGCTGGTGAAGTCATTGAACATGTCGCCACAGGTGACCTCTTAACGACGAATATCTGCTTTGCCGCAGACGGCAGCGACACGGCGTACATCACTTTGTCGGGAACGGGCCGATTGCTGAAGACCAAGTGGACCTACGGTGGGTTGAAGTTGGCATATTCGGCATGACAAGAACCTGAGCAGGTAGCCTCGGAGATCGTGACCAATCAAGGAAAGAGCTTCTACGTTGAAACCCTTGGTTGCCCCAAAAATCAGGTTGACTCCGACAAATTGATCGGCACTTTGTTGGCCGATGGCATGTTGGCGACCGACTCAGCCGAAGATGCCGACTTAGTCGTCGTGAACACCTGTGCATTTATTGATGAAGCACGTCGCGAGTCGATTGACACGATCCTTTCGCTCGACGAGCAACGCAAGAAGTCGTCACGCCTGGTCGTGACTGGCTGCATGGCCGAACGTTACGGACAAGAACTCGCTGATGAATTGCCCGAAGTTGACTTGGTCGCCGGGTTCGGAATTCCAGTTCATACACCTGCTCCGAAGAAACTGATTCCGGTCGGTTCTGCACCGGTGCCGACTCTTGATCTCTTGAACTTGCCTCGCCCCAAGAGTTCGTCGCCGTGGGCGTACATCAAAATCGCCGAAGGCTGCGATCGTACGTGTGGCTTTTGCGCAATTCCGTCATTTCGTGGTCCGCAACGTAGCCGTGACGTGCGATCAATCCTTGATGAAGTTGAACAACTGCAAGCTCGTGAAATTATCTTGATCGCTCAAGACTTGGCCAGTTACGGAAAAGATCGTCCCGACGAATTGGGTGCCGGCAGCATTGTTCCGCTGGTGCGCCAAGTGTCGGCAATGGTTGATCGAACTCGCTTGTTGTATCTGTATCCGAGCGACTTGAGTGACGATCTCATTGATGCCATTTGCGATTCGGGTGTGCCGTATTTCGACTTGTCGTTGCAGCACGTCAGCAAGCCTTTATTGCGTCGTATGCGACGTTGGGGGGACGGTCAACGTTTCTTGGATCGCATTGCCGATATTCGTCGTCGCGAACCAGATGCGGCGTTCCGTAGCAACTTCATCGTTGGATATCCCGGCGAGACTGAAGAAGATCATGATCAATTGCTTGATTTCGTTGAAAAGGCTCAACTCGACTGGT
>JBAXIP010000249.1:0-2827 GCA_037138315.1 Actinomycetes bacterium
CAAATGCTTTGGCCTGGGCCGTGAAAGAAATGGAAAAGCGTTACGACTTGCTTTTTGAAATGGGTTATCGCGATATCACTGGTTTCAATGCAGCTTTTGATCGAGGCGAGATTAAAGCCGGAGTTGGTTCTGAGCGTGAGTTCGAGCGCATGCACTACATCGTGGTTGTGGTCGACGAATTAAACGACCTCATGATGGTGGCCGCGCGCGATGTTGAAGAAAGTATTACGCGTATTGCCCAGAAAGCTCGTGCTGTCGGTATTCACCTCATCGTTGCGACGCAGCGTCCCTCGGTGAACGTCATCACTGGTGTCATTAAGGCGAACGTTCCTGCTCGCGCGGCATTCGCTGTGTCGTCGCAGATGGATAGTCGAGTCATCCTCGATCAGATCGGTGCCGAAAAGTTGGTCGGTAAGGGCGACATGTTGTTGTTGCCAGGAAACTCATCGGTGGCTCAACGTATTCAGGGTTGCTGGGTTGACGAAGAAGAAGTTCGTAAAGTCGTCGCCTTTTGGCGCGATCAAGCCCCGACGGTGCAGTATGTCAGCGGCGTCGAAGGCGAAGAAGCAGCGTCAAGCAATTCGGGTGGGCATTCAATCACCGATGGTGTTGGCGATGATGCCAGCGATGAGGCTTTGTTGAAGCGGGCGATGGAACTCGTGGTCCGCAGCCAAATGGGTTCGACATCAATGTTGCAACGCAAGCTCGGTGTGGGTTTTGCTCGGGCTGGTCGGTTGATGGACTTGCTTGAACAAAATGGCATCGTTGGGCCAAGTATTGGCAGCAAAGCCCGCGAAGTGCTGATGACAGTTGAAGAGTTTGAAGCGCTTTAGTCTCCGTATTAGTGGGCTCTGAGTCCGATGATTAGCATGATCTCACCAAGGCTCAGTTGGGCGTGAACGGGGGAATGTAATGGAACTCATTGAAGTCGCATCTGGTTTGAAGTTTCCCGAAGGTCCCATCGCAATGCGCGATGGCAGCGTGATTCTGGTTGAAATGTTTGGGCCACGAATCACGCGCGTGCGTCCCGACGGATCTAAAGAAACGATTGCCGAAATCACGGGTGGACCTAACGGGGCAGCCATTGGTCCCGATGGTGCCTTGTACTTGTGCAACAACGGTGGCTGCTTCACTGAAATTGATTTTGGTGGGCTGATTTTCCCCGGACCGTTTGACAAGTCAAAGTACAGCGGTGGTCGCATTCAACGCGTCGACATCGCAACAGGTGCAGTGACCGATTTGTACACCGAATGTGATGGACGTCCGCTTCGGGCGCCGAACGACTTGGTTTTTGACAACAATGGTGGTTTCTATTTCACCGATCACGGTATTCGCGACCTCGAGGCGCGCACCTCTGATTTTACGGCGATCTATTACGCCAAGGCCGATGGTTCATCTATCCGCGAAATTGAGTTCCCGGTTGAAGGTCCGAACGGGATTGGTTTGTCGCCTGATGGCAAGAAGGTCTATTGGGCCGAGACTCATACCGGTCGCGTGTTCCAACGTGACATCGTCGAGCCCGGTGTGCTTGCGCCCTCGATGCCCGGAGATTCAAGCGTCGTTTTGTACGGGCTTCCCGGTTACCAATTGCTTGACTCCCTCGGAGTCGATGGATCTGGCAATGTCTGCGTAGCGACGCTCGTGAATGGTGGCATCACGGTCATCTCGCCTTCGGGTGAGATTCTTGAGCATGTTGCGACTGGCGACATGTTGACAACCAATATCTGCTTTGCCGCCGACGGAAGCGACACGGCCTACATCACTTTGTCGGGAACGGGCCGATTGATGAAGACCAAGTGGACCTACGGTGGGCTCAAGTTGGCCTATTCGGCTTGACGAGAACCTGAGCAGGTAGCCTCGGAGATCGTGACGAATCAAGGAAAGCGCTTCTACATAGAAACTCTTGGTTGTCCCAAAAATCAGGTTGACTCTGACAAATTGATCGGCACTTTGTTGGCCGACGGTATGCAAGCAACCGACTCGGCTGAAGACGCCGACTTAGTCGTCGTGAACACCTGTGCATTCATTGATGAAGCTCGGCGCGAGTCAATTGACACGATCCTTTCGCTTGATGAACAACGCAAGAAGTCGTCACGCCTGGTCGTGACTGGCTGCATGGCCGAACGTTACGGACAAGAACTCGCTGATGAATTGCCCGAAGTTGACTTGGTCGCCGGGTTCGGAATTCCAGTTCATACACCTGCTCCGAAGAAACTGATTCCGGTCGGTTCGGCGCCAGTGCCAACCCTCGATCTCTTGAACTTGCCTCGCCCCAAGAGTTCGTCACCTTGGGCGTACATAAAAATTGCTGAAGGCTGCGATCGCACGTGTGGCTTTTGTGCGATTCCTTCGTTCCGTGGTCCGCAACGTAGTCGTGATGTGCGATCAATCCTTGATGAAGTTGAACAACTACAAGCTCGCGAAATTGTCCTGATCGCTCAAGACTTAGCGAGTTACGGAAAAGATCGCCCCGACGAATTAGGTGCCGGCAGCATTGTTCCGCTGGTACGCCAAGTGTCGGCAATGGTTGATCGAACTCGCTTGTTGTATCTCTATCCGAGCGACTTAAGTGACGACCTGATTGATGCCATCTGCGATTCGGGTGTTCCGTATTTCGACTTGTCGTTGCAGCACGTGAGCAAACCCTTGTTGCGTCGTATGCGACGTTGGGGAGACGGTCAACGTTTCTTAGATCGCATCGCAGATATTCGTCGTCGTGAACCTGATGCCGCGTTCCGGAGCAATTTCATTGTGGGGTATCCCGGTGAAACCGAAGAAGATCATGATCAATTGCTTGATTTCGTTGAAAAGGCTCAACTCGACTGGT
>JBAXIP010000250.1:0-2810 GCA_037138315.1 Actinomycetes bacterium
CCCCACAAACTTCCGGTAATCAGCGAGATGCCCATAAACAAAACGCCAACTTCAGCCGATGCTCCAGCGATGCGATCCCAGGTGAGCGACCGTGTGCGCTTCCACAAATATGCAGCCGACGAAACTGCGGTCACGATAAAGGCGAGGTAAGCCAACCATGCCCCAGGTACATGGGCATACATAATGCGTACCGATTCGCCCTGATTGACATCGGCTGGTGACACAAACAGACCAAGAACAATTAAAAGAACCATGCCACCTAAAACGAGGATGCCCAGGCCACGCGTAAATGGCGTGCCCGTGACCCGATCTCGAGGAGAAGCATCGAGTGGCCTTGATGTGTTCATAACTCTCCTCCTTGACTCGTGATCTTCAATCATCAAGCAACGGCCCAAAGGCCACTGCCCCAGCAACACTGAACAAAACCGCGAACACTGCGAGCAAGCCCAACCATGGCCAGCCTTCGCTGATCGCAATTCCGTTCGTGCCAAACGCAGATTCGGTCGCCCGAGTTGCTCCGATCAACACTGGTGCAACCACCGGCAACAAGAGCAGCGGAAGCAATGTTTCGCGTCCCTTGGCACCAGCGGCAAGACCTCCATACAGAGTACCTACAGCAGCCAAACCGCAGGTAGCGGCAGTCGCAGTGGTGACCAAGAGCACGCCGCCTTCCCACGAAAAAGAAGCCCGATAGAGCACAACGGCAGCCCCAACTAACAACGCCACCAAGACCAAGAGTTGCGCCATGAGGGCCAGCATTTTGCCGATGAAAATTCCGGTGGCTGGCACCCCTGCCGAACGCAACTGGTCGAGGGCACCATCGGCAGTTTCGACGGCAAACGACCGTGAAACCATGACGAGCACACTGAAGAGGGTGGCCAACCAGACCAGTCCTGGCGCTACTCGCTCAAGGACTGCATCACTATCTAGAGCAAAAGCAAACATGACCATCACAATGAGCGCGAATGGCAAAACCTGATTGAGAAGTACTCGGCTTCGCAACTCAACTCGTAGATCTTTGGCAGCAATCAATCGAGCAGTTGTGATGACGGTTGATGAGTTTTTAGGCAACGAGCCTTTCAGTGAGTTGCTCATGGCGCACCAAGTTCGCGTACTTGACCGGCTACAACTTCAACTTGGCGCGTTGCCAATTGGCCGGCGCGTTCAAGTTCATGACTTGCCACCATGACCGTCGCCCCAGATGCAGCTGCCATCTTGAGTACTTGGTCAAGCTCGTCACGACCCGATGCATCAAGACCAGCATGAGGCTCGTCGAGTAGCCATAGTTCGGCTCGGCGCGCAACCAAACCAGCTAAGGCGGTGCGCCGTTTTTGCCCTGCCGACAAACGCGACACTGGCAAATCGGCCAAGCGTCCATTGAGGCCCATGCGGTGCAATGCTGCATCAACTTCAGCTGCTGAAGCACCGACAGTACGACCCCAAAAACGCACATTTTCAGTCACGGTGAGATCGGCGTACAGACCGTTGTTATGTCCAATCACTCCCACTCGATGACGCACGAGTTCACGATCGTTCTTCAAATCAACGCCCAACACGCGGCCCTGTCCGCGCTCGAGCGGAATCAGTCCTGCGCACAACCGAAGCAAAGTGGTCTTGCCCGCACCGTTTGGCCCTTGCAACAACACAATTTCTCCGCGCCGAACCAGCAACGTGGCGCCGGCCAAAGCGGGGAATGAACCAAGTACTGCCACCGCGTCAGACAGGTCAATCACCACATCTGTATCGGGCTCGTGGGCGATCGGCGACATGCATTAACGACGCTATCTGCAACCGCCGCGCTGCCCTATTCTGGGAACCCGTCGTGGGTAGCCTGTGACCTCTGTGGAGAATGACGAATCGGGCCAAAAACACGAATCTGGGTCATCCGGATTTGGCTCGTCCGAATTTGGAGGCGACCTCACTCCCCCCGATCATTACGACCCGTTTGAAACGTCTCGGCCCATCCCCCGCCCAACTGATACTGGACCGATTGAGCCGCTCTTAACGCCCAGCAATAACGGCGGCGAACTCAATTCCACGCCTCTTGTGAAGGTTCCATTTTGGGATCGGCCTAAACCCAAAAAAGATTGGTATTGGTTTCTCGGTCGTCTTGGGTCAAGTTTGATCACACTCGGATTGTTGATGTTTTTGTTCGTCGGTTACCAACTGTGGGGAACCGGCATTGAAGAAGCACAGTCACAGAACAAACTTGAAAACCGCTTCAGTGAAATTGCCGTGGAGACTACCCCAACGTCTTCAAGTTCAGTCGCTCCGTCGATCAGTGAACCGCCAATGACAACGACAGTTGCTCCACCCGAACCCATCGTTGTCAACGAAGGTGACCCCATCGCCATCATCGACATGCCCACAATCGGTGTCACCAAATATGTCGTGGCTGGCGTGCAAACTGCCGATCTGAAAAAGGGTCCGGGCCATTATCCCGGAACACCTTTCCCTGGTGAACTCGGTAATGCATCAATTGCCGGACACCGCACAACATACGGCGAACCGTTCCGCCACCTTGATGATCTCAACATTGGTGACCCGATCATCATCACCGATTTACTTGGCCGCCAATTCACGTATCTCGTCACAAACCAACAGGTAGTTGGAGCAACTGATTCGTGGGTTGTCGCAACAACCGATCGCAACAAAGCCATTCTCACGTTGACAACATGTCACCCCGAATTTTCAGCAAAACAACGTCTAATTATTTCGGCCGAACTTGATCTCACTCAAAGTGACATTGCCACCTCGCCAGCTGCAATTTATGCAGACGACAATGCTGACACAACAACTGTTCCATCAAC
>JBAXIP010000251.1:0-2794 GCA_037138315.1 Actinomycetes bacterium
GATGAAGAGACCTGGCGTTACAGCCGCATTGGCGAACTTGATCTGACGACCTTTGCTATTGCCGAGACACCGACCACGATTACAGGCGCCTCAAGCCAGGTGACAGTCACTCAAGTGCCGGCTTCGAGCGCCAAGGTCGATGCTTCACTTGCCGAATTGTTTGCTCAATCAACGAGCACCGATCTTTTCAACAGTCTCAACTTGGCGCACATGGACGTTGTCGTTGTGTCAGTTGCTCGTGGTGTCGTTGCATCGCAACCGATCATCATCACTCACACTCTCAATGGTGATGGTTCGGTGTATTTCCCTCGACTCGTGATTGACGCTGCCGAAAATAGCGAAGTCACAGTTGTCGAACGTTTCATCTCTGATGATGGTGTGCGCTCACTAGTGGTGCCAGTTCTTGATGCTCGTGCCGCGCAGTCGGCACGCGTGCGCTACTTGGCGATCAACGAACTTGGTGACAAGTCATGGCAAATTGGTGAACACGACAGCGTGGGCGAACGCGACTCTGACACATTGTTGGCCACGGTTGCTCTTGGTGGCGATTACGCACGCGTGAGCACCGCAGCACGTTTGCGCGGACAAGGTAGTAACACCCGTCAGGTTGCCTTGTACTTCGCCGGCGGAACACAAATGCACGACTTCCGTACATTGCAAGAACATGCCGCACCGCGAACAACAAGCGACTTGCTCTTTAAGGGCGCTGTACAAGACACCGCCAAGAGCGTGTACACCGGCCTCATCAAGATTCACAACAATGCCAAGGGTTCGGTGGCCTACCAGACCAACCGTAACCTTACTTTGTCGCATGGTGCATGGGCCGAAAGTGTTCCGAACCTCGAGATTGAAACCAACGATGTGAAGTGCAGTCACGCATCAACTGTTGGACCAATTGACGAAGACCAGTTGTTCTACCTCGAGAGCCGCGGCGTCAACCCCGATGTGGCACAACGCCTAGTTGTTCTCGGATTCTTTGATGAAGTGTTGGCTCAGTTGCCCGTTGGCGATTTAGCTGCACCGTTGCGTCAGCGAGTTGCACAAAAACTTTCGATCGGAGAGCCCTCATGACCATCGTCTGTCGTCTCGACGAAATTGAAGCCGGTACCGCCAAGAAAGTTTTTGTTGACGGAAAAGCCGTTGCGCTTGTCCGTATCAACGATGACGTCTATGCAATCGGCGATGTTTGCAGTCACGCCAATGTGTCACTGAGCACCGGTGGCGAAGTGTGGTGCGAAGAAAAGCAACTCGAGTGCCCCAAGCATGGCAGCGCATTCAGTTTGATTACTGGTCTTCCCAACACTTTCCCAGCAACTCAGCCCGTCGCAGTATTTGATGCGCGTGTTGTTGATGGCGCAGTACATGTTTCAGCTAAAGGATCCGCATCATGAGTACTCTTGAAATTCGCGACCTTCATGCGTCGGTCGGTAAAAAGAAAATTCTTCATGGTGTGAACTTGTCCATTTCTTCTGGCGAAGTGCACGCAGTGATGGGCCCGAATGGCGCTGGTAAGAGCACACTCTCGGCAGTTGTTATGGGTAAGACCGGTTATACGGTTTCATCTGGCTCGGTGTTGCTCGACGGTGTCGAAATGCTCGGCGTACCTACGTGGAAGCGCGCTGCGGCTGGCTTGCATCTTGTGATGCAGTATCCGACCGAAGTTCCTGGCGTCATGTTGAACGACGTTTTGTCTGAGGCCTTGAAGGGCCGTGGCCGCGACGGAGACATCGCTCGCCTTGACACATTGCTCAAGACCGAAGCAGGACGCATTCACTTTGATGAGAAGTTTCTAGATCGTCCGCTGAACGTTGACTTATCGGGTGGCGAAAAGAAGCGCAATGAAACTTTGCAGTTGTCAATCTTGAAGCCGCTGTTTGTCATTCTTGACGAACTTGACTCGGGTCTCGACGTTGACGCATTGCGTGATTGTGCTCGTCGCGTCATGGATGCAACAAGCGAAGACAACTTGGGCGCACTGGTAATTACGCACTACAGCCGACTACTTACCGAACTTCGCCCGAGCAAGATTCACATTCTTGTGAAGGGCCGTATCGTCGAAACTGGTGGACCAGAACTGGCCGATGTACTTGAGCGCGATGGATACGCGGCGTTCACGCCGGCTGAAGTTGCGGCCGAAGTAGATGCCAAAGACGACCCGATGGGATTGAATTTGTTTCCATGAATCTCGGCGCGTGGCATGAAGATGGTCAGGGTTTGCATCGCGACCTCGATTTCTCGGGTTTTGTTGAGGCTTGGACGTTTATGAATCAGGTGGCGGTCTTGGCCGAAACCATGGATCACCACCCCGACTGGAGTAACAGTTACAACAAGGTGCATATCACCCTGATCAGTCACGACAAGGGGTGCGTGACCGCTCGCGATCGCCAGATGGCTGAAGCAATTGATCAGTTATTGGCGTCGGGTACGGTTTGAACTGTGAGTGAAGCACTGCATCCCAATGTTGTTCGTGTTGTTGAGGCGGCTCGGGCACTTGGCCTAGAAATTACGACCCGTCGTTTTCCCGATGGAACAAAGACGGCGGCCGATGCTGCGGCCGCCATTGGTGTCGAGCTTGGGCAGATTGTCAAGAGTCTGATTTTTGCGGTTGATGGCGAAGTTGTGTTGGCGTATGTAAGTGGTTCAAATCAGCTTGATGAAAAGAAGTTGGCTTTAGCCGCCGGGGGTTTGAAATGTGCTCGAGTTGATGCCGATGTTGTTCGTCAAGCAACTGGTTTTCCGATTGGTGGCGTGCCTCCCTTTGGTCATGCAACCCAACTGCGAATCTTTATTGATC
>JBAXIP010000252.1:0-2791 GCA_037138315.1 Actinomycetes bacterium
GTCCGCAACGGCTGGTATTGGACCGGAGATCTTGGCTATCGAGATGACGCTGGGTTCTTCTATTTTGGAGGACGCAGCGCCGATTGGTTGCGCGTTGATAGTGAGAACTTTGCGGCCGGGCCAGTTGAAAACATCGTCTCACGATTTCCCGGAGTCATCATGGCTGCCGTTTATCCCGTACCCGACCCGACAACTGGCGACTTGGTGATGGTGGCTATTGAGATGAATGAAACTGCAGAGTTTTCGCCGCACGAATTTGATGAATTTCTGGCACAGCAGCGCGACCTCGGCACCAAATGGTCACCACAAATTGTTCGGGTGATCAAGGCGATGCCACTCACTGCCAACAACAAAGTACATAAGCCACCACTTCGTGCGAGTAAATGGTTCACCGCAGATATGCACTTTTGGCGATCCGAGCGCAACCAGCCCCTGCGACTCATGACCGAAGCCGACAAGATCGATCTTGAACAACGCTTTGCATCTAATGGCCGCAGCCACATCTTGTCAGCGCTCTAATTCAAACTTCAGTTTCCTGATTTCCACGTCTGCCAAGATTCGAGGCATTCAGGCAGCTCACCCCTACCCGTTTGATTCGATGGCCAATTCGCTTCGTCTAGTCCTACTGGTGCATTAGCCATTGAGTGGCCGTACCACAGCAAATGCTTACGTCGAGCGAACAACCAATGTCCATCAACATACTTGTACGTATCGTGATATTGAATTTGTTGGATGATCCAATTTCCCTCGGCATCTTCTATTTCACCGCGGCATGACACGATCCCTGTCGCGCTGAACTGATCGGCAACATCAATCAAGTGATTATTAACTTGCAGAATCACCCGACCCAATGCGTGCATTTGACTATCAAAACCTTCTCTCAAAGACTGCGTTCCCGACAATTCGCGGGTCACTTTGATATCTGGAATAAATAACGATGCCAGATTTTGCGTATCTCGAGCACCGTAGAAAATTGCGTAACGACTTGCTAGTTGACGAATCTCTTCAGATGCAATCAGCCATGCAACGGGGTCAACATGGCGCAAGGCATTTGACTGTGTCACGTTCGCGGACCTCCCGGCAGTGGATGTGGATGGGCAGTTGGTTGCAGAAGCGCATCGGTTCCACCATCAACAAACAAGATTTGACCAACCACGTACGACGATTCCTCCGAAAGTAAGAATGCAACTGCAGATGCAATCTCTTCTGGCTTGCCCCAACGTCCACGTGGAATCGGAATCATCTCAAGGGATTTTTTAACTTCCGGTAAATCCAACAACGGACGAGTCATACCGGTATCAATCACACCAGGGGCGACTGCATTCAAACGAATCCCTGATTTGATCCAATCTGCAGATTGCATGCGCACCCAAAAAGCGATTGCCAATTTTCCGGCGGGGTACGCAATATATTCATCCTTTACGTTGTGGCGTGCGACGACCGTTTCTTCATCTTCGTTGAGATACGCAAAAGCTTCTTCTAATGACAATCCTGGGGTCATCGTTGTTGAGTTCGATGAAATCATCACGACGGCCGGCGAGGTGCCTTTTTCTAACGCCGATCGAAGGCCGTTGACAATTGCCAAGGTCCCATAGAAGTTGACCCGAACTTTCAATTCATTAGGCGCTGGATTACTGACACCTGCACAGGGCACAAGCCCATCCAATGCTCCCCCACACAGCGCAGTTACTTCATCAACAATGCGTTGCCGATCGGCTGGCTTTGATAGATCACCGCAGACATCGGCATCACGAAGATCAACTCCAATAACTCGATGCCCCTGCGATTCCAATTTCACCTTCGTGGCAGCACCAATTCCTGATGCCGTTCCCGTGACACAGATTGTCCCCATGACTGCCCCTCGCTGTAAAAACCGTTTCTGACAGTGTGTCAGATCGCAGGAGTACTTCACGGATCGCTACGGTTGAAGCATGCGTTCCATCGTTTGTAATCAGTTTGCCCCCCTGTCCGAATTGCGGCTTGAGGAAAAGCCTGCGCCCGAACTCTTCCCAGGTTCTGTTCGGATTGCCGTCACTGCATGTGGCGTCAATTTCGTCGATGCCCTGTTTGTTCAAGGCAAATACCAAATCAAACCGCCAACGCCATTTGTTCCAGGAATGGAAGTCGTCGGCCGAGTTACCGAAGTTGCCCCAGACGTCACTGATGTGGCGCTCGGTTCGCGAGTATTCGCCAATGTTGGCCTAGGAGGCTTTAGTTCTGAGGCGGTCGTGTCGGCCAAGCGAATCATGAAACTGCCCGACATTCTGTCTGATGGTCAGGCAGCAACGTTCATGCAAAGTTATCTCACCGCCTGGTTCGCACTTGTTGAACGCGCTCATGTCGAACGCGACAAGTGCCTCTTGGTTTTAGGTGCCGGAAGCGGGGTCGGCCTTGGCGCAGTTGATGTCGGCCGAGCACTCGGGTTGCGCGTCATCGCCGCCGCTTCAACAGAAGAAAAACGCAATCTTGCACTTGAACGTGGCGCTTTCGCAGTGATTGATTCAACGTTGCCAGCAGATCAAGTCAAGGAAGAAGCCAAACGTCTCTCTGGAGGCGGAATCGATTACTTGTACGACCCGGTCGGCGGCGATCTCGGCGAAACTTGTCTACGCGCTCTCACCGACGACGGTCAATATCTTGTGATCGGCTTTGTGGCTGGCATCCCGAAACTTCCGGCCAATCAAGTTCTGCTGCGTAACCGTCGAGTCACAGGTGTTGATTGGGGCGGTTGGGCCGGCAAGAACCCCGGGCTCAATGACCGAATGTTGGCCGAAGTTATGGCTTTGATTGC
>JBAXIP010000253.1:0-2791 GCA_037138315.1 Actinomycetes bacterium
GGCTAACGCTGGTCGAAGCAATCTCGGCTGGTGTTCCAGTAATGGGCGGAAAAAGTTCGGGCGGCGTGCCGTTCGTTGTGAATTATGGAGCGGCGGGTTGGCTCTGCGATGTAAGTGACCCAGATAAGCTCGCGGACGCAATTCTCGAAAAAGTTGATGGAGGCCCGCCCTCGATGGCCATCACCTCGCGAAACTACATCGAATCGAACTTTGCGCCGGAAGTCGTTGCGAAGAAATACCTAAGTTGGTACGGCAGTTTTCTGGAGAAGTCGTGAGCCTGACTAAGCCATCTCTACTGATCATTACGAACCAACCCCTAGCCGGATGTCTGGGCCAAGTCGACGGCTACTTAGAACTCGTTCGCTCTGGTGAATTGGCGTTTGTTGACACGGTTGCCGCTCGAGACGCCGATCGGTACGACTCAGCGGATGTTGCTGTTAGTCACGTCACGGACGCGCTGACACAATCGAAAGCCACTCACATAATGGTTTGGTCACCCGCAGGCTTCCCTCAAACGAGTATTCAGTTCGATCGAATAAACGCAGCGATGCAAGGCAGGCCACTGATTTACTGGGAAGGGGACCCGTGGGGTAAAGGGAAACCTCTAACAAGCGCAATGCCTTGGTGGCTCAAGCGAAGTGACGTCGCATTTTCGGTCGCGGGTTCGCCTCAAAGTGACCTTCTCAGTGCGGCGGGTGCAAAACATGTTCTTCCGATCATCCACACGTATTGTCACCTCAAGTTCTCCATGTTCGAGAACTGGGTACCGGAAGCCCCTCGATTCAGCGCCGCCTTCGTGGGAAACAACTTGGCACGCGTACCCGGTATCACGGGGGTTCCGGGCTCTGCTGGCCGTTGGGAGATCGCTTTCAAACTAAATAGGAAGCTCGGAGACAACTTTCGCCTCTACGGTCGGAACTGGCCAACCAGTTGGTCACAGGGGCTCGTGCCGTACGACGAGCAGCCACGCGCAATCAGTGAATCTAAGGTCTTTGTGAACTGGGATCACTGGCCTGCACACGCAGATTACGCATCGGATCGCCTAGCCATCGGTTTGCTGGCCGCGCGACCTCAGATAACGAGCCGGCATCCGGGTATGACTTGGGCTCCGCCAGAAGAATTTGGATTCTTCCAGGAGCAGTCCCCCGGCGATGTGGTGAACAAAGCGGTTCAACTTCTGCAAGAAGACCCGGCCCTGCTCGAAGCTATGGGACGGCTAGGCAAGGAATGGGTCGTAGGGCGGCTTAGTCACCGGGAGTCAGCGAGATACATACTGGCGAACTCTATTGAAGGAATTCGTCCACCACTCATGGACCCATGGCCAGCTTTGGCATGGAGCGGAACGAAATGAGTTCCCGCGCTGCGGGCCGGCGAATGACGTCCAAAGACCACCACGTTGTCACACTTATGGGTCGGCTCGGTAATCAACTCTTCCAGTACTCATTCGCTGAATGGCTAGCCAGCACAAGCGGAATCCCTGTCAGGTATGACCTCTCGTACCTGAGAAGTTTGAATCAGCTCCCAGACAAATTTCGAGACGAGATAGAAGGAAATATCGAACCCGGTTCTGCTCATTGGCCAACGGTCGGTGGAAAATTTGATCGTGCTGCCCGGCTGATGCGCATGGCGAAACGACCGACAACTATCAATTTTGACCTCAGCTCAAGGGGTCCGTATCTGGCTTCCGCACCTGTACCCTCTTGGTGGGTTGGATACTGGCAACGTCTTAGCTACGCTGAAGAAGCGAAAAATCAGTTGACGGCTATATTTGACATCAAGCCAGAGGTGATAGACAAGGAACGACCCACCTGTGTCGTTCACGTTCGACGTGGAGATTACGTCGGACTCGGCCTTGCGCAGTCAGCCGGTTGGTATTCGAACGCGATGAGAGCAATCTCCGCTAATACTCCTGACGTTCGCTTCATAGTCATATCCGATGATCGTGCTTGGTGCCGAACCGCGTTCAAGCCAGCAGAAGACTTAACAATCGGCGAAGAAGCGGATCTGCTTGACGATCTTCGCCTGCTAGCTCGGTCAGATTTCGCAATCCTGTCCAGAAGCACGTTCGCCTGGTGGGGAGCCTTCCTTGGCACTCCACAAGCCTACTATCCCTTCCCATGGGACTCAGCCGACAACGTATTAAAGAACACTCTGATACCGGCTCATTGGCACCCTTTACCAGTGTCGCTGCATTCTTGAAAGGCTCTCGCATGAAGCAGATTCATCGGCGCCTCCAGCAGAGTCGCGAGTGGTTCGCTGGCTTGAGAGCTCTCAGGAAGGCAGGGAAAACCTCTACCACAACCCTCTGGATTGGCGATTCTCATGCACGTTTCAACCTGGGGCAGGGTACGAACAACGGTCGCATTACTGCCGCCTCACCGTCCAACTTTGTTTGGTCAATAGGCCCGCGGCTCGCATTTTCCATTGCAAAGAACGGCTGGCCACCTGACGTCGTTCTCGGTTCAAAACTTCTCACTCGCTGCGAAGCCCCCCAACTGACTGCATTTGTCCTAGGAGAAATCGATGTGAGGATGTTTCTGAGCAGGCAGATCTTCGAAAACACGATTGACCTAGCATGGATCCCCAGTTACCTCGAACGCTGCATCGACCTTTCCCGGGACCAAGGGCGCAGTGCAGTCATCGTCGTCCCCATACCTCCATCAGCAAGGACCGACGAGCATTTGTTGCCAGAAGTAGGATCAATTCAAGATCGCATCGAAGCTCACCGTGTGGTCCGCGAGGCCATAGCGCGGCAAGTTGCACTTGTGTTCAATTCAAGTTTGACCGTGTT
>JBAXIP010000254.1:0-2776 GCA_037138315.1 Actinomycetes bacterium
GCCGATGCGGAACGACCGATTGATTTAGTGGTGAACAACGCCGGCTTTGGTTCGTCGGGATTGTTTCACGAAATCGAATCGGCGCGACTTGATGATGAGATTGCGTTGAACATTCGGGCGTTAACCAGATTGTCACGAGCAGCGATTGAAGTGATGGTGGCTCGCAAGCGCGGCTGGTTGATGAACGTGTCAAGTGTGGCGAGCTTTCAACCTGCACCCAAGTTGGCGGTGTATGCGGCAACCAAGGCGTATGTCACGAACCTGACCGAGTCGTTGCACGAAGAAGTGCGGGGGAGCGGCGTGAAGGTGACGGCGTTGTGTCCGGGACTGACACGCACCGAGTTTCAGAGTGTGAGTAACACGAGCGACTATCAGACGCAGTTTCCGGAGTTCTTGTGGTGTACGTCTGAAGAAGTTGCTCGAGTTGGTTTAGAAGATGTGGTGAAGGGCAAGGCGTTGAGTGTGCCCGGTGCTTTGTATAAGGGACTGGTGGGTGCGAGTTCGGTGTTGCCCGGACCAGTGAAACGATTCGCCTCAAGGTTGACCCTCAAAGCCCGCTAATGGGCGCGAAAACACCCCGATTTCGGTGGTTAATTCGCCCAACCGCGCTTTACGCGTAGTCGACGCTGGAAATCTCTCGCAACTTGTCCAAACGGTGACGGGCCTCAATCATGCGCACTGTTCCCGAACGTGAACGCATCACCAAACTCTGCGTGGTCGCACCACCGGCATGGAATCGCACACCCTTCAACAACTCACCGTCAGTCACACCAGTCGCAGCAAAGAAACAATTGTCTCCGCGCACTAAATCATCAGTCGTCAACACCTTGTTCAAGTCGTACCCAGCATCTATAGCTGCCTTGCGCTCGAGATCGTTACGGGGCCACAACTTGCCCTGAATTTCTCCGCCCATGCACTTGAGTGCAGCGGCCGACGTAACACCTTCGGGGGTTCCACCAATACCAAACAACACGTCAACACCGGCATCGGGCCACGCAGTGGCAATTGCGCCGAAAATGTCGCCGTCGCTAATCAACTTGATACGAGCACCCGTGGCCCGCACTTCTTCGATCAAAGCCTTGTGACGATCGCGTTCAAGAATCATCACGGTTAAGTCGCGAACGTTTTCGCCCTTGGCCTTAGCGATCCACTTCAAGTTGTCGGTGTACGACGCATTGATGTCAATGCAACCCTTCACGTCTGGTCCAACTGCAATCTTTTCCATGTACATACACGGACCCGGATCAAACATCGTGCCCTTTTCAGACACGGCAATCACCGAAATAGCGTTGCCTTTGCCCATCGCCGTGAGGGTGGTGCCGTCAATCGGGTCAACCGCAACATCGGTGTCGGGCTTTGAACCGTCGCCCACCGCTTCGCCGTTGAACAACATGGGTGCTTCATCTTTTTCGCCTTCACCAATCACGATGATTCCGCTCATCGGCACACTGGCCAACACAGTGCGCATGGCGTCAACAGCTGCTCCGTCAACACCGTTCTTGTCACCACGGCCAACCCAGCGCGAAGCGGCAAGGGCGGCAGATTCGGTCACTCGAACGAGTTCCATGGCAAGGTTTCGTGATGGCTGCTCAGGCATAACTACAAAGGTAGTCGGCGCAGGGGATCAGACCGAACCTGGTGCGCGATTCTGCACTGCAATAGTGATGGGGTGGTGGTTGGGGTTTGAATTAGTTGCTGGGGGTAAGGTAAGCGACGGCTGTCCACAATCAGTGGTTGCTAGCGGGGGCTTTGTGATGTTTGCTGTTGATGTGTGTTCGTTGCCGGCTACTGGTAGTTCGACTTTTGTTTTGGTTGCCTCCTTGTTTCTGTTGGTTGCTGGTGTCATTGTGGCGCGTTGGGTGCGTCGGCCTGCTGGTCGATTGTCAGTTGTGGTAGCGCCTTTGGTGTTGCTGGGTGGTTTGGTGTTGGCGCCTCAATCAGTTGATCCGTGCGCACCAGCGACGACTGTTCCGTCAGTGACGACGACTGTTGCACCGACTACTACGACAACGACATCTACTACTACGACGCTTGCTCCAGTTGATTACCAGGTGGGTGCTACGGGTCCGAGTGGGGGCATCATCTTTTATAAGGATTTGACTCGTCCTGCGGGTTCGCAATATTTCGAGGTGGCGTGTGCAGGCTGGTCTGATGGCACATGTGGTGGTAACGATGGGGCCGACCCGACAGCGGTGTGGGGCTGTTTCTTAACTCCTATCACTGGTGTTGATGGGACTTTGATAGGTATTGGAGAACAGAACACGACCGAAATTGTGAACCCTGTGACCGGCTGTTCGACTCCTGGTATTGCAGCACAACGCGCGTCCGCTTTGGTGTTGGGCGGTCAATCCGACTGGTTTTTACCGTCGAAAGATGAACTCAATGCGTTATGTAAATGGGCGTTTAACGACACTGCTATTGCGGTATGCAACAATGACGGGGCAGGCGATTTGTCGTTGACGGGTGTTGGTAGTTTTTCAACTGGCCCCTATTGGAGTTCTTCTGAGGATGCCGGCCACGGCGCGTGGTACCAGTTTTTTGACTACGGCCATCAGACCTACGGCGGCAAGAACTCCACCTACTACGTCCGTCCCGTGCGGGCTTTTTAATTATTTATCTATTTGATTGTTTGCTGTTCTCGCCGCCTTTGGCGAATTTCGCACCCTCACCATCGGGCCCCCTACTCTCGGAGCATGGCCATGACGCTTGACGACATCCTTGAGGCGCGAGACCTCAGCGAACCTCGATTGTCGCCCGACGGCGCCACCATTGCGGT
>JBAXIP010000255.1:0-2762 GCA_037138315.1 Actinomycetes bacterium
AGCACAACAAGCGACAACGAAATCACAATCGCGACCAAAGTGTTGATTGTTGATTGACGCCAGTCGTAGTTAAAGCCGAATAACAAAACAAGAGTTGCCGCTGAACCCAAGATAGTTAGTGGCAAAACTTTTCGCGGCCGCACCGCAAACGGCATGCGGCCTAACGTCACCGCACCACGAACAGGCAACGACTTACCACGTACAAACATCGTGATGACAATGATGATAAACGGGAGAGCCTGCACCAATCCTGGTGCGGGCAACACTCCACGCGGGAACCACGTTTGAGCACCTTGATATTGGATCCACGCTTGAACCATTGCGATTCCGATACCAGCAAAGACGGTAATCCCAAATGAAGAGAAGCTCGCTAAAAGTGCCGCGCCAAGAGCGGGCACAATTAATAGTGGCATCGTGATGGTGTCCAAGTTGGTGATCGGCGATGCCAGAACTCCGAGCATGCCGGCGATCACTGTCGAAATAACCCAGTTCGAGCCAGCTAGAAAATCGGGAGAAAAACCAAGAACAATTGCACCCTTTTCATTTTCAGCTGCAGCGCGTGTCGCCAATCCGAAGCGAGTGTATTTGAAAACTGCCCACAAGGCGATCGCCACTGCCATAACGATTGCTACTAAGAACAACTGATTGTTTGGGATCGCTCCTAAATCTCCAGGGAGTTTCACTTTTCCTTTGGGAAGTGGAAGCTGAATGCCGGTCTTTACTGTTTCACCAAAACGCAGACGTACAAATTCTTGAAGGACGACAAACAGTCCAACGCTCGTCACAACCTTGGCCAAAACCGGCGCATGACGGAGTGGACGGAAAATAACAAAGTGTAAAAACAATCCGAGAAGGATCGATAGCACCAAAGCCGCGACTAAGGCTAAAGGAAGATTTAGTTGACCTCCGGGCAAATGAATGACGGTGGGCCAGTTTGGCAAATCAATATTCTTACGTGAACCGTTAAACGTGTTCACGATTATCTCAATAATGGCCAGCGGATTTGGTAATGGCGGAATGTACAACTTGCCTTCAAAACGAAGACCATAAAACCAATATGCAATGAAGATTGTGACAACACCATTAGCGAAGTTCACGACGCCAGAACCACGGAATGTCAACACCACACCCAACGCGATTGCGGCAATGAGCGCACCAGTACCAACGTTTGAAAACATTGGAGCTAACTGTTTCGCATCGGTCAAGTACATCAAGGCGAAGATCGCCACGACAACCAATGCTGCAACGACACCTTTGCGTTGCTTAGCGAATTTCACCAAAGACTCCACAGTTAACTCCTATTTTTCATTTTGACTAGCAAAGAGGGTGTGGTGAATCTTGCGATCCACCACACCCTCTGATGTTGAGTCACCCTCAGGTAACTCAACAATGACTCAACCTAATTCGGCTTGAGCGTCAACTGGCTTGCCGTTGAAACCATCCATGATGGAGACATAATCAGCACCCTGCTGCTGCTGGACACCAATCTGGAAGCCGCAAAGACTCGGGAATGTCGGGTTGCCGCCGCACTTCTGCGGACCAACCACGCCCCAGCCTGGACCAGTGAAGGCCTTAGCGGCACTACGGAATCCTTCAGAATCAGCCGCTCCGGCATTGGCAAACTGAGCGATGGTCATCAAAGTTCCAAATGTCGGGCCACCGAAACCGGTGTATTCGAGAGTCGCTGCATCCATTCCTTGGGTTGCGGCATACGCGAATACGGCTTCGATATAGGCGTCAATATCTGGGTTGCCAGCAATCTCGTACGAGTAGCCATAACCACCGAAGTACCAACCGTCAGGCAACTTGGCATCGATGCCGAGTTCCTTGAGGTGGGTCTGCATTGGCACACCGAAGCACAGACCAGTTGTGACAACTGTGGTCTTAATTTCAAGGGTCTTCAACGCGTCATAGACCGCGATACAACTACCAACAGTGACCAACGGGTAGAAGACATCAGCGTCTTGCGCTCCAGCAGCCTGAATGAGGCTGGCCATTTCGGTTGCGCCTGCGGTGTCGGCAGCGGCAACACCAGTGACCGCGATGCCAAGACTTTCAAAGACAGGCTTGGTCAACATATTGAACGCAACCTGACCTGAAGGGTTGTCACCGTAAACAACAGCGACTTTCTTGACTGTCTTGTTTTCAAGTGCTCCGAGGTACTTAGCAATGAATACGGTCAAACCACCAACAACTCCAGGTGCACCAGGCGTGAATGCGTATGCATCAGTAGCAAGGAACTCTGGCGTGGTCAATGGATTCGAAATGAAGACTGGTTTCTTGCCAGCAAGACCATCGAGTAATGGTTGGTTTCCATTCAACATGGCACCGGCCAATACGACGGAGACCTTGTCGTTAGCGAGCATTTCTTGCGCGCACTTCTGACCGTCTTCTTCTTTGGTGATGATGCACTTAGCAAGTTCAATCGGACGTCCACCAATACCACCGAGGTAGGTGTTGATGTACCACACTGCGGCGTCAACACCAATTGAAGCTTCGGGGAAGCCCGGTGTTCCACCTTCCTGGTTGACATAACCCACGACGAAGGGGTCGGTTCCAGTCGCGGCACCAGCGGTGCCACCGGTGTATTCAACTGCGTGTGCCTGATTCTCGGCCGAGATCGGCGAGGCTGCTGGTGCATCTGTCACTGCAGGAGCGTCAGTGCCAGACGGGGCAACAGTGGTCGGAGCTGGAGCATTTGTAGTAGTCGATGAATTGGAACTACAGGCGCCAACAAGCAAACCTGCGATAGCCAAGCCAGC
>JBAXIP010000256.1:0-2749 GCA_037138315.1 Actinomycetes bacterium
TTTCTGATTGAGTCACTATTGCCATGCCAGTCAACAGTCCGAGACCGAGCGCAAGTGCGCCGCCTCGAGGATCAATCATCGGAT
Source organism: Actinomycetes bacterium (assembly GCA_037138315.1). Classification (GTDB taxonomy): domain Bacteria; phylum Actinomycetota; class Acidimicrobiia; order Acidimicrobiales; family Ilumatobacteraceae; genus Casp-actino8. The sequence continues at coordinate 85 of JBAXIP010000256.1, forward strand.
CACAAAAAGCCGATGCTGATGCACCGACGCCAACGACCAAGCCGCCTTCTTTCAACACGTGTTGCACAGCGTTCCATACTGAAGTGTCTTTCAAAACACTGCGCATGTGAATGGGGTTGTCACCGACAAACCACACCGCATCAGCCTTGCGGACAATAGCAATTGCATCCTTGTCCTCCGCCTCATTGCGGCGCATCACCATCAAAGCTTCAACCCCAACACCCAATCTTGAAGCCCATGCATTTGCAGCACTTACTAAAACCTCTGGGCGTTCGAATGCATCTGCGGTTGGCAGAACCACAACTTTTTTCGCTTTCACTTCTTTCAATAAGCGAGCGTCAAGTTCGTCGTGAAGGCTAAATGCGCCTCCGCCTTGCAGAGCAATAATTCCGGTCATGTCACGAGCGTACGCCGTGGCGACGTCTGGTCAGAGTGCTTTAGGCCGTTTCAAGCAAATGATCTTCGAGGGCGTTCCAGTGTTGGGCTTCAACGCCGATCGTTAAGCAGTAGTCGCGAATCGTTCCGTGGCTTTCGCGAATATCCAACAAAAGTCCCTTGATTGAATCTGGATGGGCCGACATCAATACTGGTGGCATGGTTGCAAAACGCTCAGCAAACTCGGGAGACACAACTTTGGCCCATTCGCGAGTCTTTTCACCAGCAAGTTCGCTCATTGCGTAATCGGCGTACACAACCTCGTCTGGTACCCCAAGTCCGGACAGCAGTAACGCCGCTAACAAACCCGTGCGATCTTTGCCAGCAGCGCAATGGAAGACAACAGGACCATTTTCTTCGTCACTCAAAATCCGCAGAGCTTCACCTAGGTAGTGACCACCTTGTTGCAACATCAAGTGATACTTCCCACGCAAAAATTCAGCCTGCTCGCCCTTCCAGTCGTGGGCTTCACTCATATCCCACGTGCGATCAATGATTGACAAGTGGTGAAATTCAACGTCGTATTGATCAACCGGGAACGTGCCACGTTCTGACAGCTCTTCAGATGTGCGTAAGTCAATCACTGTTCGTAGTTGGAATGGGCGCAACACCTCGACATCTTCGGGGGTCAATCGATACAGCCCATCAGCACGAAAAACTTTGCGCCACACAGTTTGGCGTCCGTCGGTTGTGGGGTAACCACCGACATCACGAAAGTTATGAACCGCGAATAATTCGATGAGACGATCGGGGTGGTCAAGTAATTCAGTAATGGCTGCAGGCGTTGGAGTCACGGTTAAAGAGTACTTGCCCCAGGTGAACGCTCGGCTTTGCGATAGTTACCAATTGGTAACTATGCTCTCTCAATCGTCTCGGCCATTTGGCCCGTCTTAGGAGTGTTCACATGGCTATTCAGACTGTCGGAGTTGTCGGATCAGGAATCATGGGTTCGGGTCTTGCCGAAGTCATCGCACGCGGTGGCATGAATGTCATCGTGCGCTCACGTAGTCAGGCCACCGCTGATGCCATGGTTGCATCGGTTGCCAAAGGTCTTTCGAAGCAAGTGGAAAAGGGTCGCCTCACCGAAGACGACAAAGCGGCAATTCTTGGACGCATTACTGCAGTCTCTGAACTCAGCGCTCTCGCCAATTGCGATCTCGTCATTGAAAGCGTTGTTGAAGACCTCGACACGAAAAAGACTTTATTTGCCGAACTCGATCGCATTGTGAAGCCCACTGCAATCATCGCGACCAACACCTCAACGCTGCCCGTTATCGAACTCGCAATGTGCACCTCGCGCGCCGAGTTGGTGTGTGGTATTCACTTCTTCAACCCCGCAACTGCAATGCCGCTCGTCGAAATCGTGCGTCCGTTGTCGGCAAGCGACGCAACAATTGAAACCGCTACTGCTTTTGCCACGACGTGTGGCAAGCAGCCAGTGCAGGTAAAAGACCGCGCTGGCTTCATTGTGAACGCGCTGCTCTTCCCGTATCTCAACAACGCCATTCGCATGCTCGAACAGGGCACCGCAAATATGGAAGACATCGACACCGCCATGAAGGGCGGCTGCAACTTCCCCATGGGGCCGTTCGCTCTGCTCGACCTCGTTGGTCTTGACACCTCGCTGTCAATCCTTGATGCGCTCTATAACGAGTTCCGTGACCCCAACTATGCCGCCATGCCCACGCTGCGCCGTATGGTTGCTGCGGGCAAATTAGGTCGCAAGTCGAAGGCTGGCTTCTACAGTTACTGATGTGCGAGCCGCTGATGTGATGCCCTGGGTATTGACGCCCGACAACATCGGCGCGTTCACTCGCCCACAAATTGAGTTTCCAGAATCGCAATACGACTTTGACACAGTGCCAATGGGCGACGATGACCTCGTTGCTATCGGTGCCGATCTTGAACCATCAACTCTGATTAACGCGTACGCCAATGGGCTTTTCCCCATGCCTATGAACGGCAAGAAAATTGGGTGGTGGTGCCCAGTCACGCGTGGCATCATTCCACTCGACGGACTGAGCGTGTCGCACTCGTTGCAAAAACATCTCAAACGATTCAGCATTCGTGTCGACACCTGCTTCGCTCAGGTGATGAAGGCCTGTGGCGACCCCAGTCGGCCCCATGGTTGGATCAATCTTGAATTCATTCGGGCGTATTCGTACCTGCACGCAATGGGTTGGGCCCACAGCGTTGAGGTGTTTCGTGATGACCAACTTGTCGGCGGCGT
>JBAXIP010000257.1:0-2737 GCA_037138315.1 Actinomycetes bacterium
GGGCACGTACGAGTGACTCCCGAATTGACTTGTCGTCATCGGCAACAAGGACTCGATCAATCTGAGGCGCATTTGTCATGTATGAAGTCTGCCTGTTTCTCGGTAAGAGAATGGTGAGAAACCAACATCAGATCAAATGACTACTAGCGTGACGATGTGTTTTCTATCCAAGGTCGCGTCGCTGCCCATCTCGGGATTATCACTGTGGCTGCCTGCATCGTGGGAGCCGCGTCTGGTGTGACGTCATGGGCGTTATTTGAAGCACTCGACCGAGCCACCGAACTTCGCCTTGATCACGGCTGGCTGGTCTGGCTACTACCGCTCGCCGCCTTTATTTTGGGTTCGACATATCACTATCTCGGCGGGCCCGCCAACCGCGGAACCTCGTTGGTCGTCGAGCAATCACTCCCCCCAGTTGATTCATCTGCTCCCGATCACACCCCCAAGATTCCGTATCGCATGGCGCCGATGATTTTTGGCGCCACGTTCATTGCCCAACTCACTGGTGCATCGGTCGGCCGTGAGGGTGCCGCGCTACAAATCAGCGGTTCAGTCACAAGCCTGTTAGCCAAACCATTTCGTCTCAAGCCATCTGACATGCGATTGATGTTGATCGCGGCAATGGCTGGAGCTTTTGGTGGTGCGTTCGGTGTGCCATTAGCCGGCGCAATCTTTGGTCTAGAGATTCAACAAACAGGTCGCTTGCGATACGAAGGTTTGGCACCAGCACTTGCCGCTTCAATCACCGCTGATTTCATCGTTGAATCACTCGGTCGTCATACACCGATTGTTGAGATTCCGGTCAATATCGACTGGTCGATTGCCTTGCGCCTGGTATTAGTCGGTATCGCCGCCGGGCTCGCGGCGCGCCTGTTTATTGAAGTGTTGCACGGGATCAAAAAGACCATGCGCGATTTGATTTCGTGGGTTCCGGGTCGACCCGTCATTGGCGCAATTGCAACTCTCGCATTGATGTTGATTTTTGGACGTGATTATTTGGGACTGTCTCTTCCACTCATTCACGATGCAGTTGGTGGATCAGTCGCAAGCTGGTGGGACCCAATTTTGAAGATACTTTTCACCGCCATCGCACTTGGTTGCACTATTCCTGGCGGCGAAGTGACACCGTTATTCGTGATTGGCGCAACACTTGGTTCGGCTTTGTCGGGGCCGCTACATCTTTCTCCCACATTGGCGGCTGCTGCATGTCTTGCGGCCGTCTTTGGTGCTGCAGCCAATGCACCAATCGCCTGTGCAGTATTAGCAATTGAATTATTCGGAGCCGGCATGGCGATACCTGCCGGAATCGTGTGCATTGTTGCGTACGCCATTTCGCCCAAGCACGGCATCTACGAAGGCCAGCGCCACGGTTCTACGAAAGACCTCCGGGCCACCTCAGCACAACCACATCGCTCATAAATGCCGGCGGGTGGTCGCGTAACCACTCTTCAATTTCTGCATCGCGACTTGCGGGCAGACACAAGCGTCGTCGAGCCGAGACGACAAGCGAAGCCGGATCTTCAGCATGACGCGACAACGGCGGTCGCTCAACTTCAAATACTTCGGGTTCAAGCCCAAGTCCTTCAATCACCTTGATTGCATCTTCAGATGTCGGACTTAGAGGACGATCAATATCCCAAAAGTGTTTCCAACCTTCGTTCCACGTCGATTGCGGATGGTTCTTGGGCAACACAACGACAACGCCAAGTCGGGCCATTGCAGTTAATGCAACAACAAATGGTTCAAGATCGGCAACATTGAAAAAGACGTGATGACACACCACAACGTCACACTGTGCAATGGGTCGACTCGCAAGTTCGGCCTGAATGATGACGTCGGGGAAACGTCCCTGAATTTCAGTGAACTCGACACCAGCTTCATCGGCGGCCTGAGAAAACCGCGCCAACATTGCTGGGTTTTCATCGACACCAACAATGCGTGTTGCACGCGGAGCTAACGGCAATGATGATCGTCCACCACCACAGCCAACGTCCATCACGCTTCCACCCTCTAACGGCAGAAGTTCGCGGGCTAATTCAAAGATGGGGCTTGTGGGGTCAAGAGTTTCGTCGACGGCAAAAGTTTTCGGGTCATGCGACCACGGCATCACTTCAGCCTGCGCCACAATCTCATCCGGAATCGCCCACGCCAAAAGTTGTTCGGCCCAATATTGTCCAGGTTCGGTGAGCGTCACAGCGGTTTCACTCAGATGTAGTTTCGGTGATTCTTACTTCGCCAACACTTGCACCGGAAGTTCGCGAGGACCGCGAATTTGTCCGACACTCCACACCACATCGTCTTCGGTACCGCCAAGAGTGAACAACGGGAAACGATCAATGAACTCTTCAATCGCAATCGTGAGTTCAAGACGAGCCAAGTTTGAACCGAGGCAACGGTGAATGCCGAGACCGAAAGCTGCGTGTCGATTTTCGGCACGATCAATGAGTACTTTGTCGGCATCGGGAAAAACTTCGGGGTCAAGGTTTGCAGCCGGGAATGGCAACAACACCCAATCATCAACCTTCATTGGGCAACCATGGAAGTCGTGATCTTTAGCAACAAGGCGAGCCATTGTGACTGGTGCGTACACCCGCAAGAACTCTTCAACCGCAGTCGGAATAAGTGAACGATCAGCAACCAAACGAGCTAAGTCGTCGGGGTTGTTGGCAAGGTGCCACAGACTTGAACCAATGGCGCTCCATGTGGTGTCAATGCCAGCGATCAACAACAAGATGAT
>JBAXIP010000258.1:0-2735 GCA_037138315.1 Actinomycetes bacterium
GAACTTGGCAGATCGGGTGTCACGTCGGCGATTCGACAATCGTCGGGTTGGTTGAGAATTTGGGACTCGCTCAATCGTGAATCTGTGCTGAGGCGGGGAATCTTTGGTGCGGTTGTTGAAGTTTCAACCACGCTAGAAGTGTTCGTAACTTCTGTGGGATTTGTGGTTGGGGCCACCGAAGAGGTGGTTTCTGTTGTTGATTGCGCGGAACACCCAAGAAGCATGAGAGGCAATAAAGCTAATAGTGGTCGTTTCATAAGCGTCAGGGTATCAGTCGTTGAGCTTGCGCTCGCTCGGCTCGATCAGACATCAGTGGTTTTGGTGCAAGTCGACAAGTGCTCGGTTGAATGGCGCCGCCAATTTGCTACGTTATTGAACGGCTAGTCATCGCTCTCTAACTTCTTGGTTTTCATCGCCTCTAGTCGTTCGGTGCCGCCGTCAACTTTGTAGCCACGAGCTTCTAGTTGTAGTCGTTTCTTGCTTTCGGCTCTGAGGGCTTGTTCTTGTGAGGGGTAGTAGCGACTTGGCGAAAGGTCGGGGCGATACTTCGCAAAGTATTTGTGAGCCGAGCGACCAAACTTCGGTCCTTTTTCGGAGCGTGCGCCCTCTTTGTGTTCGGCCAGGCGGGCATCAACTTTCTTTGAGGTCATGCCTACGTAGAAGAAAGCCGAATACTTTTTGCGCTGGGCAGGCGTGAAGTGAGAAGTGTCAAGTTCAATCACGTAGACCGACCACATTGAGAGACTGCCGCTGACTGTGTAGCCCTGGGCCATCAGGCGGTCGCGAACTTCGGCTTTGCGATTCTTGGCTAATTCTTGGTCGGAGTACGACTTGGTAGGCGAGAGATCAGCGCGAAACAACACCTTTTGTTCTTTGAAATGTGTTTGCACGTTGTCGGGGGTTGGTTGGCTCATACGAACCGAGACCTTGACATTGGGTTTATCGGCGAGGCGTCGTGGCAAGTCGGGATCAAGAATCTCAACGACCTCAATCCACCAACGCTTTGGTTGTGGTTTTGCTTTTTCTTTTGATTTTTGTTGTGACTTCTCGTGTGTACGTGTGCGCATACGCATATTTTCGCAGCTAGTCAGTTAACACTTGACCTAATTGATGAGATCGCAATTTCAAATGGGCCGACTTGTTTATCAAGTAGGTAAAAACCAAGCTGTGCAATGTTGGCTGTATTCATGGGGGCGGCGTCTGGGATCACCGAGAGTCGCCAATCAACAGATTCAAAGTCAGCGAGTGGCAAGACGTAGTCCTGCTCAACATCGGCGACCGTTGTGAAGCGCTGAACGTAGCGCGTGTTGTCGTAGTTTCTGATTTGCATGAGGTAGGTCTGGCCGTCGCCTCGGGCTGTCACGATGATGGAGTCGGCCCCGAACATCAGCGTTGGTAGTTGGTCATTGACCGGCCCGAAGGTAGAAGTGAATCCTCCGTTGTTGTCGAGCGACAAGTTGCCAGAGAAAACTAAATGCCCATCAACCCACTTGGTGGCGCTATCGGAAACCCCGCCCATGACGGTGTCGTTTTGGTTGAACCAATCAGAGACATCGTTCTGATCATTGAAGTCAAACAAGATTATTGATTGTGCTTGTTTGATTGGCATGGTGGTCGTTGACGTCGTCGTAGTACTCGTCGAGACTGCAGTTGTTGTTGCCATCAACTGAGTGGTTGATGGCGCCACCGAAGACGTTGTCTCATCAAGGCTTGAGCCGCACGCAACCAGAAATGAGATTCCGAGCAGGCTTGAAATCATTTTTTGACCCATAGACATACCGAGAGGTCTAGCACCGAACTCACGGATAATTCACGGTGAGCTGGCGGTTATTTGGATCAAGGGTCAACTTCCAGCCACCTTCGTGAGCTTTGTGGTGATGTCAACTACAAAGTGGAATCAAGTTGTCGAGATCGGTCGGCCCACCATTTTCCCAATAATCAATATGGTGGATTGAGCAGTGATGGAATGGCTGCTTTGCCTCGCCAGACCTCAATTTCAAGATACCGATTGACCGAGGTTGCTCATAGAACGGATGGACGCTCGTCGGCAGCTCTGTCTTATCGGCACGTCCGACGCACAGTAAGAAGGTATGTATTGGTTCGGGGGCGTCGAACTACCGCCGCTGCGACAGACTGCCTGCGCGTCCAGATTTTACGTGCGCAGCTGATCATCGGGTGAGAACATCGCAAGCCGCATTTCTCAACTTAAGAAAAAAGAGATTGCCGACGCAGCGGTTCGAGACCGGTGAGTCAGCGACGAGCACGCAATGACGGTTTGCCACGACGATACGGAGGTCAGCATGCAGCAGAAACTTAAGTCGCGGAATCGACACGAACGTTGCCGTCGCCGCTGTGAAACATGGCCTCAACCCGTTGGCTGACGAGGTTTTGAAAGATCGCTCCTCGTTCGGGATCGAATTGACCACGGATTTGCATGTTGCCCTCAAGGTCATTCCACATTTTGAAGTGGGTTTCGCGACGTTGTTGCTCGAGTCGGCTCAGCCCACCGTCTGATACCAATTCCTTGGCAGTGTTCTTGACGTGACGATCGAAATCGTCGGCATTCATGTGGGTTGCGGCGTTGATGAGCGCCGGCAAGCGTTCAATGAGTGCGTCAGGCTGATCGCCGACGATCTTGAAGGCCCGCGAGAGTCCGTCAATGTGAGCCACACTGATATCGCCGGTGCTGAGTGCATCACCAAATACGGGAGCCGTATCGATAGTGCTGTGGCGAT
>JBAXIP010000259.1:0-2729 GCA_037138315.1 Actinomycetes bacterium
GGTTGGCGGCGTCATCGGCACGAAACTGCGGATTGGTTGACGCTTGGCTTCCGTCGCCGTATCTAATCGGTCCGTTGGTGATACCGGTGCCGTTACGAGTATCAAGGATGCGGGTTGGATTGAGTGAGTGAAAGCCGCCAGTTGCCGTCGCCGAACTTCCTTCATCAAAAGTACAAATTGGAATTCCGAAACACACTGCGTCGAGGTCAATCGTTGGAATATTGGTGGGTGAGATATCAACGATGCCGTGCAGGTGACGTCCAGTGAACATGTCGCGGATGTATATGACGTAATGGCCGGCATAGGCGATTCCACCGGTCCAGGCGTTGCCCTTATTCTTTGTTGACGCGAAAGCGCCAATTGATACTCCGCGATTATTGATGGGCGGGTGGTCGCATGTTTGGTGCCAATTGCAATCAATTTGAAAGATGTCAACTTCAACGCGATTGTCGGGCACTGCATCGTGCGACAAGATGTTGCCCTGTAAACGAAACGCGCCGTTGACACCGAGTTGAGGCAAATCAATTTGGCCGACATTCAACCAATCTGATCCCATTGTTGAATCGACTTGAATCTGCACTCCGCCATAGATGCCTTGCCACGGATCGTACGTTTGCCAGTAGCACGGATCATTTTCATTGGTGCCTGAGCAGTTGGTTGGTGGGTGAGGATAAATCTCAAGACGCATCATCGAAGCCGACCCACTCACGGTGATGCCATTTGATTGAGAAGTCCTCCAGCCAAAAGTTGGGGATCCAAGAGTGCGGTCAAAATTCCAAAGTCGTCCATCGGCGCTCCAGCGAACCATCTTGTCGTAATCTCCGCCACCACCAGAACCGTTGTAAATCGCGTCGACGCCGATGCTACCGATCGTTCCGCTGGTGTTGAGGGTGAAGTTGATCGTTGTATAGGTGGCGGCAAGTGCTGGTTGGTGCAAGGCGATCAAACTCGACAGCAGCAAACTAACTACAACGACCACACGAGATTTCATCACAGACATATCATCGGCACGAATCAGTCGCATGAAAGGTTTGTTTGTCTTGAAATTGTCTAGAAATTGAATGATCACTAGAGATCTTCAGGCGGGATATTGATTTGAGGAAAGAGCAACACATAATTTCCGACATGGATTTCATCAAATTGAGTTCTTAGACCAAGAGCAACTTTTGTGGATTCAAGTCTGTCAAGGTCGACGCTGTATTCCGTCCAGAAAACGTAAGCCACATCTTGATTTGCTCGTATCTCTTGCGACCAATCGGGTCGGCGCTCTGTGGTTGTCGGCGATACTTTGAGTTGTGAGTCCTCCCACGCCAATGCGTAGACCACCCAATAGTCCCCGTATACCCCAGAAATGTTGTGCTCGTTCAAGGCAGTTGCAACATCTGAAAGGTGAGTCGGGCCAAATTGGAAATGACGTATTGCCCTGAGTGACACTGCCGTCGAAATAAGCGCACAAATGACTAAAGATGCGACGACAAACTTTCCGATTCGGTCAAATCTGTTCACTAAAAAGGCGAAGAAAGTGCCGATCGCTACGAGCACAGATGGAACAACGAAAATGTAGTAGCGCCCTGATCCAACGAATGAGCCGGTGGGGGCAAGGGCTTGCAGAATGACGAATGTTGGGATGACCAACAACAGCGCTTTCGGGCAACGTCGTTCCCTGAACACTCGCGGGAGGTAATAGATCGCAGATCCAACTAGAAGTGTGAGGAAAACAAAAGGAAGAGAAGCATGAAGCCACTCGCCGTTAAATGGTTGACGTAGTCCGAACACCGACGGCCATCCAATTTTGAGTTGAGTCATGAGGTGGTCACGAATTGTGCCATCGGCTGGTGGTCCATCAGAAAGTGACGCGAATCCAGTATGAAAATTCGTATACCACCAAGGTCCGCTAGCAAGAAGAAATGAAACTATTGCCAGTCCGAACTGGCGGATAGATGGGAAATTCCGCTGAGCGAGCACCGTGACAAGACAAGGAACGATAAAGAAAAGAGATTGCGCCGAACCCCACCAGCCAAAACCAAAGAGGGCTCCGAGGAATATCCAGTTTGATGTACTGATCAGTCGGGTTTTCTTGGAAACAATTAAAATTGAAGTCAGTCCAAGAATGATTGTTGATTGATAAAAAAGCATGGGGCGAGCGCTGTTCCATACAGTCAACGCGGGGAACACGAAAGAAAGCGACGCGACTAAAAAAGAAAGATCTCGGCCGAGGTTCGCTTTAGAGATTTGAAAAAGTAGGAATGCAATAAAGATTGATTCGACGATTGGGAGAAAAAAGAAAACAATGTGTTCTGGGATGATGAGCCCGAGAATCGCCAAAATGTACGCCTCAAAAGATCCTCCATAGTTTTGGCCCCAATAAAAACTTGTGAAATGGCCGTTACGAATTCCTCGAGCCATGAGTCCGGCCATCGCTTCGTCCGAGTTGACCACACCGAATGGTTCTCGAATCATCAAGAGGCGAAAAACAACGCCGACTAAAACTAGTAGGAACGCGAGACACAGGATCGTCCGTTTAGTAAGGGGCGCTGACTTCATGATTTCTTGGCGATGACCAACATCTGGCCCGCCAGTGGGCGCCACGGGAGGCGTAAGTACAGCGGAACAAGTTTGTGTCCGGCACTGAGTCGACTCTTTAAGGTCATCGGCAAGAAACGAGCCTCGGTACGAACAAGAGTGAAGCCGTTCTTGACAACGCATTCGGCAAGTGACTTGTCATCAAA
>JBAXIP010000260.1:0-2709 GCA_037138315.1 Actinomycetes bacterium
TGCGATTACTTGGTGATCCCCGTGCATGGGCTCTTGAACTCTTAGGCTTCCCTGTTGGAACAACCAAACCGTCGTCAAAAGAAGTGAAAGCAAAATTTCGCGATCGATTACGTGAGGCTCACCCAGACCGCGGAGGCGATGAAATGAAAGCTGGAGTTTCTATTGACGATTTGGGCGAGGCCCGCCGCATTTTGTTGGCCAACTCGTGACCGCGGTCAGCGGAGTTCTGCTGTTTCCCGGTGCTGGTTCAGGTAGCGAACACCCATCGCTCGCCGCGATTGAAGACAAACTTTCGCCATTGCCGGTTCGACGCAACGATTTTGAATATCGCATTGAAGGTCGTAAAGCTCCCGACCGTCCGCGCAAATTGGTTGCTCGCGTTCGCGAATGTGCTGAAACATTTGCCACTGACCTGAGTGTGTCAACTCAACAACTCGTATTAGGTGGGCGATCAATGGGTGGCCGCATGTGCTCGATGGTGGCCGCTGGTGTGCCCGACACAGATGGTCTTGACGCATTGCCAGTTGCTGGCGTCATTTTGATTTCGTATCCGTTGCACCCGCCGGCCAAGCCCGAGAGTTTGCGCGTTGAACATTTTGAACGACTCAATGTTCCTTGCTTATTTATTCAAGGAACCAAAGACGAATTCGGTTCACCTGATGAACTACAAGAATGGACTGCCAAGATTCCTGGTGAGGTGACGCATCATTTCGTTCAGCACGCCCATCACGAGATGAAAAAGAAAGACGGCGAAATCGCCGAAGTGATTCAGGACTGGTTGGGTCGTTTAACTGGAAGCGTGTGATCTTCGGGATTCAGTTCTTCGAGTTCACGATGTGCAGTTTCGGGATACGTGAAGAACACAATTAAAGCCACAATCACTGGTCCGAACACAAGTGCCAACATGACGGGACCATAACTGGTTCCATCATCCACGATTGCGCCAGTAATGAGTAATGAGATGCTTCCGCCAATGAGCGCGCTCGCCAGAATCAAGAACGCCGCGCGACCACGGTTGCCAGTAGGGAATAATTCGGTGCGATACACCGCAAGTGGTGGGTACGCGGTGGCTGCAACCATTGCGCCAAATATGGCGACCATCCACATCAATGCACCCGATGTGCCAAACGACAAGGCGATCAACAAACCACCAATAGGTGCGCAGACCATGGCTAATCGCCGTCGGCCTTTCTGATCGGCAACGCGCGCACCAACAATGAGCCCAATCACTGCCGGCGTTGACGTGACAAGGGTGAACACCGCAACCATGCCCGCCGAAAATCCGCGCTCATCTTTGAGATATGAGTTCTGAAAAAATGATGCGGGCGACAGAAGCATGTTGCCAAAGAATGCAACCGCCATCTGTATTGCCAAGCGCTTGCGACGAAGTTTCGGCACGGGGGTTGCCTTGACATCTTCTAGGTGCCATTCAAAACGACGAGTCTCAGGCAGTCGACGCGTGAGATCAAGAGCAACTGCCAGCCACACCAACGCAATGACATAGATGAAACGCCAGCCGTTGTTACCGATGTCGGCGAGTGGCAACGCAATGACCGCAACGCCAGCACCGAGTCCGTTGGCCATCGCTAACAGTCCAACGGCATAAGCGCGCGAACCGCGTGGCATTTCTTCGGCAGCAATCACTGCCACTAAAAGATCAAGAGCAAGTCCGAGCGGTCGTCCTAACGTTTGAGTGGCAACAAGTATCGGAAAGTTGGGAGCAAGTGCACCAAGCGACGCGATGATCGGCGCGGCCCACGCCAACACAATCACGACGCGCCGTCGACCAATGCGATCGGCGAGTAGCGCCGCGGGTAAACCCAAAATGATTCCGACGCGCACCACAGTGCCGGCCACACCGCGGCCCCAATCGCCAACACCAAAGTTGTCGCCAGCAAACGCAACTGTTTGCGTGAAGAGTGTGTTGACGAACGCGCTCAACAACGAAGCTGCCGCGAGCAAACCAAGTACTTGGGCTTGACGTGCCGTGAGGCGATCGGGTGGAGCCCATGCGGGTTGACCGCTGGGTTCTGGTCCAACGGCGCGACGGCGAAGTAGGCGACCAATCAGCCGACCAAATAACCACGAGAACCACGGAATGACAAGGCGATAGTCGAGAGTCTCAATGAGTTGAGCGCCGTCGGTACTTGTGGCAACGGTGCGTCGATACTCAACAAACGGGCCCGTATCTTGATCAAAAACGGCGATCTCGGTTGCAGTGGACTTGCCAGGTGCTTCGAGGACGATGTCTTCGCGTGGCGATGTGAGCCAATTGCGACTTTCGGGAGTATCGGGCCACGTCCGTACCAGATGTTTCACATCGCGACCCACAGCGGCGAGCCTACTTGGCGACCTATATTTGGGGTTCATGGATCGCATCGTTGTTCACCGCAGTGGTCCATTGGCCGGAGAAGTCGATGTTCCCGGTGCGAAAAACTCGGTTTTGAAGCTCATGGTTGCGTCGCTCTATGCAGAAGGCACTCACGAGCTCACCAACGTGCCCGCCATTTCTGATGTTGACACGATGGGATCACTGCTGGGCGCGTTGGGTGTTGATGTTTCACACGATCTTCACCGCACCGATGTTTTGTTGTTAACCAATCGTGGCGACGTGAAGTCAATCGCGCCGTCCGAATTGGTCGAGACGATTCGTGCGTCAATCAATTTGCTCGGTCCGTTGTTGGCGTGCAAAGGCCATGTGCGACTCGA
>JBAXIP010000261.1:0-2708 GCA_037138315.1 Actinomycetes bacterium
CCCGAACTCGTGACAGACTTACGGGTGCACGAGATTTTTCTGTCCATCATTCACGATTCATTGACAACAAGTAAGAGGTAGCCATGTCCGGACATTCCAAATGGGCGACAATCAAACACAAAAAGGGCGCAGCCGATAAAGCTCGTGGGAAATTGTTCGCCAAGATTGCTCGCCAAATTGAAGTAGCGGCCCGTGAGGGTGGGGGAGACATCAACTCAAACGCCACGTTGCGAACAGTGATTCAAAAAGCCAAAGCAGGCCAGATGACTAACGACGCCATCGACCGCGCCGTCAAACGCGGTTCTGGCGAAGTCCAAGGCGAGAACTACGAGTCGATTACGTATGAGGGTTACGCGCCCGGTGGTGTCGCAATGTTGGTTGATACTTTGACGAACAATCGCAATCGCACCGGAGCAGACGTGCGAAATATCTTTTCGAAATTAGGCGGCGCAATGGCCGAACCTGGCGCAGTTGGCTGGCAGTTCAGTCGTCGTGGAGTCATTTATGTTGGGGGAACCACAAGCGAAGATGACATTATGTTGCTCGCCCTCGATGCGGGAGCCGAAGACATCAGTCGTGACGGTTCGTCGTGGAAAATTTTAAGTGAACCCAATGCGGTGTATGACGTCAAGACTGCTCTTGAGACCGCCGGCATCGAGGTCTTGTCAGCCGAGTCAACTATGGTGTCCTCAACAATCATTGATGTCACCGATGCTGAAACTGCGGCGAAAATCATGAAGGTGATGGACGCACTCGAGGACAACGATGATGTCCAAGACGTTTATGCAAATTTTGACATCAGCGACGAAATCATGGAGGCACTCGAATGAGTATTTCAGTAGGCGATCAGGCACCAAACTTTTCACTTCCAGGTACGGCCAGCAAGTCGTATGCGTTGAACGATTACTCTGGCAAGCCTGTGGTGCTCGTGTTCTACCCAGGTGACGACACACCCGTGTGCACCAAGCAACTCAATACTTACAACAACGAACTTTCAGAGTTTGAACAACTTGACGCACAGGTTCTGGCGATTTCGGCTCAAGATGTTTCAAGTCACGAAGATTTCTCGGGCAAGCATGGTTTCAAATTTCCGTTACTTGCCGATGTCAACAAAGAAGTAGCGGCGTTGTACGGAACGCTCGGGCCTTTAGGCTTCCCGCGTCGCAGTGTTTTCGTGGTTGACCGACAGGGCAAGATTGTGTACGCCCACCGTGCTTTAGCCGGGCTTACTTTCCGCTCAGTTGATGACATCACTGCTGCCCTCAAAAAGTGCTGATCATTTATCTGATTTAGCTCTCTGATTTAGCCGTCAATCTGCGTCCCGACACACGGACCATCACCACAGACATTTTGTAGTTGTCCACCCAGCAGATAACCGAGTGCTTGAACGAGAACGAGCGCTTCATCACTGCCAGCACCATGTGGATCGAGACCAAACTCTGGCTCAGTTGGCGCAGCAGCACCTATCGGTGGGGCAGGGGTTCCGTAATCCCACATCACCAAGGCCGAACCATTAAAGGGATACGACTCAATTTGTTCGATTCCCCAGAATGGGGTTTTCGACAAACTACGACCGTCCTTCACAGATGGCGAATGAACTTTGGCGTTGATCGTGCGGGCGAGAACTTCAGTTCCAACGTTGGCAACTTGATGATCTCCAAAGGCTTCAACCAATAGGATGTTCTTTGATTCAATTCCTTGATACGGAGTAGATGTCAAGTGTTGTGCGTAACCGCCGTTCTCGCCACGATCCCACAAAAGTTGCACTAATGCCAGCGAAATGAGTTGATCCTCTGGTTGTGTATATGCCTGATCAAAGATCACTTCAAACTCTGGCCAATCACTTGACCGCGGCAGCAGAAGTGAATAATTCATTCCAGGCACACCGAGAACTGCGCGATGCCATTCCGTTGAAATTGCTGATGCAGCCCCGCCTAAAATTCCGCCTTGACTGTTGCCGACAAAAACTGTTGAGTCGGCTTTCAAAATGGGGGAGCCGTCGGCATTTTGAAAAGCTTGATTTGAGACAAACCCCGATGGGCTATTCGTGAGTCGACCCAGCATCTGGAAAGCAATGTGACCTTGCAACATGCGGTCAACTTGTTCGTTGAATCGGCTCATGTCACCTAATATCCCAGCGAGGTTTGCTACATCTTCAGTTGCCATACCTAACCAGTCGACGGCACACGCTCCAATCATTCCTTGACCTGCGAAAGCGCCAAAAAAATCAACTTGATCTCGTGAGCCCATCAACCCATGACCGTAAAGCAACGCTGGTACCGGACTGCTGACTTCATTGGGGATCACACAACGGTAAGCGGCTTCGTAGGTCGGATGATCGGGATTAATTGCGGGGTTTCCGTCTGCATCAAATAAAAGTTTGCCGCCGGGTGATCCATCGTTATCGAGAAAGTTTGGAATCTCTAAGGTTCCGTCAATCGTTTGAACATCACCTGGCGACACAGTGTCAACCGTAAATTTGGGAACGCCATCACCAATCTGTTCGTACGCAACTGAACGTTCGTGGAGCAGACGACTCGACAGCGATTCTTCACTTGCAACCGTGAAACTCCATTGACGCTTGGTCTCATCAATTTCAACTGGTTGGCCCTGAGCAGTCACAAGGTCGCCAATCGTTACCTCATATGTGTGACCTTCGGTCAGCGCGACGGCTGGACGAAGGGTGACTAATCCCGACGGCTCGTCTA
>JBAXIP010000262.1:0-2663 GCA_037138315.1 Actinomycetes bacterium
GGCCAGTGGCCTTTGTGCAGGTGTTAGAGCAATGGCGTGCCGAAGGCGACATGCGCGGTTTGGTTACTTCATAAATCGTCTGATTTTGTTGCTTTCAATGCGGCGGGAATGAACGCGATGGCGCAGATACCGAGTACGACAAACATCGTGCCCATTTGCACCTTGTAGGCATGGTCGCGATTGCCAACCCACAAAATGGTGAGGACTGGCAACACAATTCCTAAGGCGACAATCGCGACGAGTTTTTGCGGATTCTTGGGTTTGGTACGGCTTTTCTTCACAATATTGAAGGCGTAGGCCGGAATTACGAAACCGCCGATTGCGGCAAAGAGCGGATTGATCTGACTCACGCTCTCGTTGGTGATTGATCGGGAGATGTACACCGACGCGGCAGTAGCGATAGCCGTTAACACGCAGGCGGCGGGAGGGGTCAGGCGCATCAGCGAAGGGTACCCCAACTCGGGATCATCGAAGAACGGCTGGGAATGAAATCATGCGTGCTGCTTATTCAGATTCTGATGGGTATCTGGTCTTCGGCATCGATTTTGAGTGAACTTTTGGGTGATTGCTCGGGGTGAAGATCTCTCTACACTGTGGGAGATCGCTTGATTGCCTTCGTATGTCAACTTGCCAATAAGTCAGAGATTTTCTCACCTGTCACGGATCAAAAATGAAATTCGGATCGTCAAAAAACCTTAACTCATGGGAATTGTTTGCCGATGAGATTTTGCGATTCGGGATTATCAAGCAAGGCCCAGTAGGCGACGATTTAGCCAAACAAGGTTTGCTCTTACCGGGATTTAAGTCTCAAGACGACATCGAAAAAGAGACACAGAAGAATCTTGTTTCGGCTTGGAAACTATTAGAAGCCGAGATTTCAAGTAAGTCTCTGTTTGCCTCGGCGGTTCGTCTGGCCCGTTCTGATAAGCACGATGCAGCCCTTGTCGCTTTCCTCGCTGCCGTTGAAGTGCGACCAGAACGTCGTCGAGTAGTTGCGGGTCTGGGCGGCAAAGCCGACGGCACGGTGACGCTGGGTGTCATCTCTCATGTCTTGCCAGACTCACTTTCAAGTGCTGCTCCAGACAGCCGGTTGATGCGATCTGGTTTTATCCAAGTGAAAAGCGAAGGGTCATGGGCGACTCGCGAGATTCATCTTGCGCCGTCGTTGGTGTGGTCGTTGCTCGGGTCGCAAGACCGTGACCCCGAATTACCCATTGACATTGAACACATTGCAGGTGTCACAGGGTCAGGTGACGCTCAAGTGATTTTGGTTGCTGGTCCAGATCGATCGGCTCGTCGCCATCGTGCATTGGTACGACTTGGTGCCACGCGGGCGATTGCCTTGAAAGGAACAGACGAGTCAACGAACTGGGCAGCAGTCGTTCGTGAAGCAACTTTGTGCGATGCCGCGGTCTTAGTGGACATTGTTGATTCTGTACCCGCCCGAATTAAATGGTGGATTGAACGTGCTGATCATTTGCGTTGGGGAATCCTGTCAGAAAATCAAATTCCTCTAGAACAACTGCCCGACCGCGCGTGGGTTGATGATCAAATTAGTGATCGCGTTGCGAGTGCTTCATCGGTTTTGCAACAAATGGGCGGGGCATTAGGCGCTGGGCATCGTTTGACGTTTACGCAATTAGACCAAATCAAAAAATCACTGCCAGCACTTGGTGGCGATCCAAGCCATGCGGCGCGACGATTAGTTACCGGAGATCTTGATCGACTAACAACGCGGATTCGCCCGACGCGCACCTGGGACGATTTAGTTTTGCCAGTTGAAGATTTTGAACGCGTGCGAATGGTCGCTGCTCGTTACCGGCATCGTGACACGGTTCTCGATGAATGGGGCTTCAAGCCGATTCCATCGGCTGGTGTTGTGGCCATGTTTAGTGGTCCTCCTGGAACCGGAAAAACAATGTCGGCTGAAGTGATCGCTGCCGACTTGGGGCTTGATCTTTTCAAAGTCAACCTTGCAACAATGGTTTCAAAATACATTGGAGAAACTGAAAAGAATCTCGAACAACTTTTTGATGTCGCCGACACGGGCAATGTGGTTCTGTTGTTCGATGAGGCCGACAGCATTTTTGGAAAACGAAGTGAAGTATCTGATGCACAAGATCGTTATGCAAACCTTGAGGTTTCTTATTTGCTGCAACGCATCGAACGGTTTGACGGTTTAGTTATTTTGACTACCAACCTCAGTAGCAATATCGACAACGCGTTCTTGCGCCGTATTCATGTGGTCGTTGATTTCCAAGCTCCTGATGAAGGCGAACGACGCACGCTGTGGTTGAAGGCATTACCAAGTGACGCTCCACAAAATGAGGTTGATATTGACTTCTGTTCGCAGTTCAAGTTGTCTGGTGCAGATATTCGTTCAGTCGCTCTCGGTGCAGCATTCAGAGCAGCAGATGAAAAGAAGTCCATCTCGATGTCTCATGTTGTGACAGCACTCTTTGATGAGATGCGCAAACAAGGTCGACTGGTTGATCGTGCGACGTTTGCGCCATATGCGGCTTTACTGCCACCTGAAGGCCCAGTTCGTCGCCTTTAAGTGAGTCATATCGTCTTGCTTAGGTCACATCCACCCGTTTGTGACACGGGTGTGGGTAGGGTGACGCAGCCGGGACGATGGTTCGTCCGAGCGATGCGTGTCATCC
>JBAXIP010000263.1:0-2645 GCA_037138315.1 Actinomycetes bacterium
TCGACACCAGGCGGTACATCAAAGGTTTGGCTAAATGCACCATTTGAATCAGTGAGCGCCGTACCGAGTTTGATTGGTGTTGAGTTAATCCACACTTCAACTTCTGTTGCTGGCGCAAAACCTTCACCTTGTATCGACACGGTTCGGTCGCGATATACGCGCAGACCCGATGCGCCATCAGCAAGGACCACACCATCATTGGGATTGATCGGGATAATCCGCACAATGAAATTCCCTGGATACTCAATGGTCGCTGAATTGTCATCGTTAATCGTCACAACAAGATCAACCACAACACCATCAATCACCGCAACCGCTTGATCGGGTGCTGTTTTCACGCCGTTACTACCTGGAAGTAGATCCAAAGTCGGCAAAGTAGTTGTAGTTGTTGTAGTCGTTACTGGAACGGTGCTTGTCGGCGCCGCTGTGGCGGGTACTTCTGGAACCGTCGTCACTGGGCTTGGCGGCGCAGGAACAGTCGTTGCGGGACTCGTTGCCGGCACAGTTGTTGCGGGACTCGTTGTCGGCGGGACTGTCGTTGTAACTGGACGTGGACGGAAGCGTTCAATCACCGCGTTGACAGTCTCGGTCGTCCTTCGCGATTCTTCACTGGGAGTCAGGTCCAGAACATCAAGATCGGCGTTGAGAGCATCGACTTCTTCTTGAGTGTCAATGTCGCTGTAACCCATCGCTTGAAATTCGGCAGCGGTAAAAGTGCAATTGCCATTGGCCGTGCCATCGGCACAAATCATCAACTTCAATACAGCGTCAACAAGAGCTTGAACTTCGGCTACAGAATCAGTAGCAGTTGCAGGCATAACCGCCAAGAACTGATTAATGATGCCGATGTTTGTGGCATCAACGCCAATGATTCCTGCGTTGGTAAACGTATTCAACGAAGGGACGGTATTTGTTCCGTCGTAACCACTAATCACTCCAAGTGCATTGGCCTGATCGGCTCGCACTTGAGTAACGATCAATTGAATGTCGCTCAGAGAATCGACACCAGATGTGTCATCTGCCGAATTGGCTATCGCTTGGACTACCAGAGCCAAATTGTCAGTGGTAACACCCGTTATCCCGATCGATGCGAGTCTTTCAATCGACAGCGCCGTTTGAGCTTGTCCACCGATGGCGACCAGGAAGATATCGGCAACTACGTCAGACGATGCTTGAAGTTCGGGGTATGTATCGACTTTGGCAAGGGCAAACTTGTCAAAGATCTCATTCAGTAATACTGACTTTGCTGCGGTATCGATTCGCGTCAGTCCCATCGCCACGTATTGACCCTGGGTGAGGACAATGTCATTGTCGCTGACGCCATCGGCACCGTTCAAAATCGCTACATAACCAGAAACGATATTTTGAATCTCAAGAGTTGAGTCCGAATCAGACATACCAATCACAGCAAATGCTGAATTGACTGACGACAAATTGTTCGTCGTTACCCCAGTGGCACCGGCGTTAGCAAAGTCATTCAAGGTCGGCACAACTGTTGCACTAGTACCGTCATACCTGCTGATTCGATCAATCGCATCGAGACGAGACTGCGCCACGGCGCCATCAAC
Organism: Actinomycetes bacterium; assembly: GCA_037138315.1. Taxonomy (GTDB): domain Bacteria; phylum Actinomycetota; class Acidimicrobiia; order Acidimicrobiales; family Ilumatobacteraceae; genus Casp-actino8. Next base: position 1,569 of record JBAXIP010000263.1, read on the forward strand.
GATTGAACGCATCTCCGACAAAGAATCAATTCCGGATCCGTCTGTACCACTTGCACGAATGGCCGCAAGAACTTCCGCAAGATTTGCGTCAGTCACTCCGCTCAATCCGAGAGCAGCAAAATCTGCAGGCGTGAGTGCGGGAACTGCCGGAGTTCCACCGACTTCGCCGATGAAGCGAGTCACTATTGAGGCCAATGCCGCAATCTCTTGATAACTATCAACGGCCGATGTTGGGCGAATGTCAATGAGCTCATTGAGCAGATTCACTTCTGCAGGAGTATCCACCGCAGGCAATCCGAGCGATGAGAACTCGGCGGCTGTTAACGGCACCCCACCGTCCGCAGCACCATTGGCCAACGAAACAACCTTGGCATAGGCGTCAACAAGTGATTGCACTTCGGCCCGCGAATCAGTGTCAGCCGCGGCCTTGTACGCAATAAAAGTATTGACCGCAGCGATGTTTGCCGAATCAACCCCAGTCACGCCGATATTTTCAAAGTCGCTCAGGGCAGGAGCAGTATTGCTTCCCGTGTAACTAGAAATGATTGCAAGTGACGCAGCTCGTGCCGCAGAGATTCCGGCATCAACAACCGTTTGTAACTTCGCGAGGGTGTCAATACCCGAACCATTGCCTACCGTGACGGAGATCGCGGCAATGACTGCCGCAAGGTTTGATGTCGTCACACCAGTAACACCAATGAGCGCAAAATCTTCAGGCGTCAATGCGGGTGAAGCAACTCCGCCAGCCGCGACTGCTGCCAATCGAGCGACAACACTGGCGATTCCTTGTAGTTCAAGATACGTGTCAACGTCGTTCCTGGTGCGGGCATCAAGAATTGAACTCAGAAGACTTGCTTGGGCAGAGGTTGTAATGGCCGTTAATCCAAGGGCTTGATACTGAGTAAACGTCAATGAAATTGCACTATTTGAGGTTCCATCGGCACCATTCAAAATAGTTGTATAACTATCAACAACTGCCTGCACTTCACTGCGCGAATCGGTTGCAGATGCATTCAAAACTTCAAGAACAGTGTTGATTGACGTGAGATTTGTTTGATTGACACCAGTGACTGAAAC
>JBAXIP010000264.1:0-2600 GCA_037138315.1 Actinomycetes bacterium
GAAGTCGTGATCGCGCGATGATCGTCGAGCAATTAGAGCTCGTCGATTTTCGCAACTACATCAACGCGTCGTTTGCATTGACGTCTGGTGTCACAGCAATTGTTGGGCGTAACGCGCAAGGAAAAACCAACGTTGCTGAGGCGATGGCTTTCTTGGCAACACTCGACAGTTTTCGTCAAGTACCACCAGTTGCCTTAGTTCGTGAAGGTGCAGAGTTCGCGACGATTCGCGCAGTCGTGCGCCACAACGATGGTCGCGAGTTACAAGTTGAAGTGCAGATTCAACGTCAAGGACGAACCATTGTTCAAGTCAACAAACAACGACTACCACGCACGCGTGATTTACTTGGAGTGCTGCGGGTCACTGTTTTCTCGCCAGATGATCTTGAACTTATAAAAGGTTCACCGTCCGAACGGCGACGTTTCGTTGACGAAACGTTGGTAAGCCTGGCGTTACGCAACGACGCATTACGCCTTGAACTTGATCGTGTTTTAAAACAACGCAACACACTTTTACGTCAAGCAAATGGTCGTCTGACTGAAGAGGTCGGGTTCACTCTTGATGTCTGGGATGAGAAACTCGCAGCGGTCGGAAACGAAATTGGTCACGAACGCGCCACGGTGCTCGCGCAACTTCAACCGTTAGTGCAACAGGCCTATCAACACTTGGCCGGCCACCCGATGGCCGTAACAATGCAATACGAACCACCCTGGCGGCGAACGGGTCTAGGAATGGCGTTAGCCGCAGCGCGACAAGACGACATTCGGCGAGGCGTCTCAACCGTCGGACCTCACCGAGATGACATTGATCTATACCTCGGGTCGTTACCAGCGAGAACACACGCGAGCCAGGGTGAAATGCGGTCGCTCGCGCTGTCGTTACGGCTCGCCGCCCACCAGTTGGTTGCCGAAAAGACTGACATGACACCACTGCTGGTTCTCGATGATGTTTTGTCCGAACTCGACCCCGATCGATGCACCGCACTCTTAACCCATCTGCCCAAAGGCCAGGTTGTCATCACTACTGCGAGCGCCCTTCCTGAGGCCGCGCGACCCGATCGGGTGCTGCGAATTGAAGGAGGCGCCGTTGTCACCGATCAATCCTGAACCAACCCCGATTTCGAGCAGTATTGATCGACTTCTCAAGTCGTTGCGGGGTGGAGATCGCCAGACCACCGTGACGGTCTTTTCACGATGGGCCGAAATCGTGGGCGAACCCGTCTGTAGTCATGTCAAACCTCTCAAACTTGATGCCGGAACTTTGATTGTTGAGGTCGACGAACCAGCCTGGGCGACCCAATTGAAATTTCTTGAAGCCGACCTTTTGACCCGTCTCAATGTTGGGGGAGCGATGCCCGTTGAACGACTCGAAATTCGGGTGCAACGGCGCCGATAATTGGTTCAATTTCGGATCATAAAAACATGCCAAAAAATAGTGTATTTGCCCTGCGTATGAGGCCCGTATTGACGCGCTTAAGAGGTTGTTAGCGACTAAGATTTTTTCGTTGTGTTGAGCCATCGTGTCGCCCAAGATTTTCGTCCGGAGCACACAGTCGTTACGGCCTTCTAAACCCACCCAAGAGGAATACGTGTCCAATAAAAGCACTACCACCACAGGCGATTACGGCGCCAAAGATATCCAGGTTCTCGAAGGTCTTGATCCTGTTCGCAAACGACCTGGTATGTACATCGGTTCGACTGGTTTAACCGGGCTTCACCATTTGATTTGGGAAGTCGTTGACAACGCTGTCGACGAAGCGATGGCTGGTCATTGCACCACTATTGGTGTGACCCTGCTCGAGAACGGCGGTTGCCGTGTTGATGACAACGGTCGCGGTATTCCGGTTGATCCATATCCATCAGGCCCGCATAAAGGCAAGAGCGCAGCCGAAGTTGTTTTGACGGTGCTGCACGCCGGCGGAAAGTTTGGCGGCGAGGGCTACAAAGTTTCTGGTGGCCTGCACGGCGTAGGTGTTTCGGTAGTTAATGCACTCTCGACCAAACTCATACTTGAAATTGATCGCGGTGGTAAGCGTTACGAACTTGAGTTTGAAGACGGTGGAAAACCAAAAGGAAAGATTGCCATTACTGGCGACACCCCCGCTCGTGGACGTAAGAACGGCACGTCGGTCACTTTCTGGCCCGATCAGACCATCTTTGCTTCAGAAGGAACCGAATTTGTGGCGCGCACAGTTCTTGAGCGATTACAAACCATGGCTTTCTTGAATCGCGGACTCGAAATTGTTTTTAAAGACGAGCGCACCGGCAAGACCCAAGACGTGACCTTCCAATACAAGGGCGGCATTGTCGACTTCGTGAAGCATCTCAATCAGTCGAAAGAAGCTTTGTTTAGCAAAGTCGCTTACTACGAAGATGAAGACGAAGGTCAAATGCTCGACATCGCACTTCAGTGGAACAACGGATATCACGAAGGTATTCATGGTTACGCCAACGGCATCAGCACCGTTGAAGGCGGAATGCACGTTGAAGGTTTCAAGACTGCGTTGACGAGTGTTGTCAATAAGTACGCCAAGAACCGCGGACTTCTGAAAGAAAAGGAAGACAATTTGTTAGGCGAAGATATCCGCGAAGGAATCACCG
>JBAXIP010000265.1:0-2567 GCA_037138315.1 Actinomycetes bacterium
TGAACGCCGCGGCCAGCGAACACGCTTTCCGTCAGCGCGCGATGAAGAGCGCAACCGACAACGCGGAAGAGCTCATTAAGAATCTTTCACGCATTATGAACCGTGCCCGTCAAGACTCAATCACCACTGAAATTATGGAAATCGTCAGTGGTGCCGAAGCCTTGTCAGGCGACAGTGGCAAGCATGTTCGGCTTGTTGAAATTGGACCTATCGGCAATTCAGAATTTGCAAAGCAGTAAGTACTCCTCGAGTAGCGCAGCATTCTCCAAAGGAAAAACATTATGACAATGACAGAGAATCATCTAAAGGACGGACGGGTCGTCGGTATTGCTGGCCCCGTTATCGACGTCGAGTTCCCGCGGGGTTCGCTCCCCGAGTTGAACACGGCCGTCGAGTTCACCGTGAACATCGGTGGCGAGGACATCAAAGTTCTCGCTGAAGTTGCTCAGCAACTCGGTGACAGTCGCGTGCGCGCCGTTTGCTTGAAGCCAACTGACGGTTTGCGTCGCGGTACTGCCGTGCGTAACACCGGTCGTGGCTTAAGCGTGCCCGTCGGTGACCGCGTGCTTGGTCACGTATGGAACGCATGGGGCGATGTGCTCGATGGCGATCCGGCCGACTTTGCCGACATGGAGCGTTGGGACATTCACCGTCCAGCCCCAGACTTCGCAGCACTCGAACCGCAAAAGCGCATGTTCGTCACCGGCGTCAAAGTTATTGACCTTCTCACGCCGTACTTGGCTGGTGGAAAGATCGGTTTGTTCGGTGGTGCAGGCGTGGGTAAGACCGTGCTCATTACCGAAATGATTAACCGCGTGGCTTCACAGCACGGTGGTGTGTCGGTGTTCGCCGGAGTCGGCGAGCGTACCCGTGAAGGTACCGACCTTCGTATTGAAATGGAAGAGTCGGGCGTGTTCGAAAAAGCCGCCTTGGTCTTTGGCCAGATGGACGAACCACCGGGCGTGCGCTTGCGTGTTGCTTTGTCAGCTCTCACCATGGCTGAGTATTTCCGTGACGTGCAGAACCAGGACGTGTTGTTGTTCGTTGACAACATTTTCCGTTTCGTGCAGGCCGGTTCTGAAGTGTCAACGCTTCTTGGCCGTATGCCATCAGCCGTGGGTTACCAGCCCACACTTGCTGACGAAATGGGTCAGTTGCAGGAGCGCATTACCTCGACCAAGGGACGTTCAATTACGTCACTTCAGGCCGTGTACGTGCCCGCCGACGACTACACCGACCCGGCTCCGTTCACCACGTTCACCCACCTCGATGCGACCACCGAATTGTCACGTCAAGTGGCAGCGCTCGGTATCTACCCAGCGGTAGACCCCTTGGCTTCAACGTCGACAATCTTGTCGCCAGAAGTTGTGGGCGAGCGTCACTACAAGGTGGCTCGTGACGTGCAGGAAAACTTGCAGCGTTACAAAGAACTCCAGGACATCATTGCCATTCTTGGTCTTGATGAACTCAGCGAAGAAGACCGCCTCACGGTGTCACGTGCTCGCAAGATTCAGCGTTTCTTGTCGCAGCCGTTCTTCGTTGCCAAGGTGTTCACCGGTATCGAAGGCGAGTTTGTGCCGGTTGATGAAACCGTTGCCAGCTTCGAAGCAATTCTCAATGGTGACCTTGACCATTTGCCCGAGCAGGCGTTCTTGAACGTCGGTGGCATTGATCAAGTACACGCCAAGGCGAAAGCGCTTCAGGAGAGCCTCTGATGGCAGAAGCAAGCACGATGCGCGTTGAAGTCGTCTCGCCAGAACGAGTGTTGTTCTCTGGCGAGGCAACTCAGGTCATCACCCGCACCCTTGGTGGTGGAGAGGTGGCCTTCTTGGCTGGACACGCACCGTTTCTTGCAGCGCTCATTCCGAACCACACCCGCGTGTACTTGGCCGAGGGAACAATTCTCGACGTCGCAGTACACGGCGGGTTTGTTGAAGTGAGCAATGGCAAGGTTTCGATCTTGACTGACTTCGCTGAGCTTGGTTCTGAAATTGATAAGGCCAAAGCGCAAGCCGATATTGAGCGTTTGCAAGAACAGTTGCGTCACGAAAATGACGCGGCTGGAGCTGCCGAGTTGGCACGAGCACATGCTCGTTTGTCAGCTGCCGGTGGCGTCAACGGCACTGCCGCAGCCGCTCACTAATCCTTGAGCTCTTCCGCTTTTTAGCGGCCAATGATTTTCGTTGGTGTCAGTCGCAACGTCAGTCGTTGTGTGCCGGGCGCATCAAAGGCTGAACCGTCGGCATAGCCGTGCTTTTGCACGATGCGATCACGGGTGTTGGCCGTTGGATCTTCGGTGACGACGATGGTGCCGCGCACTTCGACATAACTCATATCATTGGTGGGGTTGTACACCGCAAAGGTGGAGCGACTATCGCGGGCGATGTTGCGCAACTTCTGTTTGCCCGCAGTTGTCGAGAACAAAATGTCGTCGCCATCGAGCAAAAACCACAGGGGAGTACTTTGCGGACTGCCGTCGGCAAACAACGTGGTGAGAACCCCGGTGTAGGGGCCCTGAAGAATTTCAACGAACTTTGGGTTGGCCGATGACATAACGCTCATGGTGT
>JBAXIP010000266.1:0-2551 GCA_037138315.1 Actinomycetes bacterium
CATTTCGGTTCTGGACGCTCCGAGTTTGGCGGCCTTTTCGGCGGTCGCTTGATTCACAGTAAGAATAAGGGCGCTCTTGTTAGCCGTGTGTCGGGCGAACGGATTTAAGCTTGAAGCGTGAGCGATGGTCGTTCGAAGATCTTCCCACCGCGTAGCGCCTTCAATCCAGCGATAGTGATCGCGGTCCATGACTTGACCACCACCAACCGGGCCAATCACGCCCGGGGCCCTGGCCGCGAGCACTCCACATGGGGAGTCTATGGACCCCCATGAGACGTGATGCGCGATATCCCATGCAGCCTCTTGGCTTCGGATCCACTTCGCCAGATTCCTTTGCCATTGGCTGTATCTGGTGTAGACACCGAGCTCGCCTTTAAGGCGGTTGCCAACCCCGTTGCCGGAGATGTAGACCGGCTCGATCAGCAAAGTCGGGTGCTGGCCGAGGTAAGAATCGATGCTTCCTCGATGCTCAAGTCTAGTTGCTAACGTGACGGTGTTTCCAAGACAAGCAACTGACTCAGCCGTGTACCAGCCATTATGAGCTTCGCTCCCACCGTGAGGATCGCAGGCGTACGCTGCCATCAAGACTCTCATGACTAGCGATTGCCGCGGGTGTTCATTGTGCGCCTACTCCTATGAATCATGGCTTAGAGAATTTACCATCCTCGCTCAGAGCAAAGCGCTGAACTTCTTACATTGAGGCTAGCCCATTTCAGAGCCACGACCTGTGGGAACGCCAGCCTGTCGCTGCTGATAAATCATGCATTCGCAGGTCGAGTGGGTGGGTTGAACTACTGAGACCTATGCAACGGATGGAAACATCAAGCGGTGGCATTTTGGGTTGTTAAGTCTTGGAATACTCTGGTTAGAGTATGAGTAACAGTGTCTAAGTCTGGACGGGTTGACCAGGTGAAAATGTCGGGCCCAAAGGTTTTGATCATTCATCCGTTCATGCCCGCCTACCGTGTTCCATTTGTGAACGCTCTTGGACGCCGGTTAGTTGAAACTGGAGGCTCGCTCGTATACGTGGAGTCTTCGCCGCCTCCATCGCTGGCGTCCCGTGGGGACGCGCGCTCAAGTGACTACGGTGTGGTTGCCGGTACTCGGTGGTTTTCATTACGAGGAAAGGAGCTGGCTCTGCGCTCTTTGTCTCCGGTTTTGGCGGAGTCGAAGCCGGATTTGGTCGTGGTCGAGCAGGCGATCAAGAACTTGGAAACGTACCGGCTTCTGGTTCCCAAGACATTGGGAGCCGCACAGGTTGGTATGTGGGGACACGGGCGAAGCTATTCAACCCCGCAATCTGGACTCATGTCTCAGGGGAAGCAGTTGTTAACACGCCGAACGAAATGGTTCTTCGCTTACACGCAAGCGGGTGCTGACCATGTGGTTAGCGAAGGTTTTCCGCGGATACGGACCACCGTCCTTAACAACACCGTAGATACAGAGGCCCTTCGGTCTGAGCTCGATTCCGTGACTGAGGAGGAGATCGCCAGATTTCGAGATGAGCTAGGGATTGAAGCCGGTAAGACTGCCCTGTTCATCGGTGGGGTCGATGATGCGAAAGGGATCGCGTTCCTGCTCGAATCAGTGCCTCACATTGCTTCGCTGCTTCCTGGCTTCACGCTTCTCATCGCAGGTGATGGCGCGCGCAGGAGCGATGTGCAAGCGGCAGAAGCGCAGGGATTGCCGATTCGGTATCTGGGACGTCTCGAAGGACGCGAGAAGGCGCGCGCCCTTCTCGTATCGGATGTGCTAGCCATTCCAAAGGGCATCGGCCTGGTTGCGCTGGACTCTCTCGTCGCTGGCCGTCCCATTGTTTCCACTACCGATCCCTATCACGGTCCCGAGTATGAGTTTCTGGAAGACCACGTGACTTGTTTGTACTCGCCGTACGGGGTGAAAACCTACGCGGATGCAATGTCGAGTCTGTTGGCGGATCGAGTGCGATTGTCCGCGATGCAAAATGCGTGCTTAGCGAAAAGCAAGGAATTCTCTATCGCGCTCATGGCTGACCGATTCCTTGACGGCTTACTGGAATGGGATGAGATGCGTCGATTTGGGCTTTAGGGGTGTCACTGAAGACGCCTCGTTTCAACAGTGCTTAGGTCTCAAGTTTATTGTTTGAGCGCGTCATCGAGATGCCATAACGAAAGATGGACAGTCCGCGATAATAACGGCGTAATGTACTGGGAAAATCTGAATTCGATTTGAAGGCGAGGTGGGCACTGATGAAGCCCCATATCGCCGTCCTCATGGCGTGTCACAACCGTCGGGAGCAGACCCTTAAAGCTCTGAAGGCGCTGGCCAATTCCGTGACGGAAGCTACGTTCACGGTTCACTTAGTCGATGATGGGTCAACTGACGGAACCGCTGATGCGGTCACAGCCGATTTCCCCGATACCGTAGTGATCAGAGGCGATGGAAATCTGTTTTGGGCGGCAAGCATGTGCCTTGCGGAACGTCACGCAATGAAGTCTCACTTCGACTATCTGCTTTGGCTCAATGACGACACGATGCTGTTACCTGGTGCCATAGACCCAATGCTCGAACT
>JBAXIP010000267.1:0-2546 GCA_037138315.1 Actinomycetes bacterium
ATTAACTGGTGGCGAATCAGCGCCGGCCGCAACCGATCGCGGAGACCGTGGCGATCGTGGCGACCGCAGCGATCGCGGACCGCGCGAACAACGTGGTCCGCGTGACAACAACAACCCGCGTTACCAAGGTCAGAACAATCGCAACGGTCAACCTGGTGGTCAACAGGGAAATCAAAATGGTGGCCCGCGCAATGATCGTAGTGACCGCAATGATCGCGACAGTTTCGATGGTGATGGACGTAATCGTCGTCGTCGCCGTCGTGGCAAGGGCGGACGCGAAGAAGGCCCTCAGGGCGAAGATCGCGAAGTGACAACCGAGCGCACCTGGAACCGCGACAGCGGCAACACTGCACAGGGCGGCGAGTTCGTTCCGCAAGAAACAGTGACCATCGAGGGTTACCTCGACTTGCGCGATGAGGGCTACGGCTTCTTGCGCGTGAAGGGCTACTTGCCGACTCGTGAAGATGCGTACGTATCAGTGAAGCAAACTCGTCAATATGGTTTGCGCAAGGGCGACCATGTCACTGGCATGGCGCGCACTGCTGGCCGTAACGAAAAGAACCCTGCTTTGCTTGAGGTTTTGACCGTGAATGGCGGCGACCCTGAAAAGGTCAAGAATCGTCCTCGCTTCGAAGATCTCACGGCATTGTTCCCCGATGAAAAGTTGAAGCTTGAGCATCCGCTTGATCCGGGCAACATGACTGCACGCATCATCGACCTCATCTCACCAATCGGTAAGGGTCAACGCGGAATTATCGTGTCGCCACCTAAGGCTGGTAAGACGACGATCATGAAGGAGATCGCAACTGCGATCGAGCGCAATAACCCCGAAGTTGTTTTGATGGTGTTGCTCATTGACGAACGTCCTGAAGAAGTGACCGACATGCGTCGCACCGTTCGTGGTGAAGTTATTTCAAGTACGTTCGACCGTCCGTCTGAAGAGCACACGCATTGTGCCGAACTCACCATTGAGCGCGCAAAGCGTCTTGTTGAAACCGGCAAAGACGTTGTCATCATTCTTGACGGCATCACTCGTTTAAGCCGTGCATACAACTTGGCAGCACCGGCCAGCGGAAAGATTCTTTCTGGTGGTATCGATGCCGGTGCGTTGTATCCGCCAAAGCGTTTCTTTGGTGCGGCTCGCAACATTGAAGAAGGTGGCTCGCTCACCATCTTGGCAACTGCACTTGTTGAGACCAACAGCCGTATGGACGAAGCGATCTTCGAAGAGTTCAAGGGAACTGGCAACATGGAATTGCGTCTTGACCGCCGTTTGGCCGAAAAGCGTATTTACCCAGCCATCGACGTTGACTCGTCGGGTACTCGTCACGAAGAGTTGTTGTTTGATCGCAAGCAATTGCAGATGGTCTGGAAGTTGCGCCGAGTTCTCTCGGGCTTGGCTTCTGATGGCAACCCGGCCCCGGGCCTCGAGTTGCTCATTGACCGTCTCAAGCAGTTCAAGAACAACGATGAATTCTTGGCCGAAATCGGCAAAACCCCGACGATGTAAATCGCCTATTCAAGAAGCGTGAGTTACTTGCGCTTCTTGGGCAATGGTTTATCCCAACCGAGGTCTTTCTCTATAGAAGCGGACATCTGTGGCAAGTGGCCGATGAAAGCGAACAAGTCGGCCCGTTGCTGATCGGTGATGCTGTTGACTTCGGCAAAAATAGCCAAACTTTGAAAGAGCAAAGTGCCGATCATGATCACGCTTGTTTTGGTGCGCTCGGTCGTATTTGGATTTTTAGCTTCGGCGAGGAGAAGTCCGAGCACGATTTGCTGACTTGGTTGAAATCTTTCGGGCTCAACACCGCATCCCAACAAGTAGGCAATGGTGCGAAAGCGGGCATGAGCCTTCTCGAGAAGTCCAGCTGAATTGAAGAGTGTGTCGTTAATACGCGAAGTGTTGCCGTCTTCGCGCAAAATGACCCCAATAAAGGCCGCTTCGATGGCCTGGCACAACAGTTCTTCACGGGATCCGAAATACCGCACGACATAGTCGGTGTGAACATCGGCGGCCTGGCAGATTTTCTGGACGGTGACCCGCTCGGGAGGATTATTGAGGAGCAAATTTGCGGTCGCGCTGAGCATTTTGATGGTGGCCTCGGCCTGGCTGAGTCGGACCTTTTTCTTGACAATAGGCCGGCCGGCTGGCTTGGTTACTGGGGTCGGAACGGTCTTTCTCGGGGCTGGAGCCATGAGCCCGAGTGTACATATGGTGGGGGTCCGTGAAACGATGTCTGGGACCGGACCTGGTGGCAAGGGCGCAGACCACCGCTAGGCTCGTGAGGTCCCGTTAGGGCTCTCGAATTAAGAGGACGAAAAGACATGAAGGCCGACATCCACCCGAACTACTCGCTCACAACCGTGCGTTGCTCATGCAACAACACGTTTGAAACTCGTTCAACGCGTGCTGGCGATCTCAACGTTGAACTCTGCAACGAGTGCCACCCTTACTTCACTGGTAAGCAGAAGCTGGTTGACACCGGTGGCCGCGTCGAGCGCTTCAACAAGCGTTATGGCGAGCGCAAAAACAAAGCCTGATC
>JBAXIP010000268.1:0-2522 GCA_037138315.1 Actinomycetes bacterium
ATCGACTTGGTCGAAATCAATGAAGCATTTGCACCAGTCGTGATGGCATGGATGCGTGAGCTTGGAGCCGACCACGCGAAGGTGAATGTGAACGGTGGAGCAATCGCCCTTGGTCACCCTCTTGGCGCCACTGGTGCACGTTTGATGACGACACTGTTGAATGAACTCGAGCGCACCGGCGGACGATTCGGTCTTCAGACAATGTGTGAAGGTGGCGGACAAGCCAACGTCACCATTATCGAACGCCTCTAATCACTGCGTTCTTAGAGGTATCGAACGCCTCTAATTAGCTGTCGAAGCCCAAACCTAAACGATCAAGTGATCGCAACCACAAATTGCGTTTTCCAGTTTTGTCTTCGCGATTCAAGCTCCACCGAGTGGCTTGAATTCCTGCGAACTTAAAAGGTTCAGGCGGGAACGGCAACGGCTTACTGCGCACAAAATCGGTTTCAGTTGCCTTTGATCGACGACCATCAATGAGATCGAGCATGACTTCAGCGCCGAAGCGAGAAGATGCAACACCAAGACCGGTGTAACCAACTGCGTATGCAACGCGGCCATTCATGGCTTGTCCCCAGAACACGCAATAGCGCGAACAGGTATCAATAGCGCCGCCCCACATATGGGAGAACTTCACATCTTCAAGTTGCGGGAAAGTTTTGAAGAAATGCATGCTCAGTCTGGCCCAGCTTTCTGGCCGACTCTCAAGCTCTGATGAAATCTTTCCACCAAAGAAATAGATTGCGTCATAACCACCCCACAAAATGCGGTTGTCTTCGGTGAGTCGGTAGTAGTGAAACTGATTTGGGATGTCGGAAAGACCTTGACGATTACTCCATCCAATACTCGCTAATTGCGATGGCGTGAGCGGTTCAGTCACCATGCAGTAGTCGTACACGGGCACGATGTAGTTGTTGATTCGCTTGAGTAATGGTTTAAACGCATTTGTCGCTAGCGCAACTTTTCCGGCACGTACACGACCAAGCGGTGTTGTGACTAGCACTCCCACGCCGTCTCGTTCAATTGAAGTTGCTTTGCTGTCTTCGTAAATTCGAACACCGAGGTATTCGGCCGCTGCTTTGAGTCCCCAACATAAACGCGCTGGATCAACAATCGCCGCACGATCATGTACCCATAACCCGCCAGAATAAGTTGGCGAATTCACCTGTTTTTGCATCTGCTCACGATCAAGCCACGTGACTTTTTGGCCGAGAGATTTCAATTGCAAGTAATCATCACGAAGTTCATCGAGGTAGCTGGATGGTTGCGTGATCGAAGCAACTTCGATCACGCCGTTGCGTTCAAAATCACAATCAATGCTGTAGCGCTTAATTGCCGCTTCAATTTCGTTGAGATTGGTAATACCAAGTTCTTCAAGTAGGGCAATTTCTTTAGGAAATCGTTCTTGTCCGTTAGCGATGCCGTGGGTGAGCGATGCATCCATGAAGCCACCGTTGCGACCGCTGGCGGCCGAACCAATTTCGTGGGCATCAATCAACACCACATCGCGAGATGGATCACGTTCTTTGGCAATGATCGCGGCCCAGAGTCCGGTGTATCCGCCACCAACGATGCATAAGTCGCACGTCTCGGTGCGCACCAACGTGGGGTTTGATAACGGTTGATCAGCATCTTCGTACCAATACGGATACGGGTCGGCATCAGCGATGGCGTCAAGGCTTCGCGAGTCGAACTCTGCTTCGTGACCTTCGGAACTCACTGTTCTCACCCCTGTTGAGGTCAGGTTAGCGGTTCAACTACCTGCCGTTTGGCTTCCCATCGATTCCAGAACCAGAACGAGACACCGACATACGCCCAACCAGACAAAATATCGATGACATAGTGCTCGCCGAAGTAGACGAGACACCACGCCATCGACAACGGAAATAACAACGAGGTGTATTGCACCCATTTATTAGGCATTTGTTTCCAGAAGAAGACCACCACAAAGAGTGCGAAAGCAGCGTGCAAAGAGGGGAATGCGGCAGTGGGGTTAGCCCATTGTTGTCCACGCAATAACACACTGCTGACTGTTTCGAGACCGAGCCAGTTCCAACCGCGACCAGTTGATCGTTGTAGAGGCTCAAGGATTTGATAGTGAAATTTTGTACTGGCGGCCATCCATGGTGGAACAGTCGGCATCACGATGTAGGTGAGAACACCCGCAAACAAAACCGAGGCGAATCGTCGGATGTAACGCACCCATTGTTCGCGATACCGAATCCAGAGATACACAGAAGTTGCAACCGGAACGAAGAAGTGGGTGAAGTAAATGATTGATCCATAAACGTCGTACCACTGAACGTTTTTACTCCACAACTGATGTTGCATCCAGACGTTGGGGTCGTGGCCTAAGAAAAGTGCTTTGTCGATATTGCGGGGTAGTTGAACTTGTAAAGGAAAGCCAAATGAATCGGCGACGCCACGACTCAAGTCGTATGACAGCCACATGCACGCGTAAAAAGTGAGGTCGCCCACCATCTGTATTTGTTTGCGTCGTGGCTTACCTATATTGCCAATGA
>JBAXIP010000269.1:0-2490 GCA_037138315.1 Actinomycetes bacterium
CATCACGCCAATATTGTTCCGTGGCACATGCTTGTTGCCGAACGCGGAATTGAATTGCGTTGGATTCCACTCACCGAAGACGGTCAACTCGATTTATCAAACTTGTCATCGCTGCTTGACGGCGCAAAAATTTTGTCCTTCACCGCAATGAGCAATGTTCTCGGAACAATCACGCCAGTAAAGCAACTCTGCGCGGCTGCTCATGCTGCTGGAGCAATCGCCATTGTCGATGCTTGTCAATACGTTCCACATAACGTCACCGATGTTCAAGCATGGGACGCCGACTTCGCAATGTTCAGCAGCCACAAGATGGTCGGCCCATCAGGTGTTGGCGTGTTGTGGGGTCGCGAAGAATTACTTGAAGCAATGCCTCCATTTCTTGGTGGCGGCAACATGATCGGTGATGTGCGGCTTGATGGTTTCACCACAGCCGAACTGCCTTCAAAGTTTGAAGCCGGCACTCCGCCCATCGTTGAAGTGATTGGCCTTGGTGCTGCCGTTGATTATTTAAGCAACATTGGTATGGCCAATATTCGCCAACACGAAATGCAACTGACTGAATATGCGCTGAGCACTTTGACTGCGCGCTACGGCGACGACATCGTGATTCATGGCCCGCGCAATGTTGAAGTTCGCGGCGCGGTTTTGAGCTTTGCCTTCCGCGACATTCACCCCCACGACATCAGCCAGATTCTCGACGAAAAGAACGTCTGCGTTCGAGCCGGTCACCACTGTGCTAAGCCCCTTATGAAGCTGCTCGGCGCCAATGCCACCGCCCGTGCCAGTTTCTATATATATAACGACCAGACAGATGCCGACGCTTTGGCTGATGCCCTCGATGGTGCAAGCGATATCTTTGGTGTATAGCCACGAGAGGAAACCATGCCCGGCTTAGAAGATCTGTACCGCGAAATCATCCTTGACCACTACCGCACCCCGCGTAACCGTGGCGAGTTGGCACCCCCGGCCGTCATGGCCGAGGGCCACAACCCACTTTGTGGCGATGAAATCACGATCTATGCCCAAGTTGAAAATGGGGTTTTGGTTGACGTCAAGGTTTCGGGTCAGGGCTGCAGTATTTCGCAAAGTTCGGCATCAATGATGAGCCAGGCAGTGAAGGGCAAGTCGCTCGCTGAAATTCAGGCGTTGATCCATCGCTTCAAGGTGATGATGTCAATTGAAGAAGATGCCGATGATGCGCCTGCCGTTGAAGTCAAGATGGGCGATCTTGAAGCGTTGCAAGGCGTTGTGAAGTTCCCGGTGCGTATTAAGTGCGCAATCTTGTCGTGGAACACCTTGCTGCAGGCACTTGACAACGCCGCTTCATAGTTTTGTCACCTTGGGTGCCACTTGTGTGACATACTGACTTTATGAAAGTCACCCTTCTCGGTACTGGTAGCCCAATCCCCGACCCCAATCGCGGTGGTCCGTGCACCTTGGTGCAAGCGGGTCAGCAAAACATCATGATCGACTGCGGTCGAGCCGCCATCATGCGTTTACTTGGCGCCGGTGTTCTGCCGGGAATGGTGAACACGATTTTGATCACGCACCTTCATAGCGATCACATCACCGATCTCAATGACTTGGTCACGACGCGTTGGATCATGATGCCCGTCAACATTCCGCTCAAAGTTGTTGGGCCAGTCGGCACTCGTCAAGTGGTCGACGCCATGCTCACCATGCTCACCCTCGATCAGGGCTACCGACACGCTCACCACGACGATTTGCGCGCCAATGGCCCATTGACTGTTGACGTCGTTGAAGTTGGACCTGGCGAAACTTTCAATATCGGCGAAGTATCGGTGTCAACTCACGCAACCGATCACCGTCCCGTCGATCCGAGCATCGGTTTCCGTATTGAACACGACGGCAAGGTTGCCGCACTGGCTGGCGACACGATTCCGTGTGCTGGTCTTGATGATTTGTGTCTCAATGCCGACATCTATGTACAGACCGTCATTCGTGACGACATGGTCAAACAACTCGCAACTATTTTGCCAAATAGCCAACGATTCTTGGACATTTTGGATTACCACAGCACAGTTGCCCAGGCCGGCCAAACCGCCGCTCGTAACAATGTCAAGACCTTGATGTTGACGCACTGTGTTCCAGCAGTTCAACCCGGCCAAGAAGATGATTGGATCGGACTTGCGAAAGAACACTTCAGCGGCACCATCGTTCTTGGGCCAGACCTCACTTCAGCAGAGGCCTAAAGAAACTTTTGGTGGACCAAAGGTAACTAATAGAAATTATTAATGAGTAACTGAGT
The DNA here is from genome assembly GCA_037138315.1 of Actinomycetes bacterium. GTDB lineage: Bacteria > Actinomycetota > Acidimicrobiia > Acidimicrobiales > Ilumatobacteraceae > Casp-actino8. The sequence goes on from JBAXIP010000269.1 coordinate 2,270, forward strand.
GCCTCGGTTCGCACATCGCCTGAGATGCAATACGATGACGACGTGGCATCCATCCGACTCGTCGGCGTCTCTAAGTACTTCGGAGACGTCAAAGCAGTTCACAATGTTTCTTTAGACATTGCCGACCGCGATTTCATGATCCTTCTCGGCCCTTCGGGTTGCGGCAAATCAACTTTGTTGCGAACGATTGCTGGGCTCGAAGACCCAACCGCTGGTGAAGT
>JBAXIP010000270.1:0-2471 GCA_037138315.1 Actinomycetes bacterium
ATCTCTGAAGCCAAGGCCAGCATGCGATCTCGGAGAGCAGCCAAATAAATGGGGGGAAGAGAACCACCAAATTTCTCTTGTTGTCGAAGGGCATCGACGAACGCCCGCATATCCGACAGCGGCGGACCCATTTCAACTCCGAGACGTTTCACCATTGCCTCATGACTCACGCCAAGACCCAAAGCGAATCGCCCGCTTGACACCTCACCTATATGACTGGCAATCGAACCAATTTCGGCGGCAGACGTTCCGTAGATGCCCTGAATTGCGGTGTAGAAACGTAACCGATGAGTCACATGCGCCAAACTCACGCACAGACCAAACGCATTCCCGAGGGTTGGACAAGCCAAAGCGGGAAAACCCCGTCGCTCAGCCTCTGAAGCCAGTTCAAGAATTTGAATCCGTTTAGTGGGTGAGGCAACGATGGATAAGGCGGGAAGCATCATCCCCCGAAGTTAGCCGAACACTGACGACGGATCAGATCTCGCTAGTTTGGAAGGGTCATGTCTGCGTCATCCGAATCCGTGCCCATCGATTCTGAATCGCGTCTACGTATCGGCTTGATCTGTCCGTACAGTTTGACGACCCCTGGTGGAGTCCAGGGACAAGTCATGGGACTCGCTCGATCGTTGCGCAAAATGGGTCATGAAGTTCGAGTTCTCGGACCATGCGATGGCGCACCTCCGGACACTTTTGTAACACCAATTGGTGAATCACTACCGACGGTTGCCAACGGTTCAATCGCACCGCTTGCTCCCGATCCTTCGGCCGCCTTACGCACGATCAGAGTTTTACGCGACGAACAGTTTGATGTTTTGCACCTCCACGAGCCGTTGACACCTGGCGCAAACATCACTGCACTCGTTATGCGAACGGCGCCGATCGTAGCCACGTTTCATGCCGCAGGCGAGAGTCTGAGTTACAAGTATTTAAGCGCTCCACTCAAGGGCTTTGCTAGTGCAATTGATCATCGTGTCGCAGTATCAAAAGATGCAGTGCTCTTAGCGCATCGATATATCGGTGGCGACTATCAAATTTTGCCTAATGGAGTTGAACTCGATCGCTTCATGATTAACTCACAAACACCGCGTCCCTCCTACAACGAATCACATGCAACTCGTCAATCAATCTTTTTTTGTGGTCGTCATGAACCACGTAAGGGACTAGAGATTCTTTTACAAGCGCATGCAACCTTGCCCGATACGGTTGATTTGATCATCGCTTCAGAAGGTCCAGAAACAGAACGCCTCAAACGTGAATGGGCAGGAGATCCTCGAATTATTTGGCTCGGAAGAATTAGCGATGCTGATAAAGCAATGCGCCTTTCCCAAGCCGATGTCTTTTGTGCCCCGTCGATTGGCGGAGAGAGTTTCGGCGTAGTTTTAATAGAGGCGATGGCAGCAGCAACCCCGATTGTTGCGAGTTCTCTCGATGGGTACATGAACGTCGCGACTCACGAGGTTGATGCTTTACTAGTTGAACCCAATAATCCAACTGAACTTGAAGCTGCACTTCGTCGCATTTTGCTTGACCAAGAGCTTGCGGGTCGTCTCATCACCCAGGGCAAAATCCGAGCAAATGGCTTTTCAATGATCCAACTCGCACAGACATATGTCGAGATCTACCGACGAATCATTGCGGAGTCCCAGAATCGCCCGAGTCGCAGTCAAAGAGTTCGCCGATTCTTCTCGCGGGATCGTCAAATAGCTCATTGACTTGGGCGCCTGTCGGAAATTGACCGACTTGGCAGCCATTTTGAACCTATGATGATCTTATGCTTTTGATCATTCTTGCCGCCATTGCCCTCGTGGTTGTTCTAGTCATTTTGTCGTATAACGGCCTCATTCGTCGTCGTAACCAGGTTGACAATGCCTGGTCACAAGTTGATGTCCAACTCAAGCGTCGCTTAGACCTGATCCCTAATTTGGTCGAATCAGTCAAGGGTTATGCCGCCCACGAAAAGACCACTCTTGAGGCGGTCATCAACGCCCGCAATGCGGCAATGGCAGCGGCCCCCGGACCTGGCGCTCAAGGACAAGCCGACAATGTGCTCTCGGGCGCATTACGACAGTTGTTCGCCTTGTCTGAGGCTTACCCCGATTTGAAAGCCAATCAAAATTTCTTGGCACTTCAAGAAGAACTCACCTCAACTGAAAGTCGTGTGGCCTACGCACGTCAGTTCTACAACGACGCAGTTCTTGGATACCACAATAAGCTCGACACATTCCCGACCGTTCTTGTAGCCAAAATGGGCAACTTCCCGCATCGTGAATTCTTTGAAGCCGAAGACGCCGCTCGCACTGTGCCAACCGTCAAGTTCTAAATTCCGTGTATCAACAGATTGCTTCGAATAAGCGCAGAAGCGCAGCACTCATTTTTGGGTTTGTGCTCTTAGTCGTTCTCGTCGGCGTTGTCGTTGGGCGTCTCATCGGCGGGGGACCACTTGCGACTGTGGTCGCTCTTGTCATCGC
>JBAXIP010000271.1:0-2464 GCA_037138315.1 Actinomycetes bacterium
CGTCAACGTTTACGCCCGTTCATCGGCGATGACGTCGAACAAGTGAGCGACGCCGAATTCACTGATTCGATTTATCTCACACTCTTCCCCAATATGCATCCGTGGGGATCGTTTAACCAGATCGTCTATCGATTCCGCCCGTATGGCGACGATCCCAACATGAGTATTCACGAATGCATGTTCTTCTCCCCTCGCCCACCCACCGAAGAGCAGCCAGCCGCTGCACCTGTTCACTGGCTCGGCGTTGACGATGATTGGACCGATGCTCCCGAACTTGGCATGTTGGCCAAGGTTTTCAATCAAGATGTGCACAATATGCCGTTCGTGCAAGCTGGACTGAAAACGATGAAGCAGCCGTACGTAATGTTTGGTGAATACGGAGAGTCAAAAATTCGCCACTTCCACAAGCTATTGCAGCAGTGGATCGACAAGCCCTAAATCACGCAAGACACTTAATCCACTGGAGAACAACATGAGCATCGCCGAACCTATTGCACTCAATGACGCGAAGAAATACGGCAAGACACCACTTGATCGGGTCAAGACTCTCACCGACGTGATACGTGCCGGTGGTGACAAAGCCCAAGAGTTGCGCCATGTCCCAAAAGAAACCATTGATGCGCTTATTGATGCCGGACTTTTCCGTTTCACACTTCCAACAGAAGTCGGTGGTGAAAATGCATCAGTTCGCGAAACCATTGAAGTGCTTGAAGCAATCTCGGCCATTGATGCATCCGTCGGTTGGAACGTGATGCTCGGTTCCGAAATCAATGCAATGGCTGTTGGTGGCATGGATCCCCAACTTGCCAAAGAGGTGTACATCGATAATCCGAAGGTGATCATGTGCGGTGGCGGTGGGCCTGGTTCGGCATTTGGTCGTGCCGTGGCTCAACCCGATGGCAGTTTTAAAGTATGGGGTCAATCAACATTCATTAGTGGCTGCCACAACTCTGAATGGTGTTTCATGCCCGCTCCCATTTTTGATGGTGATCAAATCCGTTTAGTGAATGGCGCACCAGTTGTGCGTACTTGGTTTTTGCATCGCAGCCAGTGGGACATAGTTGACACATGGGATATGGCTGGTCTCCGTGGCTCAGGCAGTCATGACGTGAAAGCCGAAGGTGCTCATGTGCCCGCGCGCTTTGCCAATGTTCAACTCACCGAACTCCCCGCGCGCTACCCCAACCCCGTGTACCGCATTCCAGTTCCGTTGAGACTGGCATACAACAAGGCGGCAATCGGCACTGGTATCGCCCGTGGCGCGCTCGATGCATTTATCGAATTGGCAAACCAAAAGAAGCCATTGCTCTCGGCGAGCTTGCTCAAAGACAAGCCTGGTGTGCACATGATGGTCGGCGAAAACGAAGCCAAACTTCGCGCCGCTCGTGCTTACATGTTTGCCGCTATGGATCGCGTTGAATACGAACTCAACAACGGATACGACCTACCTTCGGCCGAAGCAACTCAAGATGCTCGCTTGGCGTGTGTCTACGCCGCCGACACATCGCGTCACATCGTCGACGAAGTACACACCATGGCCGGCACAAGTGCTTTACGGATGGATAGTCCTCTCGAGCGCAAGCTTCGCGACTCACATGGTGCGGCATCACACCGCTGGGTCTCACGTCCGTTATATGGCGACATCGGTCGCATCTTCTTGGGTGACGAGCCGGCGGGAGAATTCGCGGGCGGCACTGCTGGTCCCGTTCTTGGTGGCTGAGTCACAAAACTAATTGGGAAGGTTTCATCGAGGAGTACTGTGGTTCTACCCATAGGAGAACTCAATGAACTCGCCCGATTACACATCTAAGCCTGCATCTGAACACACCCGTGCTTTCAACAGTTCGGCTGCCACTCCCCTCGACCCCGAAGACTTCACGCGTGCTCAGCGCGGATTCATCGCTGCGCTCGAAGACACCAAAATCACCGATGCGCAAGGTCGCCAGGCCGGCGACATTGGTCGCTACGACTTCTTGCAAGGCGACGCCCCCGACACCGTGCATCCCAACTTGTGGCGTCACGCCAAACTCAATGTCAATCACGGACTCTTCGAAGTCACCGAAGGTGTCTGGCAAGTTCGTGGCTACGACATTTCCAACATCACGTTCATCAAAAGCAACACTGGCTGGATTGTTGTTGATCCCCTCACCGTTGAAGCAACCGCCCGCGCGAGTTACGAACTCATCACCAAGCATCTTGGTCATCGTCCAGTTGTTGCAGTGATTTATACGCACTCACACGGCGACCACTTCGGTGGAGTTCTTGGCGTGACATCACAGGCCGAAGTTGATGCCGGCAAATGCCAAGTCATCGCACCAGTTGGTTTCTTGCACGAAGTCGTTGGTGAAAATGTCATTGCTGGTCCAGCGATGGGTCGCCGCGCTCTGTATCAATTCGGACCTTTGCTTCCACCTGGACCACGCGGACATGTTGACTGTGGACTTGGAAACTCAATACCTATTGG
>JBAXIP010000272.1:0-2452 GCA_037138315.1 Actinomycetes bacterium
GTCCAAGTACCGCGCCGAATTGAACTCACGAAAGTGGTCCTCCGTTGAGATTGCGGGCAACAACGCTCATCTCAGCAAGTAGAGGTTGGCTGTATGCAACGCGACCCGTTAAGCGTTGCGGGTCGCCGGCACACAACTCGAGAGCGGCTTGGGCGATGACTTCTTCCGGTTCGATTCGGAAATCTTCAAGCAAATCGTGATTGCCAGCTCCGGGCGTCGGCACATTGTCCCAAGGGGCCAATGTGTTGACTGCGATGTTGTCGTCATGCAATTCGGCGGCCATGCCTAAAGAAACTCGCTCGAGAGCGGCTTTGCACATGCCGTAGACCGACGAATTTCCGGTTGCGAACCAAGCTTCAAAAGGAGGACCAACCGGCTTGACTGCGGCGCGTGACGAGATGTTCAAAATCCAACCGGCGCCTCCAGAGCGCATGTCGGGAATGACTTGTTGGGCAAGATCAATGGCGCCCCACACTTGGGTTTCCATCATCAACTTGAAACGCTTTTCGGGAAACGAGTCAATGGGCAAAAAGAAGGTGACGGCGGCATTGTTCACCAAAATGTCAATCGGTCCAAGGTCTTGATGAACTTGATCGATGAGATTTTTGCGGTCGTCTGAACTCGAGAGATCGGCCTTAAAGGCTGCTGCTTTTCCGCCTGATGACGTGATCATGTTGACCGTGTCGCGCAAGGTTCCTTCGTAACGCGGGTCGGGATCGAGAGTGCGGGCCATACACGCGACAGTTGCGCCTTCGGCCGCTAGGCGACGAGCGATTGCAGCTCCGATACCTCGGCTTGCTCCTGTAACTAAAGCGGTTTTGCCTTCAAGGCGACGACCATCGATTTTCTCTTGCATAAAACCTCCCGAACTGTCTCAATACTGTCAGGTCAACGGGGGTCATGAGGTACTGTCCACATTCGTGACTGTTGTTTTTGAAGCCCCTTCTCGTCGGTTCTTGCATATTTGTTACTGCTGCGCTGACACCGATGCTGTCGTTAATTTCTATGTGAAAGTCCTTGACATGAAAGAAGTCATGCGAAATCCGCTTCATCCTTCTGATGGCTCTTTGCTAGGTATCGAAGGCGAGATCGTCAGTGGAGCTGCTTTTGTTTACGACAAGCGCGGCCCTCGAACCAGCGCTTCTCTGGAGGTACAAGAGTGGGTCAGCCCGAAAATGATCGGGGCCCCCATTTCGGATGCTTCGCGGGTGGGGATGCAGGCGGTTGGTTTTGGGGTTCCCGATGTCGAAGTGATGATTGAGCGAATGGTGGCTGCTGGTTCGCACTTAGTGTCGCGTTCGTCGTCACCTTGGGTAAAAAATTGGGCAACCTTGACTGATCCATTTGGCACTCAGGTTGACCTGATGCAAGATGAAGATATTCCAGTTGGTGAATCGCGTTTACGTCATCTGCGCATGACGGTGACCGATATCGATGCGTCGCTGTCTTGGTACCACGGAATGGGATTTTTAGACGTTGCCGAACATGCACTGAATGATGGAGATTTCGTGGGGTTGAAGGCTGCTGATGATTCGGCGGCAAAAGGTCGCGTACTTCGAATGAAGCTGCCTGATGAAGCGGCCGAACTCGTGCTGACACAATGGACCAACCCGGCTTCGCATGGACAACACCCTGCCGATGCCAATCACGCAGGTTTGTTTAGAACTGCTGTGGGAGTTGACGACACGGTTGCGTCATACGAACGTTTCTTGGCAGACGGTTGGAAATTTGAACGCAAGCCGCGACAAGTTGAACTTGAAGGAACTGCCGTGCCCGACATGTGGATTTGTTTCTTGAACGACCCAGACGGCGTGCCATTCGAATTCGTGCAACGACCCCGTTCAGCATTTCGCCCTGAAAGGGTCTAGAGACAAAAACTAGTCAGTGGGGGAATAGGGAATTCGTCGCCCAACCGTCAACAGTGACTTTGCGTGATGCGAACTTCCAGTCTCCGTTATGAGAGACGTAAGAGTCGACGTAGCGCCCCCAATGGTCAAGGCCGATATCGGTGACCACAAAGAAATACAAGCGTCCTGACGCGTGAGTCTCGTCAAGTAGGTCAATTTGATGAGTGGTTGTTGAGTGCCGAACGTGGGTGAGCGCGCTGGCGGCCCCCGTTGCCTCTTTGGTGCCGGTAAAGATTGTCATGACTTCCTCGAGACCTTGGTAGACCTGACCGTCGCCGATGTCCATCGTGGCGTCGGGACTGAAAAGTTCACGAACCTGAGCGAACCGGCCAGTGTCGCCGTTGGCGTTATAACGGGCGACTAGGTCGCGAATTGATTCTCGGGCAATGACCTGCCACATCTCCATAAGACTCCCTTGAACGTGTCCAGTTGATCTCAACCTCAGGCCCAATCTTGGGGACCCAATAGCTAGGACCTTCGTCACCGTACTCGGGCAAGATCTAACAATGGGCGCTTTCATACCGTACAATCTGACGGAGCGTCAG
>JBAXIP010000273.1:0-2446 GCA_037138315.1 Actinomycetes bacterium
ACATCGCCGTGAAGGAACTTGAGGCTCTCGGGCAACTGGTGATCGAGTTCGAGTGCAGTTGTGACACCGAGCAACACCAAGAAACCGAAGTACATCATTGAGTGCATGAGGCCAGCAGCTGAGTCGCGCAACAGTGTGCGCATGTACACACCTGCACGGAAATCGGCGAGACGACGTTTGACATTCTTGGCAGTAGTGCGACGGCGATCTGACTTGCCACGTTCCCAGTTGCGCATGCGATCAGCGAAACGGAACGAACCCCATAGCAATACGACCGGGACGACGGTGTAGAACGCCAACTTGAGCGGTCCGGGGATTCCACCAAAGACTTGACGATGAATCGGGGACTTCTCGTGCCAATTGGTGATGAGCGGAACGATGCCCGAAACCAAGGTGAAGATCGCCATAAAAGTTCCGATGGCAATTGAGAGTTGGTAGGGCTTTAAACGCCGCGTGCCAGAAGGCGTGGCTGAAGTATCTTCGTGCGTACTCATGTAAGTAGAACGCTAGTTGCCCGAGGACAAAAACGAGAACCTTACGCAGGTGTTATTTCGGTCTCCGATACAGAGCGGAGACCGAAAAATCAGCCGAAGTATTGTCGGTCGAGTTCGCGGATGCGACCAGCCAAGGTTCCGAGGAGTTTGTGTGAGAGCGCCGGGATGGCGTCAATGACTCCGAGGAATTGACGTTGGCTGATAACCAGCATCACGCACTCGGTATCAGAAATGACCGACGCGGTGCGGGGACCGTGATCGAGAAGTGAGAGCTCGCCGACAACTGCGCCGGCTCCGAGGGTTGCAACCTTCTTGCCGTTGCGCTTGACGGTGGCGGTTCCGCTGATGATGACGAAAGCTTCACGTCCGGTCTGACCTTGATCAATGACCAATGAACCGGGGGCGAAACTCACCTCATCTCCTGCTTTGGCGATCTTTTCGAGGTCCTTGTTGGAGCACGACGAGAAGAGCGAGACTTTGCGGAGGCTTTCGAGGTAAGACTTTTTGGAGGCCATGAGTCTTACTATATGACGCTCGTGAACATGTGCGAACTATTGGTGATGTCCCAGTCGTCACGACCCTGAGCCCCCCGCCACACCTGTCCATTTTCCGCCACTTTGGAATACCGCTGCCGCTAGGCGGCAGCGGTATTCCAAAGTGGCGGGATTTAGGCGGTGGCTTGGTTGGCTTGGTTGGCTTGGTTGGCTTGGTTGGCGACGGCGGCGGCAGCAGCTTCGATCGCCGCAACGTCGCCCAAATATTGGGCACTCGCCACCGACATGTCGTCGTTGAACGTATATCGCTTAGGAGCCCCCGTCGGAATGTTCAATTCAGCGATATCGACCTGTGAAATTCCCTCTAGGTGCATCACCAAGGCCCGTAACGAATTGCCGTGAGCAGTCACCAACACCGTTTGGTTATCGCGCAACTGGGGGACAATCGAATCGTTCCAATACGGCAACACGCGGGCCACGACGTCCTTTAAGCATTCGGCCCCTGGTAACAGGCTCGGGTCAAGCAGCCGATAGCGCTGGTCGTTGACAGGGTGCTCAGGACTGCTGGTGTCAACAGACGGGGGCGGAACATCAAAACTGCGACGCCAGACATACGTCTGCTCGGCGCCATGTCGCTCGGTGGTCTCTTTCTTGTCGAGTCCCTGCAGGGCACCGTAATGGCGCTCATTCAAAAGCCAGGTTCGATTGACGGGCAACCACACCTGGCCCATCGCTTCAAGGGCCATATTGCAGGTCATGACGGCCCGCTCGAGCAGAGAGGTGTGTGAGGTATCGAAGTACAACCCAGCCTCAAGCATGGTGCGGCCCGCAGCGACTGCTTCGACACGACCCTGATCGGTGAGCGGCACATCGTGCCAGCCCGTGAAGAGATTCTTTTGGTTCCAGGTACTTTGGCCATGGCGCAAGATCACAAGTGTTCCAGTCACATCTTCCAAACTACATCGCCATCGGGCAGACTCTTTATTGCTATGCCCAATGACTTCGACGATGACGACCTTGAAGATGACCTTGACGAGTTTGAGGACGAATTCGACAACGAGGTTTTGCTGACCTATTCGATTTCCGAATTGGCAGACGCCATCAACGAGGTATTGAACGACAATTTTGACGCCGGCCTATGGGTATGGGGCGAAATTTCTGGTCTCAGCAAGAAAGGCCCGCACACCTATTTCACCTTGGTTGAGCAAACCCCCGATGGGAAGCGCAATCAGTTGAACGTCAACTTGTGGGGCGGCGAAATGACCAAGATGCGCCCAATCTTGATGAAGAGTGGCCTCGATTTGGTGAACGGCGTCAAAGTTCGTATCTACGGCAGCCTCGACTTCTACGCCGGCTTTGGCAAGTTGTCAATGATCATGCGCGGCATTGATCCCAATTACACGCTTGGCGAAATTGCGTTGCAACGCGAAGAACTCATTCGCAAGCTCAAAGAAATGG
>JBAXIP010000274.1:0-2435 GCA_037138315.1 Actinomycetes bacterium
TGGTCGACTCAACGTATGTCTCAGTTGGTGCCGATGGTCGGGGTTACCAATACCCGAACTACCGATCCCTCTGGTCCGCCCTCCATTCCTAAATCCCCTTGTGCTTCTGGTGAGGATTTTTACTCATTTTGAGGAATATTCCTCACCAGAATCACACGAAGGCGCCGCGTGATTGCAAAGTTGAATACAACGTTGAATAGACCTTCCCCTTTGCTCGAGTGACTTGTTTCCAAGTGAAGTGCAAAACGATCCAACCATTTCGCTCAAGATAAGCGTGCCGTTCCGCGAATCGTTCAAGGTCGTCTTTCGTCTCAAACTTTCCCCATCCATCGGTCTCAACGATCACCTTGAATTCGGGCCATGCAAAGTCTGCGATGAAAGGTCCAACCTTGTATTGAAATTCGTACGGCGGGATTTCAGTTCCGTGAAGTAGTCGTTGAAATTCAAGTTCTAAAACTGAGTCTGCCGGACCCCGCGAATACGGCCAATCATTAGTAAGTGCTCGAGCTGGCCCTACCCCTGCCCGGCCACGCGCCGAATGTTGCGCAACTGCTCTCTTCAGTTTCTTAAAATCAATGAGACCCTTCATCAACATCTGTTCTGCTATTCGTGGAACCAAATATGGATGTATTGCCCCAAAGTCGATCAGTGAACGAGTTGGATTGGTCGTTCGGATTCCGTTTAAACGAATTGGCGCCAGTGACTCGTGGTCGCGCGGCGAATGAACAATGACACCACCAAGGTCAACCTTCCCTCTTCTCGCTGTTTTGATGATGTCAACGGGTTCACCAGTTCGCGGAGTCCAGACTCCCCACAGCATCAATGCTGAACGATGCGAAGCAATTCCGAGTCCATCAATCGCGAGAACACCCGCCATGATCCGCTGCTCATATGTTTCGGGATAACCAAAGAGCACAGAGACATTCGTGTGTATCGGGAGCAAACGACCGTCTCGATTCATCCGATACCAACGATTGGTTGTGATCCCGATAGAAGCTGCTTGCCAGCGGGTCACTAGTCCGAATTGCTTTTTGGCAAATTGATCTAAGGAGTTTTGTTGCATGCCTGAATGTGGGAGTCAGTGCCATTCGCCTGGCGAAGACGCAAGCGAACGCCGAATTCCACCGGAAATCTGGTGAGAGATTTTGCTGAAAATGAGGAAAATTCCTCACCGGAATCACAAGATAATTAGCACTACGGAGATAGGAGAAATAGGGGGTGGGCTCTAGACTCGCCCTATGAGTAGTCCCCTTTTCCAGGTTGTCGACCTGCATGCCCGGCCCGCCACCGACGATCTCGACACCGTGGTCCCCGCCGACATCTTGAAGGGACTCAATATCACGGTTAACGCCGGCGAAGTTCACGCCATCATGGGTCCCAACGGTTGTGGCAAGAGCACTTTGGCCAGTTGCCTGCTCAATTCATCTGAATACGAAGTCACGAGCGGCCAAATTTTCTTGCACGGTGACGACATCACCGACTGGCCGACCGACGTACGCGCCAAGGCTGGTCTCTTTCTTGGCTTCCAGTACCCCCAAGAAATTCCCGGCGTCTCGGTGATTCAGTTCTTGCGTCAAGCACTGAGTGCGCGCAAAGGCATCGACCTTTCAGTTCTCGAACTTCGCCTCGCCACCATGGATTGGATGAAGCGTCTCGGCATGGATTCATCGTTCGTTGATCGCTATCTCAACGAAGGATTCTCGGGCGGCGAAAAGAAGCGCAACGAAATTATGCAGATGGCGATTCTCGAACCCGATGTTGCCGTGCTCGACGAAACCGATTCGGGTCTCGACATTGATGCCTTGCGAATTGTTGCCAAAGGAATTCGTGAAGTGCGCGCCGACCGACCCACCATGGGCGTCGTGTTGATTACCCACTATCAGCGACTCTTAGACGAACTTGCACCCGACCATGTACACGTCATGGTTGACGGTCGCATCGTTGCAAGTGGCGGAATGGAAATTGCCGAAAAGCTTGAAGTCTCTGGATACGAGTCGTTCCGTCCATGAACACGACTCGCGTTGATTGGGCTGCCGTCAAGGCCGACTTCCCCGTTCTTCAACGCATGATCGACAACCAACGTCTCGTTTATCTCGACTCGGCCAACACTTCGCAAAAGCCCAATGCAGTCATCGATGCAATGAGCGATTTTATGCGCAATGGTTATGCACCGATTAACCGCAGTGCATATCGCATGGCCGGCGAAGCCACTGATTTGTTTGAGGGCGCACGCGGCAAAGTACAGCGATTCATCAATGCCCGCAGCGTGAATGAAGTCGTGTTCACCAAGAACGCCACCGAATCGATCAACCTCATTGCACAAACATGGGGCCGCGCGAATCTTCAAACTGGTGATGTCGTTGTGCTCACCCACATGGAGCATCACGCCAATATTGTTCCGTGGCACATGCTTGTTGCCGAACGCGGAATTGAAT
>JBAXIP010000275.1:0-2427 GCA_037138315.1 Actinomycetes bacterium
GGTTTTCTCATTGCGACCCATCATCGTTGAGTCACTGTTCTTTGAAGCATTGAACACTGTTTCGTAACCACCAAACGATGCGCGCAAAACCTCGGCGCTCGCAAACGGTTCGGTATGAAAGTCGACCGCTTCTTGATCAAAGGTTCCGGGGTGAGCCCAAAAGCGACTTCCGTAAAAAGTTGCGATATAACGGCGTCGCGCATCGGGCGTTGAAAGTTCAGCAGCTAATCCATCGGCATCAGTCCCCTGACGAATGAAATAGTCGGCGGCTTCACGCGGCGCACGGGTGCCTTCAATATTCTTCATACGTTCTTTATCAAAGGGCAATGGCGAATTGAACAAAACCATACGTTCAACAAATTCTGGATATCGCAAAGCCATGTCTTGAATCACAGGACCGCCCATGTCACCACCGACGACAACAACTTTGTCGTAACCAAGCTGATCATGTACGAGTGAATACATATCTTTTGCATGTGATGGCGTGTCATAAAAACCATCGGGAGCTAGACCACTGTCACCAAAGCCCCGAAGGTCTGGAACAATCACATCAAAGCCCGCAGCTACGAGAGGTTCAATCACTTTCCAAAAAATGCGCTTACTTTCTGGCCAGCCATGAACACATAACAACGCCATCCCATTTCCGTTGGGAGACTGTTCATAAACAAATAACTGCTTGAAACCGCGCAATGTTGACGAGTGCAGTCGAAATCGTTGCGGATCAATGTCGGGAATCATGCCCCCACCGTACCGACATCGGTCAAAACACGTAGTACTCGGCGAGCCCGCACGCCTAGCCTGTAGACCATGGATGCCAACGAATTTCGCGCCAATGGTCAAGCCGTGATTGAACTCATTGCTCAATACCTAGAAACGATCGAACAACGCCCAGTCACCGCTGATGTGCGCCCTGGAGATATTCGTTCAATGTTGCCCGAACATCCACCAACGTCACCTGAATCGTTCGATGAAGTTTTGCGCGACGTCAACAACATCGTTCTGCCTGGCCTCACCCATTGGCAGCACCCCAATTTCTACGCTTTCTTTCCTGGCAACTCGTCATATCCATCAATCCTCGCCGACCTCTTAACTGCTGGCTTAGGAGTTCAAGGAATGAGTTGGCTGTCATCGCCGGCGTGCACCGAAGTCGAAACACTGATGCTTGATTGGATGCAAGAACTTCTTGGTCTCCCCGACAAATACCGCAGTACAACCGCTACTGGTGGTGGAGTCATTCAAGGTTCGGCCAGTGAAGCCACGCTCTCTTCAATACTTGCGGCCCGTTGGCGCATCACTCACGGAAAAGTAAATCTTGACGGCGACACGTCCAAGCTCATCGCGTATTGCACATCACAATCACATAGCAGTATCGAAAAGGGTCTTCGTATTGCTGGTATCGGTACCCAAAACATTCGCATCGTTGAACACGATCAATCATTCGCCATGAATGCCGAAGCCCTTGAAACACAAATTATTGCCGACAGAAATGCCGGACTCACTCCTTTCTGGATATGCAGTACTCATGGAACTACTTCCTCTGGAGCCTTTGATCCGACTATTGCGATTGGTCTGATCGCGCAACGTCACAACGTGTGGCTACACGTAGACGCAGCGATGCACGGTATTGCTGCTCTCGCACCAGAACTTCGTTGGGTAAACGATGGTCTTGACCTGGCCGATAGTTATTGCACTAATCCGCATAAGTGGATGGGTGTCAACTTTGACTGTGATCTCTTTTGGACATCTGATCGCGCTTCATTACTTGGTGCGCTCAGCATCTTGCCCGAATACCTGCGCTCGGCAGCAGCAGAATCGGGCGCGGCCATTGATTACCGCGACTGGCAAATTCCGTTAGGTCGTCGATTCCGATCACTCAAGTTGTGGTTCGCAATTCGTACCGATGGCACTGCCATGTTCCAAGAACTTATTTGCCGACATGTTGCGATCACCCAAGAACTAGCTGCGCTTGTTGCCGCAGATTCGCGATTTGAAATTGTTGCCCCTCACACATTGAACCTGCTCTGCCTACGTATCAAAGGTTCGAGCCCAGAAAACGGCGACCAATTGACTGATGCGCTCATTGAGGCTGCCAACTCCACTCGGGAAGTCTTCTTCACACGAACCGTGCTGAATGGTCGCAGCGTTCTGCGATTCTCCATCGGTGGTCGCACGACCGAGCGCCGTCACGTGATGGCGGCGTGGGAATTGTTGAAGAATCTCTCGTAAGATCACACGAACCCAACAAGGTGAAACTGACTCGAGCATGAACGACACGAACTACATGATGCAAGCAATTGAAGTTGCTGCTTCTGTTCGTATGCGTACATCCCCTAACCCGTGGGTCGGTTGCGTCATTGTCACTACAGATGGGCAAATTTTCACCGGCGCCACAGAAGCACCTGGCGGTCGGCACGCCGAAATTGTTGC
>JBAXIP010000276.1:0-2422 GCA_037138315.1 Actinomycetes bacterium
AGTGAGCCCCTCGGGGCTGGCGGTTCCGCCAGTCACCAAAGTTGCACCTTCGTCGATACCGGTCTGGATGAATCCACGCACACGATCACGCTGAACAGCTGACACCAAAGGTCCGAGACGCGATGCCGGATCGAAGGGGTCGCCAACGGTGAACTTCGCAGCAGCGGCGGCTGCAATCTGCTCGGCCTGCGCCAAGCGAGTACGAGGAACCAACATACGAGTCAATGCAGTACAGGTTTGACCCGAGTTCAAGAAGCACTTGCCAACACCAGCGGCAACAGCCTTGGTGAAACCTTCGTCGTCGAGGTCGTCCAAAATCACGTTCGGGCTCTTGCCACCAAGTTCGAGGGAAACTTTCTTCACGTTCTGCGAAGCAACTTCGGCGACGCGCTTTCCGGCGCGAGTTGAACCAGTGAAGCTCACCATGTCGACATCGGGGTGTGCAGCAATTGCTTCACCAACAACGGGGCCAACACCAGTGACCAAGTTGAACACACCTGCAGGCAAGCCAGCATCGTGAACGATTTCGGCCAAAATGAACGCATTAATTGGCGCAACTTCTGATGGCTTCACGACGACGGTGTTGCCAGCAGCAAGTGCCGGCGCAACCTTGAGCGCGATCTGGTGCAACGGATAGTTCCAGGGCGAAATACAGCCGACAACACCAAATGGTTCACGCACAACGATTGAGTTGCCAATTTCTTCTTCAAACTTATAAGTACCCAAGAGACCAGCGGTGATTGCAAAGTTGCCCTTGGGCAAGCCGACTTGAATCATGGTCGCCATACCGACGGGCATTCCGACTTCGCGAGCGACTGCTTCAGCAATCTCTTGCGTGCGAGCTTCGAGTCCGGCGTGAATCTTCATCAAGTACTCGGCCCGTGTCGCGCTCGGCAATGCGCTCCATCCTTCAAAGGCAGCCTTTGCTGCGGCAACGGCTTTGTCAACATCACCCGTCGTTCCGTCGGGAATTGTGGCAATGATTTCTTCAGTTGCCGAGTTGGTGACTTCGAGGACTCCCTTACCTTCTGAAGGAACCCAGGCGCCGTTGATGTAAATCTTGTCGTATGTGATCATGCTGACACGCTAGGCGCAAGCGAGGCGCTGTGTCTTAGCGAGTTGGCGACAAACCGAGATTTGCGTAAATTTCGCTCGTCGCGGTGCTGCGGTTCATGGTGTAAAAGTGCAGACCAGGGGCGCCAGCATCGAGAAGTCCTTGACACAATTCAGTCGCGGCATCAACACCGATACGACGAATTTCTTCTGCATCATCGGTGCCATCAAGTCGTTCTGAGAGCCAGGTGGGGAACGCCGCACCAGACAGTTCGGCCATACGGCGGATTTGATTCTTATTAGTGACCGGCATGATGCCCGGCAAAATTGGCTTGGTGACTCCAAGATCGGCGAGTTCATTGACCATCTGCACATACACATCGCGGTCGAAGAAGAACTGAGTAATCGCAAAATCGGCACGAGCCAATTTTGCTGCAAGAAACTGGCGATCGGTTGCACGATCGGGCGAACGCGGATGAAGTTCGGGATGGGCGGCAACTCCAACTGAAAAACGACCATCAGTAACGACGTCCTCAAGTAACTCGCTGGCGTAGGCGTAATCGCTTGGCGCAGGTTCACCATCGGTGGGTACGTCCCCACCGAGAGCCAAGATGTTTTCCACACCGTCAGCGGCGTAGTCATTCAGAATTTCACGAATCTCAGCGCGCACATGGCCTTGGCAAGTGAGGTGCGCCATTGGGGTCAAGGTTGTTTCTTTTCGCATCCACGACACCACTGCATGAGTTCGTTGACGGGTGCTTCCGCCGGCACCATAGGTGACGCTGACGAAACTCGGAGCAAGCGGTTCGAGTTCGCCGATTGCCCGACCGAGCGACAACTGCGCGCCATCGGTCTTGGGCGGAAAGAACTCAAAAGAATAGGTTCGGCCCGCGGCGAGGAGGTCTGCAATTCGAGCCATGGCGCAAGTTTAGGGGCGAAAAGTCGCTCAGTGCTTAAAGTGGCGCTCTGAAGTGAAGACCATCGCGATGCCATGCTCGTTGGCCGCAGCGATGACTTCTTCGTCGCGCACACTTCCACCAGGCTGAATTACAGCTTTAATTCCGGCCGCTGCAGTGGCATCAAGTCCATCACGGAACGGGAAGAAAGCATCGCTTGCGCAGACTCCCCCAATTGCTCGACCGGCCGAACGCTCGGCCGCGATTCGTGCCGAATCAAGGCGATTTTGTTGACCTGCGCCAATGCCGAACGCTTGTTGATCTTTGGCGAAAACAATCGCATTCGAACTCACAATCGAACACACTTGCCACGCAAACGATAGGTCGGCCCATTGTTCGGTCGTGGGTTGAGTTTCGGTCACAACTTTCCACGTACTGCGATCGAAGTTGACGGTGTCGGCATTTTGCACCAA
>JBAXIP010000277.1:0-2407 GCA_037138315.1 Actinomycetes bacterium
TTCTCTCTGGTGGACCAGACGACCTGCCGTGGTAGCAGTACATACCGCGGTAACTCCTTGTATTCGTCGTTGTTAACGGCGGATTAGACAAGCCGTATTAGCGAGTTTGAAGAAGTCAATTCAACAGTGAACTCATTGCCGCCGCTTTACTAGTAGATATTCAGCAAGTTTCACTTAGAAACTGCAACACAGGCTTGTCCCATGCCCTGACGGTCACGATAAGCGACCCACGGATATGAGCATGTGGCGTCAAATGGAACCAGTTGTTGTACTACTCCAGCATGAGTCTTCGCACAGTCCACTTCGTAGGCCTCTTGCTGAACTTCGTTGATTGCGACACACGATCCAACCCGTAAGACATTGTCAATCGGTGCCTGCTCGCCCGGTTTGCTAAATGCACCAAGCACCAAAATCAAAATGGTTCCCAACACAATGACAGCCACCACAAACTTCCACGGGAACTTTGCTGGCGAGTAATGACGACGATCGGTGTCGACTGCAATGTTGTGCAAGCGCTCATTTCGTTGTAGCACTTCGCTTTCATTAACTTCATTGCGATGTGCTCGAAGATCGGCATCGTATTTGTAACGCAATACTGGGTCTGACAAGACACGCCAAGCCTCATTGATCTCGAGCATCTGAATGGACGTTTTTCCTTCGTGCTTGTCGGGGTGATGCACGCGCGCCAAGTTGCGATAGGCCGTACGAATTTCTTCTGGACTCGCAGTCGGTGGAACACCGAGACGTTGGTAATGAATTCCTTGCATCATCGGCTGCTTAACGAACTAGTAGCCGAGATCAACGAATACGGGACCGATCAAATCTTCGCCATCAGCCCAAAGACGAACATTCTCGGTAATGCGCTCACTCAATAACGGAACAGCCATGGCCGGCGTGTTGCCCACGTGAGGCGTGATGATGCAATTGTTCAACGACGACAACGGATGCCCGTCGGGCAAAGGCTCCGGGTCGGTCACGTCAAGACCAACACCACCAATGACGTTGTTTTCAAGCGCCCAGACCAAATCGTCAGTGACGATGTGTTTGCCGCGTGCAACGTTGATGATCCACGCATGATCTTGCATCGCTTCAAGTTCTGCACGACTGATGATCCCTTCAGTATCTGGGGTTAATGCCAGGGCCAAAACCACGACATCGGCATCAGTCAAGGCATCAATCAGCCGATCGCTTTCAAGTACTTCGTCGACGCCATCCATTTCGGCGACTCGATTGCGCACCACAGTGATGTGGCAATTGAACGGAGTGAGCATGCGCACTAGAGATTCAGTAATTCCGCCGCCGCCCAAGATGGTGATATGCGCTTCGTGCAAGTTGCGTCCACACGGACCCGTCCAGGTGGCTTGACGAGCGTACGAATTGATGCCCCGCATACCTGCCAACATCAACGCCAACGCCATTTCGGCGACAGGTTCGGCGTACACGCCTTTGCCACATGTCCACAATCGATCGTCGTCGATGAGATACATGAAATTTTCAATGCCAGCAAAGGGAAGCTGAATCCACTTGATGTGATCGGCATCTTTCAATATTTCTTCAAGAGCTTCAGGGGTGCGCGGCGCGGCCCATATGAGGCCCTCCGCATCGGCGAGCGGCACAATTTCTCCACCACCCGCAATCACTGCATCAGCCATCCAAGATGGTGCGGTTGAGGGAGCAAGGGCAATACGCGGAGCTGAGGTACTTGGCATGACAGCGCAAACGCTATACCGAATCGGCAGTTGATACACAGCCTTGCTCTCTCCATATCTGTGGCACACCGCTTATGCTCATTCAATGGCCGCTGCGAGTTCTATCGAACCCCATCTCGTTCCGTATCCGACACCACCAGCCGATGCACCCAACATGGTGGTCATCGTGCTCGACGATATTGGTTTTGGGCAACTGGGCTGCTTTGGTTCACTTATCAACACGCCACACATTGACTCGTTAGCCGAGCGCGGAATTCGGTTAAATCGTTTTCACGTCACTTCAATTTGCTCGTCAACGCGCGCCGCACTCTTTACTGGTCGCAACCATCATGCAGTTGGCGTTGGTGCAACTCAAGAAACTTCATTCGCATTGCCCGGATACAGCGGACGCATTCCAAAAACTGCAGCAGCACTTCCCCGCATCTTGCGCGACAACGGTTACAACACGATGTGCGTCGGCAAATGGCACCTCACACCACAGGCCGACTATTCAGCATCGGGTCCTTTCGATCGCTGGCCACTGGGCCTTGGCTTCGAGCGTTACTACGGCTTTCTTGGCGCAGAAACTAATCACTGGTCTCCCGAATTAGTTCGTGACAACACACCCATCCCAACCCCGACACGCACAACTCAAGATGGCGCGTACCACCTCACTGAAGACCTAGCCGATCAAGCAATATCCATGATTCGCGATCAGC
>JBAXIP010000278.1:0-2404 GCA_037138315.1 Actinomycetes bacterium
CGCACAATTCAGTTTCGCCTAGTGATGGGTAAGGGTGATGAACGAGTGGCTGGCCCAGATGACGCAGACACCGTGGCAACAATCGCGAAAGCTGATGCAACAATGGATTTGTCGGTCGCTTTCATGAAAAGCAAACTGAAAATCACTGGAGCAACTGGCCCACTTTTTGATGCGCTGTCGAGTGGGGAAGCCGCAGCAACAATTGCTCGACTCTTGAACGAAGGCTAAGAAGTTCTAATTCGTTCGGCGCATTGCCGCGCGTAATTCTCGATAGCCAATCACGATTGCATCTTGTTCTTGCAACAAGTCGGTGACTGTTGTGTCGTGCAACGCTAAATAAAGATCGTCAATCCACTCTTCGGCATGATCGGTGAGAGCGCGAACTTCGGCGGTATCGATACTTGGCTGAATGTGAATTTCGGTGACGCCTGGTTGCAGGTTACGAATTGCGTTATATACGCGATCACGACTTCCGGCACGCCAGTCGTGATCAAAGTGATCGGGGAAAACAATTCCTTCTTCAGCAGCGAGTCGACGGAATGGGAAGCCAGCTTGTTCGGCAGTCAACGTTGAAGGAAGACGAATTGGCAACTGGAACTCAACAGCCAACTCAAGATAAATATCAAAAAACTCGGGGCGCAAGGTGATCACGCTGAGGTGTGGTGCGAGGTGTGAGACATCGAAGCCCCAAATAGAAGCGCGCTCAATTTGAGCGCGGCACTCGCGAAGAACTTCGGCTGGATCGGCGTGTTCCCACAGGTCATTGACATTGCGAGGAAAGCCACCATCGCCCGACAAGAGCGACGGCGCATGGGTAATCGGGCCCCAGCGATAGAGCGGGTGTTCGGCATTAAGAGTGATGTGGACACCAATGTCTTCACCGTCGTACATCTCGGCGGCGTGACGAGCCCAAGGTGCGGGCACCATGACTGATGCGCATGATGCAATTCCGTTGCGGATTGCAGAATACACGCCGATGTTGGCGGCATGGCAAGAACCTAAGTCGTCGCACGAAATAATGACCAGCTTTTGGCTGGCTTCGTAACCGAGTCGCTCGGCGAGACTGATCTCGTTCTTGCTCACGCCGTCACGCTATCGGCGAAGGTCAGGGCTCTGATGCGCACTCGCCCCACAAGCCAATTTTCGAGTTTTGGGCAGTGTGCGCCAGCGTTGCGAATTCACCTGCAAAAGCGGTGTTAGGGGCGATCGAAAGTGGGCGGGCAAATCCATTGACAATGAGGTCCTGGTTAACGAAGAGGTTGTCTGATGTGCGATAGATATATCCGAGAAGTCGCCCATATGGATCACGGGCTTCAACATCGCGTTGAACCAGAACGGGGGTATCAACAGGCAGAAGTTCTTTGGTGTGTTTTGAAGCCTCTGGGCCAAAACACTGAATGGGAGTATTCGGTTTTTTCGTTTCAGGAGTATCTATGCCGATGAGGCGAATTCGTTCGGTACGACCGTTCATCGAAACATCAACTGTGTCTCCGTCAATCACTCTGACAATAAGACCATTAGCGCCATCGGGTAATGCTGAGCTTGACGAAGAACAGTTGCTCAAAATCAAACAGGTCAGGACCGCGGTGAGTCCTGACCTGATGAACACTTTCAATCCCATAACAACACTGTGGGAATTTCCGAATGTCTAGCGGTTGTCAATTTGTCGTGAGGCTTAGAGGCGCTCGATGAGCGTTCCAGTTCCGAGTCCACCACCGCAGCACATCGAGATGAGCCCGTAACGACCACCAGTGCGCTCAAGTTCGTAGAGGGCCTTGGTTGTCAGAATTGCACCGGTGCTTCCGAGCGGGTGACCCAAAGCAATTGCTCCACCATTGGGGTTGGTCTTGTCAAGATCGGCGCCAACTTCTTTGGCCCATGCCAACACAACAGAAGCAAATGCTTCGTTGATTTCGAAGGTGTCGATCTGATCAATGGTGAGGTTGTTGCGCTCAAGCAAGCGCTTCGTGGCATCGATGGGACCAGTCAACATCAACACGGGGTCGACTCCGACGAGGCAACTATCAACAATGCGCGCACGGGGCTTGAGGCCAAGTTCTTTAGCCTTTTCTTCGGTCATCATGAGGATGGCACTAGCACCATCAGAAATTTGTGATGAGTTACCTGCGGTGTGCACGCCGTTTTCGCGAGCGACTGGCTTAAGTGATGCGAGTGATTCCAAAGTTGTGTCGCGCATACCTTCGTCACGCGCAACAGCATGAGTTGAACCAGTTGGCTTTCCATCAGCATCAAGATCGGGTGCATTGACCGTGATGAATTGACCGTCAAAGCGACCCTCGGCCCACGCACGTGCAGCACGTTGCTGTGATTGCATTCCGAAGTTGTCGGTGTCGGTGCGAGTGATATTCCAGATATCGGCAATGCGCTCGGCGCCTTCGAACTG
>JBAXIP010000279.1:0-2386 GCA_037138315.1 Actinomycetes bacterium
TCGTCAAGGTGCTCGTTGAAGTAGGCCAAGAAGTCGAATCTGGTCAGGCAGTGTGTGTGCTTGAAGCCATGAAGATGGAGAACCAGATTTTGGCTGAGAAGACTGGCAAAGTGACCGAGATCAAAGTCAAAGCTGGCGACACCGTCGGTTCTGGTGACGTCGTCGTTGTTATTGCCTGATCACATCATCTTTTAACGACGATGGTGCCCGCGGCAACATCGTGCAAGCCTTGACGCAACGGGTGAAACACCGCTCGTAAGTACACGACAAGTGACAATCCTGGACCTACGACGGGCACTAGTTGAACTGCAGTCGGAATCAGCGCGCGTAGTGATGCATATGTCCATGTCACTCGCCCACCATCATTTCGATTCACGACTTTGATTCCAGCGATTCGCTTGCCCACGGTGTAGCCGTACACGGCAACGCCGACGATGTTGTACATCAAGTTGGCACCGACCCACAACACTGTGAGCCATGTGAGTGCCGAATTACTCAACGAACTATCAGTCAATCTGTAACCCAAAGCGGCAGTAATCGCAAACAACGGAATTCCGACCACCAATCCATCTAAGAACTGCGCCAGCGCACGCTTACCAATACTCGCTAGTGCATCGGCTCGCGGGGTTTCAACAATGACGGGTGGATCAAAATCACTCATAGATAGTTATTCTGCTGCTTCGGCCAGGGCTTCTGCCAATGCGGGATGAACTAAAAGACTTTCCACAATGTCTGTCACCTTCAAATTGGCGGTCACAGCGAGCGCGATCACACTGATTAATTCGGCGGCATGACGTCCAACGATTGATCCACCAAGCACAACGCCAGTTGCAGGGTCAGAAATAATCTTCACGAACCCCCGCGCATCATTATTGATCAAGGCTTTCGGTGTTGCTGAGAACGGCACCTTAGTCACGCGAATTTTACGACCATGTGCGAATGCTTCTGCTTCAGCTAATCCCACATCGGCGATTTCGGGTTCGGTGAAAATTGCCGATGCCGCTTTGTCATAATCGAGGTGGCGATGATCGCGGGTATGAAGCCCCATCACGTGTTCGGCAATCTTGCGACCTTGCATTGACGCAACTGACGACAGCGGCAACTTGCCACTCACGTCACCTCCTGCATAAATGTGTTCAACATTGGTAATGCAGTGATGGTTAATCGGAATGTACCCGCCACCATCCATGTGCACACCAGCTGCTTCAAGATTGAGTCCGTCACTGTTAGGGATTGAACCGATCGTGAGCACTGCATGACTGGCGCGCACTTGTCGGCCATCATCACATTTGATGACGACTTCATCGCCTTCCCGTTCAATTGACTCTGCACGCGCGCCTTTCAGCAAACGCACTCCGCGTCGCAAGAAATCATCTTCAAGAACTGCAGCAACTTCTGGATCCTTGCCCGGCAGTACTTGCTGACGACTCACAACCAACGACACTTTCGCGCCGAATGACTCGAACATATGCACGAATTCAACGCCAGTGACACCCGAACCAACAATGCATACATTGGTCGGAAAAATCTTGGGTGGATAACAGTCGCGTGTGGTCAGGATTCTTTCGCCATCGGGTTGCACCCAATCAGGAATACGCGGACGCGAACCCGTCGAAATCATGGCGGCGTCAAACTCAATCGTTTCTTTGACACCATCGGGGGTAGTGACAACAACGCTTTGTGGCGAAGCAAAGCTTGCACTGCCCTTAATGATGCGTACGCCTTGACTTGCTAAAAGTTCGGTCGTGCTGTTCGACAGATGATCTTTAATATCTTCGATTCGGTCGGTCAGTGCTTCGACATCAACTTCGGGTCGCATTTCTTCCAGACCCATGCCAGCCGATTTACGACCGAGGGTCATGGCCCCACCAGTTGCAATCATGGTCTTCGATGGAATGCAATCCAGAAGGTGGGCCGCTCCCCCGACAATTTCTCGTTCAACCATCACCACTTCGGCGCCCAAACGAGCCGCATAAGTCGCGGCAGTATTTCCGGCTGGACCGCCACCAATAATGAGAAAACGTACTGACATAGGGTCAGGCTAGCCCTCGGGTCTGCGCCGTTCGGGCGGTTCTCCTGAGACAGCGGTCAACTCAATCACTCAGCAATCGACGTTTCTCCCGAGGCAAAGCCAAAAGAACTCAGCGCAACGGCGTTCTAGCAACTACCGTCTTTCTCTTGTGAGTGCAGAGTCAAATACCCCCGACGAAAACGAAGATCTCGACATCCCTGAACTGACGGGAAGCGGACTTCAAGCCGAAAAGAGCCGTCGCCTCGGCCAACTCGACGACATGCGGGCCAAGGGCGTCAACCCATACCCCTACCGTTTCGACCGCACCCACACCTTGGCTGAAATTCGCGCCACTTGGGGTCACCTTGAAGCTGG
>JBAXIP010000280.1:0-2375 GCA_037138315.1 Actinomycetes bacterium
CATCTTCGTAGTAAGCAACTTTGCTAAACAAAGCCTCTTTCGACTGATTGAGATGTTTGACGAAGTCGACGATGCCCCCCTTGTATTGGAAGGTCACGTCCTGGTTCTTGCCGGTGCGCTCATCTTTGAAAACAATTTCAAGTCCGCGATTCAGGAAAGCCATGGTCTGTAATCGCTCAAGAACTGTGCGCGCCACAAATTCGGTTCCTTCAGAGGCGAAGATGGTCTCATCGGGCCAAAAGGTCACAGATGTGCCGTTCTTGCGTCCACGCGCTGGTGTGTCGCCAGTGATGGCAATCTTTCCTTTTGGTTTTCCACCGTCTTCAAACTCAAGTTCGTAACGCTTACCACCGCGATCAATTTCAAGTATGAGTTTGGTCGAGAGTGCATTAACTACCGAAACACCTACGCCGTGCAGGCCACCAGAAACTTTGTAGCCCTCGCCGCCAAACTTTCCGCCGGCGTGCAGCACCGTCAAAACAACTTCGGCTGCGCTCTTGCCTTTATGCGGGCCTGATGGATATGGATCAACCGGAATACCGCGACCGTTGTCATCAACACGGCAACCGCCGTTCTCGAGCAGGGTCACACCAATAGTGGTGCAATGACCAGCCATCGCTTCGTCGACAGCGTTGTCAACGACTTCCCAAATCAAATGGTGAAGCCCGGTTAAACCAGTCGAACCGATGTACATACCAGGTCGTTTGCGAACAGGATCAAGACCTTCGAGAACCTGGATATCTTTGGCGCCGTAATCGCCTGTGGTGGTAGTGCTTTTATTGGACACGTATTCCTCTTGGGTGGGTTTAGAAGGCCGTAACGACTGTGTGCTCCGGACAAAAATCTTGGGCGACACGATGGCTCAACACAACGAAAAAATCTTAGTCGCTGACAACCTCTCAATCGCGTCAATACGGGCCTCATACGCAGGGCAAATACACCATTTTTTGACATGTTTTTATGATCCAAAATTGAGCCAATTATCGGCGGCGTTTGACCCTGATTTCGAGCCGTTCAACGGACATCGCTCCCCCAACATTGAGGCGTGTCAAAAGATCGGCTTCAAGAAATTTCAATTGGGTCGCCCAAGCTGGTTCGTCGACCTCAACAATTAAAGTTCCGGCATCAAGTTTGAGGGGTTTGACATGGCTACAGACGGGTTCGCCGACGATTTCAGACCAACGTGAAAAAACGGTCACCGTAGTCTGATGATCTCCACCACGTAATGACTTGAGGAGTCGTTCGATACTGCTCGAAATCGGGGTTGGTTCAGGATTGATCGGCGACAATTGCGCCTCCTTCAATTCGCAAAACACGATCGGGTCGAGCGGCCTCAGGAAGAGCGCTCGCAGTAGTGATGACAACCTGGCCTTTGGGCAGATGGGTTAAGAGTGCGGTGCATCGATCGGGGTCGAGTTCGGACAACACGTCATCAAGAACTAACAGTGGTGTCATATCGGTCTTTTCGGCAACCAACTGGTGCGCAGCGAGTCGCAATGAGAGCGCAAGTGATCGCATTTCACCTTGGCTTGCGTGGGTTCGCGCCGGTAACGACCCGAGGTATAAGTCGATGTCATCTCGATGGGGTCCAACGGTTGAAACACCCCGTCGAATGTCGTCTTGTCGCGCTGTTGCTAGCGCCATTCCTAGACCCGTTCGTCGCCAGGTCGGTTCGTATTGCAAAGTCACAGCCATTGGGTAACCAGCCAAATCTTGATATGCCTGTTGCACTAACGGTTGAAGTTGCGCAAGTACCGTCGCGCGTTCGTGACCAATTTCGTTTCCGACCGCTGCGAGTTTTTCGTCCCATACATCAAGAGTGAACCCAACCTCTTCCGTCAAACGGCCGTTTGCTTGACGCAAAAGAGTGTTGCGTTGTTTTAAGACGCGATCAAGTTCAAGACGCAGTGCATCGTTACGTAATGCCAAACTCACCAGAGTCTCGTCTACGAAACGTCGACGCTCAGAGGGTGAACCTTTCACAAGCTCAAGATCGTCCGGTGAAAAAACGGTCACGCGTAATACTCCAAGCAAATCGCGGGTGCGCGAAAGACGTTGCTTATTGACTTGCACAACCGTGCGTCCTTGACGTTGAATCTGCACTTCTACTTGCAACTCACGGCCATCGTTATGGCGGACAACCGCCCGAATCGTTGCGAAATCTGCGCCTTCACGAACTAACGCAATTGGTGGCACCTGACGAAAACTGTCGAGGGTTGCCAGGAAGGCCATTGCTTCAGCGACATTGGTTTTACCTTGCGCATTACGACCCACAATCGCCGTCACGCCAGACGTCAACGCAAAAGACGCATTGGTGTAATTGCGAAAATCGACGAGCTCTAATTGCTCGACGATCATCGCGCGATCACGACTTC
>JBAXIP010000281.1:0-2362 GCA_037138315.1 Actinomycetes bacterium
ACGAGTGCGGAATGATCGATATTGCTGGTTTCGTGGTGACGGCAGGCAAATCACAAGCTGACAATACGTACTCCCCGAGCCCAAACCCCTCAAACAAAAAAGATGAAGGCTGGTTCAAGTGGGCCGTTGCGGCCTATCCAGAAGCGATGCAACATTTTGCAACTGTCTACAGTGACATCCTCACTGCGCAAGTTGTCGAACAGCAGTACCGTGAAGCCGCAGCCATTCTTGGTGGAGTCACGGTCGTTGATCAGGTTCCGTACAGTTCTGTTGGCGAAACTTCTTGGCTCCCCATTGCACAAAGACTGAAAAATAGTGGTGTACGTGCCATCAGTCTGGTGGGAGTACCCGAAGTTCTTCCGCAACTTACAAAAGCGCTCCAAGAACTTGATTACAAACTCGATCTCATTATGGTTGACGCTGGTTTTTACGCCGATGTGCTCATCAATAATGGTGGGGATAGCGTTGAAGGTGTCGTCGTACGTACAGGTTTCTCATTATTTGAAGAGGCCGACCGCGTACTTGCTGTGCGGGATTATCTCAACATGATGAAGACATACCGCCCAGATGGCAAAGTTGCGGGCCTTGGTATGCAAGGAACATCAGCTTTCTTACTCTTTGCAACAGCTGCAAAGAATTGCATTGTGAATAACGCCGGTGTCCTGAGCCGCTCATGCATCATCGAAGAAGTCAGCAAAGTAGATGAGTGGACGGGTGGCGGACTACATGCGCAGGCCAGCCCTGGCACCAACACCTCAAGTCCGTGCTACCAAATGATCACCATCAAAGATGGCCAATTCACCCGTCTCTATCCGCCACTCAATCCAACTGACGCCGATCGCGCCCTGATTCCCACTGCCACAATCACTGAAGATGGTTGGGCTTGCGACGAGTCAACCTTGATTGAACTCAAGGGCGATTATGGCGATGTCGGTATTGGCAAAATCACCAAGTAAATCAGATCTTTTCGACCTGAACTTGAGTGTCGTAATACGACACGCCACCACCGTAGGTTGCCAACAAATCATTGGTTAAGGCGTTCACTGTCTTTGTGTCTTTCGTGCGGTCGCCCACCCAACCAAATGGAACCACAACCAGGCCAGGTCGCACACGACCGCCATTTGCTGCGACTCGCGCGACAACATCTAATTCACCCCGCTGGTTGAAAACTCGCACTCGATCACCATCGGCAATACCCCGTGCAGTCGCATCAACCAGATCAAGTTCACAAAACATTTCACCTTCAGGATTCGCGTGATGCGGCAAGTTTGAATATGTCGAATTCAAAAAGCGCACATGAGTTTTGGGTGACATCAATGACAATGGATACTGCGCTTGCCCAGTCGGATCGGCAGCCATTTCCTCGCCAGCCAAATAAGTCGGCAACGCTGGCAAACCAACAGCCGGCAAACCATGGTTGATCAACATTGCTTTACCAGATGCTGTTTCAAAACCGCCGTTTGCATAAGGCAATAAGTCAACTGGCAGTGACAACCGAACAAAACCATCAGTTTTCAATCGCTCAATATCTACATCGTGTAGAGCGCTGATGATTAATGACTCGTCGGTTTCAAAAAGTTCGGGCTCGGCGAAACCACAAGCGGCCGACAGTCGGCGCCACAGTTCAGTATTGGCAACACTTTCACCCAACGGCTGAATTGCTTGATGATTCCAGCCTAAATAGAGATGGCCCCATGACGGAACAACATCTAATTGTTCAATTTGTGTGCAAGCCGGGAAAATAACGTCAGCATATTTCGCAGTGTCAGTCATGAACTGTTCAGAAACAACCGTGAATAAATCTTCTCGTTCTAAACCACTGCGAATGAGTTCTGAGTTTGGTGCAGTAACCAGTGGATTGCCGTTATATACGAACAACATCTTGACGGGTGGCGCAAGTGTCGTGTCATTGAGTACTCGACCAAGGTGATTCATGCTCAACGAGCGACGTTCTTTGCCTGCACTCAATGACGAAACATCAAAAACAGAATCATCAACATTGGTCGCGGCATATGAACCAACACTTCGCGAGAATCCTCCGCCTTGATGTCGCCAAGCTCCGGTGAGCATGGGCAAACAAGTGAGAGTGCGGAAAAACATGATTCCGTGCTCGCGATGTTCGGCACCAATGAGCGAGCGAATAAACGCAGGTTTGATAGTTCCGTAGTCTTGGGCCAAAGTTTCAATCTCGTCAATCGAGATGCCGCACACTTCGGCAGCCCGAGCAGGTGTCCACTGCGACACTTGTTCTTTCAGTTCATCAAAACCTTCGGTGTATTGCGCAATGTAGTCAACATCAGTTAATTCATCGCGAATGAGAATGTGCATCAGGGCCAGCATCAATGCGACATCTGTGCCAGGT
>JBAXIP010000282.1:0-2322 GCA_037138315.1 Actinomycetes bacterium
CCTTTGCCATGCTGAGCAAACTCGGGCCAATACGTGCTGACTTTTTCGTCATACGACAATAGGCCACGCTCAACACACATCGCTACGGCGATTGCAGTAATTCCCTTAGTTGTCGAAAAGACCAGTTGCAATGTGTCTTCGACATAAGGCTGTGTTTTTTCGGCATCGAATGATCCTCCCCATAAGTCGACGACTTTCTTGCCTCGGTGATACACCGCAACACCAGCACCAACTTCTTCGGAATTTTCTAAGTTGTCAACGAAAGCATCACGAACTGCTTCCCAACCGTTTGAAACGGAACCGCCGAAAGCGACCATCAGCCAATCATCTCTTTCAGCGTCTCAATGTTCTGAATTGCGTTTGGACCGACTGGGTTGATCGACAACATCGTGACGCCAGCTTCTTTGAACGATGCAATGCGCTCTTTGATGAAACTCTTTGGACCAACCAAGTTTGAGTTCGACAACATCTCGCCAGGAACAGCTGCAGCTGCTTCTTCTTTCTTGCCCGCCAAGTACAAATCTTGAATTTCAATGGCTTCTTTTTCGTATCCGTACTTCTTGCAAATGGTGTTATAGAAGTTCTTGTCACGCGCACCCATGCCGCCGATGTACAAGGCGGCGTTCGGACGGCTGAAGTCAAGAATCTTGGTTTGTGCTTCGCCAGTCAATGATTCATCAATGGCCAACATTCCACCAGCAGTGATTTGCAATTGGCCCAACGCTGGATCGCGCTTAGCAATGCCCTTCTTCAGGTCGTCGCCCCAAACATTTTGATACTTGTCTGGATCGAAAAAGATCGGCATCCAACCATCGGCAACTTCGGCAGTTGCGGTCACGCTCAGACCCATCAAGCTCGCCCACCAGATCGGGATGTCCTTACGAATTTCTGCACCAGGCTTAATGATCTTGAGGGCCTTACCCATTCCTGTTCCAAGACCTGCAGGCAGCGGAGCCTTGATGGTTTGACCTTCAATATGGAATGGTTCTTCACGGGCCCAGATATGTCGACAAGCCTGGATGTATTCCTTAATGCGCAACATCGGCTTTTCGTATGGCATGCCATGGAAACCTTCGACCACTTGCGGACCACTTGCACCAAGTCCAAGAATAAATCGACCGTTCGAGACATAGTCACAACCAGCAGCAGTCATGGCCATCAACGCTGGCGTACGACTGAACACGTTCAGAATTCCGGTACCGATTTCAACGGTGCTGGTTTTGGCAGCCAGGTAACCGACCTGACTAATGGCGTCGGCACTGTAGGCCTCGGCAATCCAGACGGCGTCAAGTCCGGCCTTTTCGTATTCGACAACTTTGTCAACCGCTGCATGAAATCCACCGGCGTAATTGAGCATCATGGACAGTTTCATATTTTCCCCTTATGTCTGAGATGTGTCTGAGACGTTGTTTTATAGAACTATTCGAGAACATTCGCCCGTAGGCGTGACCTCAACCCTACGAGTGCGACGAGGTGCCTGACGAACTCTCAGTCACTCCGATATTGAGATTTCCCGAGCGGAAACCTTCAAGATCAAGCGTCACATACTGATATCCAGCGGCCTTGACTGCTTCAATGATGAAAACTCGCTGGGAGATGGCGTTTTCGAGTTCTGCTTCAACGACTTCAATACGTGCAGTCTCGCCGTAATGACGCACTCGCACCTGTCGAAAGCCCAACCCATGCAAAGCGGCCTCAGCGCGATCGACTCGACTCAAGATTTCAACACTGACCGGGGTCCCATACGGCACTCGACTCGCCAAACACGCCGCTGCTGGTTTATCCCAGGTGCGTAAACCCATTGCATGCGATACCAACCGAACATCGTCCTTGGTGAAACCTGCTTGCACCAGTGGAAATACTGCGCCACGTTCGAGAGCAGCGCGTTGACCTGGTCGATGATCGGCCAAATCGTCAACATTGACACCAAGAATCACCGTTGCACCTTCACTGTCTGCAATGGGACCAACGACGTCCATGAGTTCGGCCTTGCAGTGATAACAGCGATCAATATCGTTTGCTCGGTACGCGGCACGCTCCATCTCGGCGGTATTGACTGGCGTCCACCGCAAATTCCATTCGGTTGCTAATTGCCGACAATCTGCTTCTTCGTCGCCAGCCAAACTGGGCGACACCGCCGTCACGGCATGGGCTCGTTTTGCGCCCAGAACTTCGTGGGCAACTGCTGCGACAAAAGCCGAGTCGGCACCACCACTAAATCCTGTGACCACGGGACCCAGATCGTCGATGATCGCCACTAACTGAGCCATCTTGGCCTGCACTTCAACAGGGAGTCTCAAGTTTTCGAAGCGTGCCACCCCT
>JBAXIP010000283.1:0-2288 GCA_037138315.1 Actinomycetes bacterium
AAAGAAGTCTCGTCGCTAACCTTTGACCATGGGTACTGCCGATCGAGTTCTTCCGTGGAGGCGTCAGCAGAACGCGCCCATCGAAGAATTAGCGCCACTTCTCACTGCCTTTCGCAGTCGTCATCCGAAGGCGTCGGTGTCCATGGTGAACCGAGCATACGAAGTTGCTCGCGTTGCTCATACCAATCAAATGCGTTCTTCTGGCGAGGCATACATTAATCATCCGATTGCTGTTGCACGCATCGTTGCCGACATCGGACTCGATGAAGTCTCACTCGCAGCAGCTCTGTTGCATGACGCGGTGGAAGATACCGAAATCACAATTGAAGATGTGCAACGTAATTTTGGTGACGAAGTCGCCATGTTGGTTGACGGTGTTACAAAGTTAGAGCGATTGCAATTTGATTCGCGTGAAGCTCAACAGGCCGCAACGATGCGCAAGATGTTGGTCGCTATGGCCAAAGATATGCGTGTACTTGTAATTAAGCTTGCAGACCGTTTGCACAACATGAGAACTCTTGCCGGAGTGCCACTTGAAAAGCAACAACGAACAGCCCAAGAGACGTTAGATATTTATGCACCTCTTGCACATCGCATGGGTATGCAAGAAGTAAAACAACAACTAGAAGACTTGTCATTTGCGGCGCTGTATCCCAAACGATTTGCCGAACTTGACCACCTAGTATCCACCCGAACTCCAGAACGTGATCTGTACCTGGCAAAAGCAATTGCTGAAGTATCGGCCCGATTGTCAGAAGTACATATTGAAGCAAGTGTCACCGGGCGAGGAAAACATTTGTGGAGCATCTACGAAAAGATGGTGCAGAAAGATCGAGACTTTGACGACATCTTTGATCTTGTAGCAATTCGAATTGTGGTGGACAGTGTCCGCGATTGCTATGGCGCACTTGGTTGTTTACACGGCAAGTGGCGGCCAGTCGTTGGACGGTTCAAGGACTACATCGCGATGCCGAAATTTAATCTGTATCAGTCATTGCACACCACAGTGATTGGTCCAGGCGGGCGACCGCTTGAAGTACAAATTCGTACCCAAGAAATGCATGAGCGCGCTGAACGCGGCGTTGCAGCGCATTTTGCTTACAAAGAAGGCACGGACTCATCTGATTCTGATTGGCTGAATCGCATCATCGATTGGCAATCAGAAATTTCTGATCCTGGCGAGTTCATGGCTGACCTCAAGAACGACCTTGAACAGGAAGAAGTTTTCGTGTTTACGCCGAAGGGTCGAGTAATCACTCTTCCTATTAATTCAACTCCTGTCGACTTTGCTTATGCAGTCCATACCGAAGTGGGTCACTCGTGCGTTGGTGCTCGTGTGAATGGCAGGTTGGTGTCACTTGACTCTACGTTGGTCTCTGGAGATGCTTGTGAGATTTTCACGTCCAACGTAGAAGGCGCTGGTCCGTCCCGAGACTGGCTCGGGTTTGTGCAGTCACCACGGGCAAAAAACAAGATTAAGAATTGGTTCACTCGCGAACGACGTGAAGACATGGTCGAGTCTGGTCGAGATGACCTCACAGCTGAATTGCGCCGCGAGGGATTGCCGGTTCAACGCATCTGGACTTCTGATGCTTTCTTACAAGAACTCGAAGCTCTCAACATGACCGACATCGACACGTTGTTTGCTGCTATCGGCGAGCATCACGTTTCGGCTCGCGGATTTGCTCAGCGCATCGGACGAGCCATGCGGCGCGAAGGCAGCGATGAGCAGTTGGCAATGCCAATGCGTATGGATCTTGTTACGACCGAGAAACGAAGCGCTACGGGTATCCATGTTGAAGGTCTCGAAGATGTTCTAGTGCGGTTGTCGCGTTGTTGTACTCCAGTGCCAGGAGATGAGATTTCAGGTTTCATCACTAAGGGACGTGGTGTGAGTATCCATCGCGCAGACTGTGCCAATGCTGAATCATTAGTGGAAGGTGAACCGACCCGAATGATCGATGTTGAATGGGCTCGGACGGCACCGGGCACCATGTTTACCGTCGGAGTCGAAGTGGTTGCTCTTGACCGAAGCAAGTTGCTACGAGACGTAGCCAATGTTTTGTCAGAACAACACGTCAACATAGTGGCGTGCAGTACCCATACAGGCTCTGATCGGGTGGCAAAGATGAGATTTGAATTTGAACTAGGTGACCCGAATCACTTGGATTCAGTTTTGCGGGTTATTAAGTCGATTGATTCGGTATACGACGCATATCGCATCGTTCCTGGCGGGCAGTCCGACTAGCCTGATTGGCTGTGTCATCGTTTCAAACAAGTCCGGGAAC
>JBAXIP010000284.1:0-2282 GCA_037138315.1 Actinomycetes bacterium
AGTCGCGCCTGCTGACAATCGCTGCTGTGGTCGTTGGCGTTTTTGGTTTACTGATTCGCCTGCATGTGTTGAGGACTTCAGCAGGAATACTGAATGCTGATGAGGCCTATACGGGGTTGCAATCATTGGCAATTCTGCGAGGTGACTTGCCGACAGTCATTCGTGGTGCGGGCTACACCGCAGTTTTAGACAGTTACTTCTTTGCACCATTCGTTTGGATTTTTGGTGCACATGTTGTGCCACTGAAATTGCTGTCATCTTTATGGTGGTCGGGTGCGGCCGTATTGATGTACGTGCTGGCAAAGCGTTTTGTCGGGCGTTCTTGGGGGCTGTTGGCGGCATCGATGGTGTGGGTTGCGCCCGGAGCACTGATGCTGTTGTCAACTCGTGCATACGAGGCGTACGGGCTTGGCTTGCTGGTTTCGGTATTGACTGCATTTGCAACAACTCGGATTGTGACCGACCAAGAGTTGCCGCGTCGTTGGGTGATGCTGGCTGGTGCGGGCGCGGGACTGGCTTTCTATCTGCATCCGATGTTTATCGCGGTGGCCCTTCCGATGATGTTGGTGCCGTGTTGGGTGCATCGTCGAGCAATTCGTGGGTGGTGGGTCCCGGCAGTCGGATCTGCGGTGTT
Source organism: Actinomycetes bacterium (assembly GCA_037138315.1). Classification (GTDB taxonomy): domain Bacteria; phylum Actinomycetota; class Acidimicrobiia; order Acidimicrobiales; family Ilumatobacteraceae; genus Casp-actino8. The sequence goes on from JBAXIP010000284.1 coordinate 635, forward strand.
CGTCAACATTCCGTTGCTGTTTTGGAATGTGCGCCACTCGTGGCCGTCGCTTTCGCAACCAGCACCGGCAACTGAATCTGCTGTCACGCGACTCGGCCGATTCTTTAGTGGGCTGTTGCCCCGCGCTCTTGGGTTGCGTAACCCAGGTGGCGAATGGATCTGGGGCGCGGCATCAGTTGTTATCTACGGTGTGCTTCTTGCCCTCATCGTGTGGGGCGTGTTTGGGCTCGCTCGCTTAGGTTCTCGAGGCGTGGTGCTGGCATTGCCAACTGTGTTGTGTTGGCCCATTTTGTCGTTGTTCAGCAATATGGGATTCGTTGATGATGGTCGTTATGCGATTGTCGGATTCCCGTTTTTGATTATTGCGCTGGTCGTTGGATTTCGTTCGTTGGTTGTGCTGATCAAGTGGTCGCAATTCACGGGGTATGTTGCGCCATCCCTCGTTGGCGTGATGTGGGTAGGAATCTTTTTAATCCCGTGGATCAACGATTACGCACCAGATGTTGTTGATGACCCGAACGCAAATGTTCAGGCAATCGTCGATGTACTTGTTGCCGAGAAGTATTCGTACGCAGCCGGCAATTATTGGTTGACACTGCCGATCGAATATCAGAGTGATCGACAAGTCGTCACTGCAGTCGCCGGGCATCCGTGGGGCGTTATTTTCCCGTGGCAACCGCAGTTCCCGTGGGGAGTGCGATTTACCGACACTCAAGCCGAGGTAATGGCGGCGTATCCATCTGATGTTGCCTATGTCTTTTTGCCAGGCGATGAACAGGTTGGAGCATTGCGGTTACCTGTCGAAGAGTACGAACGGCGAGAAGTTGGGGGTGCAGTGCTGTATCTTCCATTGATGCACTCTGTAGTGCCCGAATAACGAAAGCGATCACGTCATGTGGAACGGACAACGGCTGGCAGTAGTGCTGCCGACCTATAACGAGCACTTGTCGATTGCCGAATGTATTCGTGGTTTTGAGGCACTCGGCATTGTTGACGACATCTTGGTGGTCAACAACAATGCTCACCCTGATACGTCGCCGGCGGTTGCACCAACGGTGGCGCGCGAAGTAGTTGAAACAACGCAGGGTTACGGAGCGGCCATTCGACGAGGTCTTCGAGAAACAACTGATGCCGATTTGGTGTGTGTCTGCGAACCCGATGGAACCTTTGATCCGGCCGACCTGTTGAAGTTGTTGCCATTCACTAGTGATGTGGATGTGGTGTTTGGTTCACGCACTGTGCAGACGTTCATTTTGTCGGGCGCCAATATGGGCTGGTTCTTGCGGTGGGGCAACTGGGCGGTCGCCAAACTGACGGAAGTTTTGTACAACACCGTGTATTTGTCTGATGTGGGTTGCACATTCAGAGTGTTGAAGCGTTCAGCAATTGATGAGATGTCACCAGCGTTTGTTGGTAATGCTTCGTCATTTGGTTTTGAGATGATGTTGTTGGCCGCACAAAAGAAAATGTCAATGGTGCAAGTGCCGGTGAAGTATCAAGAGCGTGTGGGCGAAAGTTCGGTGACGGGCTCGCAGAGCAAAGCCGTGAAGCTTGGTTTACAGATGATCGTCATGTGTCTTCGCATGCGTTTCACCTCTCGATCTGGTCGCAAATAACTGAGGAAATCTGCCACTTCGCCAGACCAGAT
>JBAXIP010000285.1:0-2281 GCA_037138315.1 Actinomycetes bacterium
TCACTAGCCAGCGCACTGTGCAGGGGCCAACTACTTCAGCGGTGCTCGATGCATCGACGCCGTTTGGTGCGGTCTATGGCTCATCAATTGGCCAGTCCTATATTCGGCTCAGCAGCCCAACCACTTCGGGCCCAAGCTCAACCGTCTTCACGTTTGCCTCGGTAACTCCGGCAACAGGATTCGGTTTCACGCTTGGCGATATCGATGCCGAAGCGATCACCATCTCGGCAACCACTACTGGTGGCGTCGCCGTCACTGCGGCCGAGTTGGGTTATACAGACTCGTTTAATTACGCGAATGGCTCCGATGTTCCGACATGGAATGCAGGAACATCCACGTTGATAGGAAACACGGCCGAAACCTCGGGAGCATCGGGATGGTTCTCACCCACCGTTCCGCTTGAGACAATTACGTTCACCAGCGCAACACTCATGGGTTCTCCGGAGTATCAAGTGTGGATGGCTGCATTGATTCCCGTTCCCGTAACAACCACGACAACGACCACAACGATTCCTTCAACAACCACAACAATTCTCTCTGTAACCACAACAACCATCGCTACAACGACAACAACTCCCTCTATAACGACAACTGTTGCCTCGACGACAATTGCGAATCAGAATTTGGTTGAAATTCCCGCAACTGGGAGAAATTCGGCCATCGCTCCATATGCACTGTGGGCACTCATTGTCGGAATCGCACTGACGTTGCGTCGCAAACTTCGACAGCAGTAAGCGCTACCTACAATCAATCGGCGTCGACATTTAAAGTTTGGTGCAAACCAGCGCCGTCAATGAAGACACTCAACCACAATGGGCGTTCTTCGTGCGCGTTTTCGGTATTCGTCGTGGCAAAGACAAGGGTTCCTGCATCTGCCACTTCATGCAGAAACTCTCGGTGCATTGAATAATTGAATGCCACTGCAAACATCACATCGACAGGGCTCGTCAACCGCACACCAATAACAACGACATCATCTTGCCGAATCGCGTGGGTATTCACATCGCCGACTCCTTCAACGGCATGCACTCGGGCAAGATCGGCAATCTCGGGTGACTCTGATACGTCAATCGTGACGGTAGGCATCCACACATTTTCGTCAATGAAGGTGTGGCCAATTTCTTGGGCAACGAACACTGGCACACTCACAAAGTCTCCTACGGTCGGTTCACATTGTAGACACCTCTTATCCGCGAGTAAATCTTGTTACCCTCTCATCAGTCATGATTTTTCAATACTGGGGCGCAACCAAAGAAGAGATTCAAAGTTCTTGCATCGGCGATGATTTGTGTCGCGATGCAACGCTCATCGCCACTCGGTCAATCACGATTGCCGCTCCCCCAGAAAAGGTTTTTCCTTGGATTCGACAAATGGGTTTTGGACGAGCCGGTTGGTACAGCTACGACTGGCTCGACAATCTTGGTCGCAAGAGTGCGACCACTATTCACGACGAATGGCAAATAGTTGAATCGGGAGACAAAATTCCTGCTGGTCCGACTTCATTCACTGCGACCATTGTTGACGCACCGCGTCACTTTGTTCTTGAGATCAAATCGCTGGGCAAAAAAACTCCCAAACTACATTTCACCCTCGCCTACGAATTACGTGATGATCCTCTAGGAACTCGTTTAGTGACACGCATGCGATCACGTATCAAGTTGCCTTTGGGTTCAATGATTGAGAAAGCCATTCTTGGCCCTGGTGATGGCATCATGCTGCGCCGTCAGCTCCTTACGATTAAAGCGAATGTGTCACGCTGAAATTGGCCCTGCGCCTTCCTGTTCTGGGCACACCAGGGATATTCTCAAGCGATGAATAGCAGCAATATCCGAGTCGGACTCCTTGCCTATGGCGCAATCGGACACGAACACAATCTCGCAGTCCAAAACACCATCGGCCTCGAACTGGCTGCCGTTTGCGACATGAATCCAGACCGTGTTGCCGCAGCTCTCGAGCTTGCACCCGAAGCAACAACCTTTGGTGATGCAACAGAAATGCTGAATTCTGAACTTCTTGACCTTGTCGTTATCTCAACCCCGCCGAATACTCATTACCAGTGGGCCAAAGAATCATTGTCCCGCGGTATTCACGTTGTGCTTGAAAAGCCCATGGCACTCACTGCCGATCAATGCGACGAACTCATGGAACTTGCGTCAAACAAGAAACTGATGCTTGTCGTGTATCAGAACCGCCGATTCGATGACGACTTTGTCACGATGCGCGAAATCATTCGTTCCGGAGAAATTGGCGATGTCTATCACTACGACAGTTTTGTTGGCGG
>JBAXIP010000286.1:0-2254 GCA_037138315.1 Actinomycetes bacterium
CGCGGCGTGTTGCTCGGCTAGAGAAAACGCTTGATTTCATTGAGTAATTTGGACGATTGACCAGTAATAGGTGATTTTGACTGATCGGTGTGTCGTTCTTCAAATACTCGTTTGATTCCTTCGCGCCACGACACTTTGCACGGGCCAGTGATTGATAACCGCTTACTCACATCGGCGATTGAGCCGCGCAAACTGTTGCGTATTTCTACGACTCGTACGTCGGGCGTGTGTCCGGTGAGTTCGCCCATGTATGCGCACCATTCGTGCACTGATGGAGTTTCGTCTCCGCCCCAATTGACGATCGTTGCTGGCACGCTTGCGGCATCAAGAAGTGATTCAACCTGGTTGTTGATGTCATCTTGGTGAATCAGGCTGTAGCGACATGGGTCCCAACGTGCGACGACTGGCTTGTCGGCCATCACCCAATCGAGGTGATACGTCGGCAAGCCACCGTTCGCCCCGTAAGACGCGTTCATGCGAGCGATGGTGACAGGCAAGTTGTAGGCACGCGCGCAATAGCGGGCAACAGCTTCTTCAGCAATCTTCGAAATTGAATAGGTGGGGGACATGATGTAGTTGACATCGCCCAACGGATCGTTCTCTGTGAATGCATGCAACGGGTCTTCAACTGGTTTATAGACCGAGTGTGTTGACATCACGAGAGCAGCCTTGGCCTTCTGGCAATGCTGCAAGAGCAGACCGGTGCCTTCGGCATTGACAGTGAGAGCGTGGTTGTAATCAAGTCCTTCAGTTTTGAATGCTGCAAGGTGAATGACGTAATCAAAATCGTCTGGGAGTGATGAATAATCTCCAGAAGACAGATCAATTGATCGAGTTGTTACGCCGAGAGATTCAAGTTGTTCAACTGAGCCCAGTTCGTTGAATCGTGCAACACCCCAGACGTTGTTCTGCTTTGCCAGAAACTGAACGAGGGGCAGACCAATCTGTCCTGACGGACCGGTTACGAGAATCTTTTTGTCGCTCAACATCTGTATCAGTCAACCACAATGCCAACGATGATTTAGGGTGGGAGGCACGAAGGAGTTATTCAATGATTGAGATTTTTGCTGACGTTTGGTGCCCATTTGCTTATGTTGGCATTCGCAGGGTTTTTCAGTACCGCGACGAAATCGGGCGAAATGATGTGCCGATCATTGTTCGTTCATGGCCCCTTGAATTGGTGAACGATGCTCCTATGGCGCAGGCCAAGGCTCTCGGAAACTGTGAAGCTCTGCGTCGGCAGGTTGCTGCAGATCAGTTTGCTAATACTGAGCTCAGCAATTTTCCCTCAACGACTCTCGATGCACTCACGCTGATTGCTCAGGCGTATGAACAGGATGTGTCTGCTGGCGAGAAGGCGAGCATCGTTATTCGGGAAGCCATTTTTGAACGCGGCGACGATGTGGCTGATTATTCGGTATTGCAAGGCCTTGCAGAGAATCTTGGCGTTTCATATGTTCGAGACGCCGACCACACTTTGGTCCGTCGTGACTGGGAAGAAGGCAAGACCCGCGGGGTAGTCGGTTCGCCGCATTTCTTCAACGGATCTGTTGGAGTGTTCTGCCCGTCGTTGCAGCTCACCCGTACTGAAGACAGCGGCCTGATCATCCAGGCCAATGCCGAGAAGCTCGCAGCGTTCCTCAAGACCTGCTTCTGAATTAGTTTTTCTGGTGGCAGGAATGACTGCTTTTCTGGCACTTTTCGCCACCAGTTGGGATGCTCGTCACTGGCTCGAGGTTGATTCACTGACGTCGCCCACATGCCCCAGTTCTGAATCATGTTTGTGGTGTGGGCTCAGTCAACGTTCACCACCCCCGACCAGCAGCGCATCCCAACTTCTAATCACTACCACCAATCTCTCGGGGCGACTTATTCTCTATTCGTTGGGATGTCCGGTTCTTAAGGACGCTAGGTGTGGGGCGCAGCCTGTCGTCGGTCGACAACATCGGATGCCTGCACCACCGACTGTCTGACAACCGATTCGGCGGTATCCGGTTGGAGATCGGCGAGCAGGCGAGGAGCCTCACACCATCGACGTTGAACTACGACCATTCTTGGGATAAACAGAAGTCATGGCTGAGAAAGTGACTGGACCGGCATCGTATTTTCCTTCAATTGAAAAGAAGTACGGCAAGCCCATTGAGCATTGGATGAAAGAGCTCAAGAAGGTTTCCAAACTGACCCATATGGAACAGGTTGCTCATCTCAAAGACAAGTTTGAAATGGGACATGGACACGCCAACGCGATCGTTGC
>JBAXIP010000287.1:0-2238 GCA_037138315.1 Actinomycetes bacterium
TGACTAAAGAAGAGCGTCGCAAGCCCGAGATCATTAATGGCGGTCGCCGCCAGCGAATCGCGCTAGGCAGTGGTCGCTCAATCGCCGAAGTCAACCGTTTGGTCAAGCAGTTCGGCGAGATGCAAAAGATGATGAAGCGCATGGGCGGCATGACCACTGGCAAAAAGGGCAAGCGCAAGATGTCGTCGATGGCCGGTCTTGGTGGTCTCGGCGCGGCGGGCCTGCCCGGTCAAGGTGGCGGTTTCGGCGAGGGTTTGGGCGGCGGAGCACCTGGTAACGGTTTCCCTGGCTTTCCGCCGTCACGCTAAGTCTTGCCTTGTGGCGTTGGGGAAGGGGCACTTTCGGGTTAGCCTTCGCTGTCTGCCTGGACTGGTTCTAGGCGCTTGAATCAGGAGTTATCGCCGAATGTCAGTCAAGTTACGTCTTACACGTGTCGGAAAGACCAAGCAGCCTCATTACCGCGTGATCGCGAGCGACAGCCGCGCCGCCCGTGATGGTTCATTCCTCGAAATCTTGGGTCAGTACAACCCACGCACCGAGCCTTCGGTCATCAATCTCGACAACGACAAGGCTGTTGCCTGGTTGATGAAGGGCGCACAGCCCACCGAGCGCGTCAAGAAGATTCTTGAAATCTCGGGCGCATGGGCACAGTTCACTGCTGCTCGCGCTAAGTGATTCAGTTGTCATGACTGATCCCAACGAAATTTCTTCCCCAACAGCAGTCGCTGTTTTAACGCACGTTGTTCGTTCAATTGTTGACGATCCCGATGCGGTCAATGTTGCCGAAACCGAAGGTCGCAATCGTTTGCGTCTTGAAGTCAAGGTTGGTCCCGGAGACCTCGGCCGAGTGATCGGTCGTCGTGGTCGCACCGCACAAAGCATTCGCACCCTCGTGCGTGCTGCTGCCGCTAAAGACGGTCGCGAAGTCGACGTCGACTTCGTTGACTGATTGTGGTTCACGGAGTTTCCGTGACTACTGAACAAATTCCCGAAGGCCTTTTAGAAGTAGGCCGTTTTGGTCGCCCTCACGGTGTGAAGGGGCAGATCTACATCAAGTTGTCGACCGATCGTTCTGAGCGCGTCCAAGTTGGTGCACGTTTGTGGGCTGGCGAATGGTTTGAAGTTTCAGCGCGTACTTCGATGGCCAATACTGGCGCCGACCGTTGGGTCGTTGGGCTTGTTGGTTTTGATGATCGCAACGAAGTTGAACGACTTGTCAACAAAGTTGTGTGGGCCGAACCGATCGATGATCCAGATGCAGTGTGGGTGCATCAAGTGATCGGTGCACGGGTTGTTGGCACTGATGGTGTTGATCGCGGCACATGTATTGCAGTCCTGAAGAATCCAGCGAACGATTTGCTTGAACTTGAATCGGGTGCGTTAGTGCCAGTTCTGTTTGTCGACTCGGTGCAGGCTGATAGCGATGGTGGATTTGTGATTACCATCAATCCTCCCGACGGTCTATTCGAAGTTTTCGAAGACGCGAAGTAGTTCACATGCGCGTTGATGTATTCACCATTTTCCCTGGCGTCGTTGACTCGTTTTGTTCGGAAAGTTTGCTCGGCAAATGTCGCGAGTCGGGCTTGCTCGATCTGCGCAGTCACGATCTGCGCGAGCACACCAACGATGTTCATCGCACTGTTGATGATTCTCCTTTTGGCGGTGGTGCCGGCATGGTGATGCGGGCCGAACCAATCTTTGCCTCAGTTGAAGCCGCTCAACCTCCGCGGCCTTTGTTCTTGCTGAGCCCAGGCGGTCGGCGTTTCGATCAGGCTTTCGCCCACGAGTTGGCGGCCACTCACGAGGGTCCTTCGGGCGGGTTCAGTTTGCTGTGCGGTCGCTACGAAGGAATTGATCATCGGGTGCGTGAGCACCTCGTTGATGGCGAAATCAGTATTGGCGATGTGGTCTTGTCGGGGGGAGAAGTTGCGGCCTGCCTCATTATCGAGGCCGTGACCCGCTTGTTACCTGGGGCAATGGGGAACGCTCAAAGTCCAGTGACCGAGAGTTTTGGGGCCACCAATTTGTTGGAAGAGCCCCATTTCACCCGTCCAGCCGATTTTCGGGGGTGGGAAGTGCCCGATGTGTTACGCGGTGGCAATCATGCTCAGGTTGAGCGTTGGCGCCTGGCGCAGGCCTTGCACCGCACGATCGGCCAGCGACCCGACCTCATTGAGGCCCGCGGGGGACTTTCAAATGATGAGCTCGCCCTGTTGGAAGAGTTCCCTGCTATCCCGT
>JBAXIP010000288.1:0-2224 GCA_037138315.1 Actinomycetes bacterium
TCAGGATCTTCGTAAGGGGTTTAGTCGACACAAGTGACAATGTTGGTCTGATGGAGACCCCTTTCGCCACCCCAAACGACGAGAACTTGCCAGGAGAGGCAGTTTTTGGCGAAAAAATCGGAAAATTTCCTGATTCTTGGCAGGTTCGGTGGTTGGCAACGACCGGAAGTACCAATGACGACCTCCTCGAGGCTGGGCGCGCCGGAGCACCAAGTCGGGTTGCTTTGGTCACCGATTACCAGTCGGCGGGTCGGGGGCGCTTAGACCGCACGTGGGTAGCCCCAGAAGGGCTCAACTTGTTGGTGAGCTTGTTGTTGCGCGAAGTACCACGTTTTCCTCATGCTCTCACGCACGCGGTGGCGTTGGCGGCGGCAGCAGCGAGCGAGACAGTTGTGGCAGCAGCAGGTGGGAAAGTCAAAGTTGACATCAAATGGCCCAATGATTTATTGGTTGATGGACAAAAGCTTGCGGGAATTCTGTCGGTTGCTGGACCAATACAACAGATGATGACTGATGTTGACTCGTACGTCGTTCCCGAATTTGTGGTCGTGGGTTTGGGGCTCAATGTTGGTTGGGCGCCTGAGGGCGCAGCCTGTTTGCAGACTTTTGCATCGGTTGAGATCGCTCGAGATGCAGTATTGAAAGCGCTGTTGGTTGCCCTTGATCGTTTACTTGAATTAACACCTGCACAATTGCACGAGCGTTATCGCACCAAATTGTCGACTCTTCGTCGAGAGGTGCGTATCGAATTGCCATCGGGAGAATTTGTTGAAGGCCGGGCGTTAGACGTGGAAGCCGATGGTCGGCTTGTCGTGCTTGACTCATGTGGAGTCACGCAACGCCTTGATATCGGCGACATTGTTCACCTACGTTCGTGATCAGTTGGCAAGGATGACGAGCCTGAGGGGCTGTGGGCGAATAGTTTCTATGACATGTCCTCGCCGCGTCCTACCGTTCGACGCCGCCGCAAAATCTTTCCGCAAATCAACACTCTCACCATTGGTGCAGTTTTCGTAGCGTTAACTGCGATCGGTCTTGTTGTTGCCACGAGGCAGCAAGAGGCCAATGTGCATCGAGCCGACGAACTTGGCGGAATATTGGCGGACAAATCGGGGCCATTTGTCAATTATTTGTTAGTCGGAAGCGACACCCGCGAAACATCTGACCCCAACAGCCCCGATTATGGCGGAATCGGAAACACCAATGACGCTGGTGGGCGTCGTTCGGACACGGTGATGATTATGCACGTCGACAACGCATTAGGTGTCGCCTCGATCATGTCGTTGCCGCGTGACTTATGGATTGATATCCCTGGGCATGGAACGGACCGTTTGAATTCGGCATATTCGCACGGTGCCGACGTTTTAGTGAACACGATTCAAGGAAGCCTCGGGATTCCGCTCAATCACTACATCGAAGTTGACTTCACTTCGTTTAAACACATTGTCAATGCATTGGGTGGTGTTGATATTTGTTTTGAATATCCGACGCGCGATCTCAACACTGGTTTGAACGTTCCCACCCCTGGTTGTTACACCCTTGATCAGTATCAATCGTTGGCGTACGCGCGAAGTCGCTACTACGAAGTATTCCGTGATGGCGCATGGGATGTTGATGGTCGAGCCGACCTTGGGCGTATCGAACGTCAACAAGTCTTTTTACAAGCCGCAATTTCAAAGGCCATTCAGCAGACAGCGGCCAATCCGATGCGCACAAGCGAACTCATCAACGCGGCGGTTGATTCGCTCACGGTCGACCCAGGACTGAATTTGCTTGAAACGGCGGACTACCTCAAGCCACTTGCTTCAGGAGGTGTGCAACGGTATTCCTTATCAGTAGTCCCAGAAACGGTTGATGGCAAAGAAGTGTTGGTTCTTGGCGCCAATGCTGGAGCAGTTTTGGCGTATTTCGCAGGCACTGCTGGTCCTCCGCCCATAGGGTGACGTACGAGACCGTCGGGGAGTCGTTGTCAGATGGCAGAATAGAAGCACGGTCAGACCCGACCAGATTGATCCCACGAGGTTTGTTGACATGAAAGCCCTCATTTTGGCTGGTGGTGCTGGCACCCGATTGCGACCCATCACTCACACCAGTGCCAAACAGTTGGTGCCTGTTGCCAACAAACCCATTTTGTTTTACGGAATCGAGGCCATGGTCTCGGCCGGGATTACCGAAATTGGAGTCATCGTTGGCGACACTCGAGTTGAAGTTATGGGTGCGCTTG
>JBAXIP010000289.1:0-2219 GCA_037138315.1 Actinomycetes bacterium
CCTTGTTGTCGGTAATTGAAACTGCTCCGGCATATAGAGATCGTCCAAGCGCATGGGCAAGATGGGGAGCAAGGTCTCGGCCATCTGGAGTGGCGGGGAGAATAATCGTTTCATTGAGTCGGCCAATCTGAGTGATGGCAGCGATGATCTGCGAAGCACTGACTTCAGCTTCGGCCAGCCAGACGTTGTTTGCGACATTGGCAAGGTTTTCGAGTGCCTGTGAGGTTCCCGAACCAATGATGAGCGCGTGGCCCGAGGCTTCACAGATGGTTTCATCGGCGCCTGCTGGGGCGACTCCATCACGGACGGGGATTACGGCAATCATGACTTAGTCAGATTACGCCGACTCTCACTGAATCTGAGGTGTTAGACCGCGGTTTCTTGGGTGGCTTTGGACGTGAGCTTCTTCTTCACAAACCGCACAAGTTCAATCACGACAGTCACAGCCAACGCCGCGGCAAAAGCGACGATGAAGGCCTTGGTGTGGTCATTTTCAAATTTGGTCCCAAATGAATAGCCCAAGATGGCGGCATACGAAGCCCAGATGACTGTGGCGACGCCCACCCAACCCATGAACCAACTTTGCGACTGTTTGGTTAAGCCTGACGACAGGGTGAGGATGGTTCGACCACCCGGGATGAACCGAGCCGTGATGAGTAGTAGTCCGCCGCGCTCTTCGATTTGGTCAGCGGCCCATTTGAGTTTCTTGGCCGTTGATTCTTTTTTGGCAGCGCGACGCTCAACGAGGCGACTTGCTCGTCGGCCGATTTGATAACTGAGGTTGTCGCCAATGAAGGCGCCAAGTGCCCCAGCGATAATCACAAACACGATGTTGTAAGGAGCAAGATCAGCACTGCTTGCGGCGACACCACCGATGATCACGGTCGTCTCGCTTGGGACAATGGGAATCACTGAATCTAAGAGGGCGATAACCAAGATGACGGCAAGAAACCACCAATGGCCAGAAACTCTGTCAAGCCAATCGGTGAGGCTATTGATGACACCAGAGGCCGCAAGCACACGATGACCTTAGTCGGAATCGTTTGTGTGTGCTTGTCTAGTTCAGATCGACGAGCCGGCGCGCTCGCCGTCAACGACAGCAGCATGCGCCCGGCGAGGTGCGACACAGTCACCAACGCGTTCGACGCTGACACCAGCACTCTTGAGATCGTTGTACAACCACTCAACTGGGCTCGGCGGAACAGCAAGCACAACCCAATCGGGTCGGCGTGTTTGGTTGGCACCAGTTGGGTGATGCAACAACGTGAGTTCACCCTGCGCAAATCCCATGGGCACTAAGTCGGTTGATTGCACGATGCCTTTTGCTCCAGCGCGCATCCACCAATTCTCCATATCGAGGGTGATGCCGAGATCTTGCCCAACCACCATTCCTGGGGTCACGATTTCAACGTTGCAGCCACGATCAGCCAAGACTTCGGCAGTTGATGTGGCGTGATGAAATCCGATTTCGTCAATCACCACAACTGAATCACCAGATTGTGGCCCACCCATGAGAGCCGAGCCATCAAGAATGGCGCGCACATCACACACGCGATGTGCAGATTCGTCGGTGCTGGCGTCAGCAACCCACCACGGTCGTGTTGGTTCGGCGCCAGTTGCAACGATCACGTGATCGGGTTTGGTCTCTTCAACTAAACCTGGCCACACACCCGAGCCATAGACAAATGAAACTCCGAGGCGATTGCATTCGGCGAGTTGATTACGAATCATGTCGCCAAATTCGGCCCGGTTCGGCACACTTGCGGCGATGCGCACTTGACCGCCAGCAACGGGTTCTTTTTCATACACCGTGACTTGGTGACCTTTGCGTGCAGCGGCGATGGCAGCTTGCAAACCGGCTGGGCCGGCGCCCGCGATCATGACCTTCTTGGGCTTCGAAGTAATCGCTAAGTGATTGTCAACGCGCCATTCGTTTTCGCGTCCAGTGCGCGGGTTTTCAATGCAACCCAACCAGCGATTGAGTCCCATGCGGCCAACGCATTCTTGATTGCAACTCAGACACAAACGAATTTCGTCAGTGGCACCGGCACGAGCCTTGATCGCAAAGTCGGCGTCGGCGATTTGTCCACGCACAATTCCGACGAGGTCGCACTGACCTTCGGCGAGCGCGCGCTCGGCTTGCAACGGATCTTTGAATCGGCCAACGCCGACAACAGGAAGCTCAACCGCTTTGCGAATTGCGCTCGAAATGAACATGG
>JBAXIP010000290.1:0-2211 GCA_037138315.1 Actinomycetes bacterium
CCAAGCGAGTCTTTCCTGAGCCAGCTCCTCCGGTGACAACTACTCGACGATTTGCGTCCAGTCGTTCAAGCGCACGCACCTGTGATGCACACAGCGCTTCCATGCGTTGATGATGCATACGAATACGCGCCTCTGGATCCCACGTAAATTCAGCATCAGGCTTGAGGTACTCAATGATTCCGTTCATCTGCTCAACCGTGAAACGTGCGCCCGGTCGCGACTCAGCGACAAACATCTCAATCGCGTGCTGTATATCTTCAAGGTCGGGGGCAAGAAAGAGTTGCGAACGCTTCACAGCTGGCGGCAAATGACCGTGCAATTCTGTTGTATTCGGAAATGCGACGCCGAACCGAACCGGAAAGTGATCAAAGACTCCGGGCCAACGCTTCTTGAGTTCGTCGCGGAGCGCATAAGCATTCGTCTCAGCTTGGCTGAAGGGTTGGGGCTTCATCTTGCCTTGCACGCCATACCATTCTCCGCCCTGCACGTACACGCGATGTCCCTTGACTTCGAGATGTACAACTCCGAGTTCTTCATGAAGAAGCACAACATCAATTTCATGCGCTCGATGAGTGCGAAAAGTGACGTTCGGAAAAATCAGCCAACCATCATTCAGGCCATCGACGAGACGCCGCACCACTTCGCGTTCATCACCGTTTTCTATTGTGCGCAGATCAAAATCGGCCGGTACGAGTAATCCCATTTACTGAGTATGTCACTAGTTCTTGAATCGTTGCCTCGTCTGTAATTGAACATATGAAAATGCGCAAAATATTTTCAAATAAACTTGCTTACTGCGTTGACTTTGCAACACCCTTCCTGTATCTTTAGAACATACGTTCGTAGCAGTACAAGTTACGAATCACCAATGAAATCGGGGTTATTTTGAAGTTTCTGTTCGAGTGGAGTGGGCCAGCATTGGGTCACAAAACTGTCGTGATCAGCGAAATGAACATCGCTGAATTGCGTTCCTTCATGGCCGATCTTCGGGTGCGTCAAGCCAAGCTTGATGCACAGATGCTTGAAGCGAACGCTCGGATGATTTCGTTGATGCATGACCCGGTCGCTCCGACGTTTGTGATTCCTGAGCGCGAACTTGTTGCTCATGGTGGTCTCAACTCCCGTGAAGCTCGCGAGGTCGTTTCTCGTGGCCTGGTCACTGAGGCGGCCCCTGAGATGGGCGCGGTGTTGGCATCAGGTTCGACCACAGCCGCTCATGTTGACGCTTTAGGCCGTGGACTCAAGATTGCTGGCGCTGAACGAGAAGCATTCATGGCGCACCTTCCAGAACTTGTTGAAGCATCAACCACCATGAGTGCTTTTGAATTCGGCCAGTTAGTGACCGAGACCGCCAAGTCAGTCGTCACCGACGACGGGCTATCTACTTTCGAGCGTCAAAAGCGTGAAACGTTCGTGATGTCTGGTTCATTGATGTTGGTGTGAGGCTCGTCGCCTGCTCATCGCTCTCCAACCGGATACCGCCGAATCGGTTGTCGGTACGTCGGTTGTGCAGGCATCCGATGTTGTCGACCGACGACAGACTGCGCCCCACACCCAGCGTCGTAAAGAACCGGCCATCCCAACGAATAGAGAAAAAGTCGTCTCACGAGTCTGGTGATGGTGGTGAACTGATGTTGGGATGCGCAGCTGGTCGTGGGAGATGAACGTTGACTGAGCCCACACCAGATACTTGATTCGGAACAAGGCCGTGTGGGCGACGTCAGTGAGTCAACCACGAGCCAGCGACGAGCGTCCCAACAGACCGACAACACGACACAGATTGGTAAGGCGATCAGTTACGATTGATGTGGGCCGATCAAAACGGTTAGCGACCGTGCATCAACGACGAGCGCTCGAAGCGATCTATCCAACGTGTGCAATCCCGGATTGTGAAGTCATCTTTGATCACTGCAACGTGCACCACATTGATTACTGGGAAAACGGCGGATCAACCGATCTCAACAACATGGTTCCGTTGTGTTCAAGGCATCACCATGCCGCCCACGAAGGCGGATGGAAACTACAACTCGACCCCGAAACAAGGGAGCTAGACATCTCAACCTGAAAACCCTCTTAGTCAAACTGGTGGCGAGAACTGGCTGATGAGCGCTCGTTCCTGCCACCAGAATTACCAAGGGGAAACTTTTCTCCATTGAGCGCACACTTTGCCCAACACCGTTCGTTTGAGTTGCATGACAACAACAACGACAG
>JBAXIP010000291.1:0-2211 GCA_037138315.1 Actinomycetes bacterium
CTGGGGTCGACATCAAGGAGATGCAGAACACCCAAGGGTTTGATGCACTCATTGGAGCGAACAAGGGTTGCTACGCAGCCTTCGCCGCCGTTTACGACTGCCCCGTTCCGGTGATCACTGCCGTTGCCGGCTTTTGCGTCGGTGGAGGCATCGGACTCGTTGGCAATAGCGACATCATCATCGCCAGCGACGATGCATTTTTTGGTCTGCCCGAAGTCGACCGCGGCGCACTTGGCGCGGCAACTCACTTGGCACGCCTTGTCCCCCAACACAAGATGCGCGCCATGGTCTATACGTCGGCCACTGCGACCGCTGCAGAATTGCATGCCTTCGGAAGCATCTTGCAGGTTGTGCCACGCGCCGAACTTCGAGATGCTGCGATGAAGGTTGCCGAAAGCATCGCCGACAAACACCCGACCGTGATTCGTGCCGCCAAAGAAAGTTTGAACGGCATCGACCTCTGGGATGTCAAGCGCAGTTACCGCTTTGAACAAGGTTTTACTTTCGAACTAAATCTCACTGGTGTCGCCGACGAATTACGCGACGATTTTGCAGGTACGGACAAAAAGAATAAGAAAAATGACGAGTGATATGAGCGAGCCACGTAACAAAATCATCACCGAAGATCAAGCAGTCGCCACACTTCGCAGTGGTATGACTCTCGGTATTGGTGGTTGGGGAAGCCGTCGCAAGCCCATGAGTTTGGTGCGTTCACTACTGCGCTCAGACATCACCGATCTCACTGTTGTTTCGTACGGCGGCCCCGATGTTGGTTTGTTGTGCGCCGCCGGAAAAGTGAAGAAGCTGATTTACGCATTCGTTTCACTTGACTCAATTCCGCTTGAACCGCATTTTCGTTTAGCCCGCCAGAATGCAACAATTCCCGAGCCAACCGAATGGGATGAAGGAATGTTGCAGTGGGCATTGTTTGCTGGATCACTACGTTTGCCGTTCTTGCCCACTCGCGCCGGTCTTGGTAGCGGAGTCATGGATGTCAACCCATCGCTCAAAACGGTGAAGTCGCCGTATGCCGATGGTGAGGAGCTGCTTGCGGTTCCCGCGATTCGTCTTGATGCTGCATTTGTTCACATGAACCGCTCCGATGCACGCGGTAACGCCCAGTATCTCGGACCTGATGTGTACTTCGATGATTTGTTTTTGGCCGCGTGCGAACCAGGTCGACGATTTGTCAGTGCTGAGAAGATCATTCCGACCGAAGACCTTTTGAAAGAAGGAACCTTTCACACTCTCAAAATCAATCGCTCAATGGTCGATGGCGTGATTCATGCACCGAATGGTGCTCACTTCACCACGTGCGAACCCGACTACGGACGCGATGAATCTTTCCAAAAGGCCTACGTTGATGCCGCCCGCGACCCTGAAGCGTGGAAGACATTTAGTGATCGCTTCTTGTCTGGCGATGAAGCCAACTACCAAGCGCAAGTTGTTGCATGGCGTGAAGAGATCAAAGCAGCCAAGGAGGCCGCAAAATGAGCGATTCAGTTGCACTCGCTGATGTCATTGCCGTTGCCTGTGCTGAAGCATGGCGTGGTGACGGAGAAATCTTCGCTTCGGGCATGGGAGTTATGCAAATGCTTGGTGCACGCGTTGCTCGCGCCACATTTGAGCCTGATCTGATGATCAGCGATGGTGAGGCGTTTTACGTTTCAGGAGACTTGCCCATTGGCGGCACTCAAAAACTTGTTGAAGGTTGGATTCCATTCCGCAGCGTTTTCGACACCCTTGCTGGTGGACGCCGTCACGTGATGATGGGCGCAAGCCAAATCGATCGCTATGGCAACAGCAACATTGCCAACATTGGTCCGTGGGCCAAGCCCAAGTCACAATTACTTGGTGTTCGTGGTGGACCAGGCAACACCGTCAATAACGCGACCAGCTTCTTCATCCCGAAACACCAGACGTCAGTCTTCGTGTCCAGCGTTGACATGGTGAGCGGTGTTGGCTACGACCGCGCGAAAAAAGTTGGTGGCTTTATTGCTCAGCGCCATGACCTACGTCGTGTCGTCACCAATCTTGCCGTTCTTGATTTCAATTCTCCCGACAACTCAATGCAACTAGTCAGTTTGCACCCAGGAATCAGTATTGATGATGTTGTTTCTAACACTGGATTTGAATTAGTGATTCCTGCGACCGTGCCAGTCAGTCGTCCACCAACACCCGAAGAGAGTGCTGCCATCGAAACCATCGATC
>JBAXIP010000292.1:0-2206 GCA_037138315.1 Actinomycetes bacterium
AATCAACTTTGTTGCGAACGATTGCTGGGCTCGAAGACCCAACCGCTGGTGAAGTGTGGATTGGCGACAACATGGTCAACGATGTTGAACCTAAAGACCGTGACGTATCAATGGTCTTTCAGAGTTACGCGTTGTACCCGCACAAATCAGTGCAAGCAAACATTGAATTTCCGTTGAAAGTACGGGGCATCGGTAAAGCCGAACGCGCCGAGGCTGCCAAACAAGCCGCCGAAGTTTTAGGCCTAACTCCATACCTTGAACGTCGACCCGGTGCTTTGTCGGGCGGTCAACGTCAACGCGTTGCACTGGCTCGCGCCATCGTTCGTCAACCAGCGGTGTTCTGCATGGACGAGCCGCTATCAAACCTTGATGCCAAGTTACGTGCCGAGACTCGTGCCGAACTCGTCGCATTGCACCATCGACTCGACGCAACTTTCGTTTACGTCACCCACGATCAAGTTGAAGCAATGACAATGGGTAACCGCATCGCGGTCATGCGTGATGGAATAATTGAACAAGTTGGTACACCCAAAGATGTCTACGACAAACCAGCCTCGGTGTTTGTTGCGCAATTCATCGGCACACCACCCATGAACATCTTCCCCGCGGGAAGTGTTGAGACTGGTAGCCATCTTGTGGGCGCACGACCCGAGCACACACATCTTGCAACAACAGGAGTTGCGGCGACTGTTGCGCTCGTCGAGCATCTGGGTCACGAAATTCAAGTTGTCTGCACCGTTGATGCCGAGCATCGCGCGATTGTTCGTTTGCCAGCAGGCACCGAAGTTCCGGGTAACGGTTCGAGCGTTTTCTTGACGGCAGACGAAAGTCATCGCCACCGTTTCAATGTCGAGACCGGCCTCAGGATTTCTTGATGGCCATTAAGTCACGTCGTCTGCGAGAGATTCCTTTGGCGTTTGCCATGTTGGGACCTTCACTGCTCGTGCTCCTCACTTTTGTTTTGTATCCACTTGGCAAAGCTGTGTGGCTCGGGCAACAAACGTGCGATGTTCAAGGAAAGAATTGCAAATCGGTTGGCTGGGGCCAGTACACCAACGTTATTAAGAGTGATCAGTTTCAGCACGCACTGTGGGTCACGGTCAAGTTCGCCATGATCACCGTTCCGATTGGATTGGTGCTAGGTGTTGGGCTTGCAATACTTGCCGACAAGCAATTGCGTGGCATGCGATTCTTTCGCACGATCTTTAGCAGCACCATTGCTACATCGGTTGCCGTTGCATCTTTGATGTGGTTGTTCTTGTTGCAACCATCTGTTGGTGTTCTAGCCAATCTCAGTTGGCTGCACAACATATTCCCCGTTATCAAAGAGCCTGGATTGCTCAATGATTCGGGTACCGCTTTGTGGTCAGTTGGAATCTCATCAATCTGGGCCAACCTTGGTTTCACTTTCATCTTGGTCACGGCTGGATTGCAAAGTGTTCCCAAAGAAATGCACGAAAGCGCCTACGTCGACGGCGCTGGTGGTTGGATGCGCTTCACCAACGTGACATTGCCACTCATTTCACCAACACTCTTGTTCACAACAGTTGTTTTAACCTCGCGCGCGTTCCAGGCGTATGGCGAAATGGACTTGCTCACTAATGGTGGACCAATCCCCCAAGACTCCACGACATCAGTGACGTATTTAATTTACGGAAGTAGCTCAATCATCAAAAACAATGATGGACTACAAGCCGCTGTCGCCGTGTTGTTGTTTGTCATCTTGCTGGCACTTTCGGCCTTGCAGTTCCGTGGATTCGGAAAGCGAGTGCACTATGGCTCTTGATACCGCACCCAAAGGTTGGCGATCGTTCGCTCGCTATTCAATGCTCACGATCGTTGCGCTTTTCATTCTGTTCCCGGTCTACACAACAGTGATCGCCGCACTGAAGCCTGGCAACAAAGTTCTTGATAACCCGCTTCTGCCCAACGCATTCACGCTTGATGTTCTGAAGAATGCCTGGACCGAAGGTCGTCTTGGTCGCTACTTGATGAATACGACAATTGTCGCGGTCATTGTGACGTCGGTTCAGTTAGTGACGTCAATCGCTTCGGCATATGCATTTTCATTTTTGAAGTTTCCATTGAAGCGTTTGGTCTTTGGCATCTTCTTATCGACCTTGTTGGTTCCACTTGAAGTCACTTTGGTGATCAACCGCCGCACGATTGATTCGCTCGGATGGCTCAACTCATTCCAAGGTTTGAC
>JBAXIP010000293.1:0-2206 GCA_037138315.1 Actinomycetes bacterium
AATCAACTTTGTTGCGAACGATTGCTGGGCTCGAAGACCCAACCGCTGGTGAAGTTTGGATCGGCGACAAAATGGTCAACGACGTTGAACCGAAAGACCGTGATGTATCAATGGTCTTTCAGAGTTACGCGTTGTATCCGCACAAATCGGTGCAGGCCAATATTGAATTTCCATTGAAGGTGCGCGGGGTCAACAAAGCCGAACGTGCCGAGTCCGCCAAACAAGCCGCCGAAGTTTTGGGTCTGACTCCTTACCTTGAGCGTCGACCCGGTGCATTGTCGGGCGGCCAACGCCAACGTGTTGCTTTGGCCCGCGCCATCGTGCGTCAACCGGCCGTGTTCTGCATGGACGAGCCGTTGTCAAACCTTGATGCCAAGTTACGCGCCGAGACTCGTGCCGAACTCGTCGCATTGCACCATCGACTCAACGCAACTTTCGTTTATGTCACCCACGATCAAGTTGAAGCAATGACGATGGGTAACCGCATCGCAGTCATGCGTGATGGAATCATTGAACAAGTTGGCACGCCCAAAGATGTCTACGACAAACCCGCATCGGTGTTTGTTGCACAATTCATCGGCACACCACCAATGAACATTTTCCCCGCAGGAAGTGTTGAAGCTGGTAGCCATCTTGTGGGCGCACGACCCGAGCACACACATCTTGCAACATCTGGTGTTGCAGCGACGGTTGCGCTCGTCGAACATCTGGGTCATGAGATTCAAGTTGTCTGCACTGTTGATGCCGAGCATCGCGCAATCGTGCGCTTGCCTGCCGGAACTGAAGTGCCGACTAACGGTTCGAGCGTTTTCTTGACGGCTGACGAAAATCATCGCCACCGTTTCAATGTCGAGACTGGCCTCAGGATTTCTTGATGGCTATTAAGTCGCGTCGTCTGCGAGAGATCCCTTTGGCGTTTGCCATGTTGGGACCTTCACTGCTGGTGTTGATCACATTTGTGTTGTATCCACTCGGCAAAGCAGTGTGGCTCGGGCAACAAACGTGCGATGTTCAAGGAAAGAATTGCAAATCTGTTGGCTGGGGTCAATACACCAACGTCATTAAGAGTGATCAGTTTCAACACGCACTTTGGGTAACCGTGAAGTTCGCCATGATCACCGTTCCGATTGGTTTGGTGCTTGGTGTCGGTCTTGCAGTACTTGCCGACAAGCAACTACGTGGCATGCGATTCTTTCGCACCATCTTCAGCAGCACTATTGCTACATCAGTTGCTGTCGCTTCGTTGATGTGGCTGTTCTTGTTGCAACCTTCGGTTGGTGTTCTAGCCAATCTTGGTTGGCTACACAACATCTTCCCCGTGATCAAAGAGCCCGGATTACTCAATGATTCGGGTACCGCGTTGTGGTCCGTTGGTATTTCATCAATCTGGGCCAACCTTGGATTCACTTTTATTTTGGTCACAGCTGGTTTGCAAAGCGTTCCCAAAGAAATGCACGAGAGCGCATATGTCGACGGTGCTGGTGGATGGATGCGCTTCACCAACGTCACATTGCCGCTCATTTCACCAACACTCTTATTTACAACAGTTGTTTTAACCTCGCGAGCGTTTCAGGCGTATGGCGAAATGGACTTACTCACCAATGGCGGGCCTGTCCCTCAAGACTCAACGACTTCGGTGACGTATCTGATTTACGGAAGTAGCTCGATCATCAAGAACAACGCTGGCCTACAAGCTGCCGTCGCAGTGTTGTTGTTTGTGATCTTGCTCGCACTGTCGGCTTTGCAGTTCCGGGGATTCGGAAAGCGAGTGCACTATGGCTCTTGATACCGCCCCCAAAGGTTGGCGATCATTCGCTCGTTATTCAATGCTCACGATCGTTGCGCTTTTCATTTTGTTCCCCGTCTACACAACTGTCATTGCTGCTTTGAAACCAGGCAACAAAGTTCTTGATAATCCGCTATTGCCCAACGCATTCACGCTTGATGTTCTGAAGAATGCCTGGACCGGAGGTCGTCTGGGTCGCTACTTGATGAACACCACGATCGTTGCGTTCATTGTGACGTCGGTTCAGTTAGTGACGTCAATCGCCTCGGCATATGCGTTTTCATTCTTGAAGTTTCCATTGAAGCGTTTGGTCTTTGGCATCTTCTTATCGACCATGCTGGTGCCCCTTGAAGTGACGCTGGTCGTCAACCGCCGCACGATTGATTCGCTCGGATGGCTCAACTCATTCCAAGGTTTGAC
>JBAXIP010000294.1:0-2194 GCA_037138315.1 Actinomycetes bacterium
CGATTCGGGTCGTGATCGAGCATTTGTCGACCGAGACCACGAGCGTCGTTGTAGATGTGCGTCGGGGCATCCCGGTGGTGCTTCATTGGGGTGCACGAATTGACGAGATCCCCGAGACTTGGAGTCGTCCACCCGTGCCGTATGGCGCGATTCAATTCGTTGAGCCGATTTCGATCGTGCCGATGCACGGCGATGGTTTTATGGGACGTCCTGGTTTTCAAGCTCATCGTCGTGGAGGCCGGCATTGGTCGCCCCGTTTTGTGTACGAATCGCATTCGCTCACAGAGACTGATGAAGGTTCAACTCTTGAGTGTCATGCCTGTGATGAAATCGCTGAATTGAGAATTGAAACACACATCACTCTCACGCATGACAGCGTTTTAAAAGTTCAATCGACCGTTGAGAACTTTGGGGACTCGCCATTAATGCTTGACGCGTTCACGATTTCGTTGCCCCTACCCAGTCATGCCGAAGAACTTGGAGTATTCGCCGGTCGATGGATTCGTGAATTTGATCTTCAGCGATTTGCTTGGCCGTACGGCGCTTGGACAAGTGAAAATCGTTTGGGCCGCACATCGCATGAGCACCCTCCGTATATATGGTCAATGCAAACGGGTGCTGGTGAATGGAACGGCGATGTCTGGGGAGTGCATGCGGCGTGGAGTGGTAATCACGTTGTCTATGCCGAGAAATTGCCCGACGGCCGTCGTTACATTCAAAGCGGTGAACTGTTCCATGCTGGCGAGATGTGTGTGTACGCCGGTGAAACCTTCAGTACAACTGAAGTTATTGGTGTGTATTCGTCGCGCGGTTTCACGCCGCCATCATGGGGATTTCACAACGAAGCTCGCCGACGAGCACCGCGCCAAAATCTTTCGCCGCGCCCAGTTCATCTGAATACTTGGGAGGCGGTCTATTTCAACCACGATGTCAACAAGCTCAAAGAATTAGCCGATCGCGCCGCGGACGTCGGAATTGAGCGTTTCGTTTTAGACGATGGTTGGTTTGGTGGCCGTCGCAACGACCGAACTGGTCTGGGCGACTGGTGGGTGTCAAGCGATGTCTATCCCGATGGATTGAAACCGTTGATTGATCACGTGACCGAACTCGGAATGCAGTTTGGAATATGGATTGAACCTGAAATGGTGAATCCTGATAGCGATCTTTTGCGAGCGCATCCCGATTGGGCCCTTGCAACCGATGGGTATGACTCGGTTCTCGGACGCAATCAATTAGTTCTTGATCTTTCGCGTCAAGAAGCCTTCGAACATGTGTTAGCGCAACTTGATGCGTTGCTCGCGAACCATGACATCAGTTATGTCAAGTGGGATATGAACCGGTGGCATGTTCAGGGCAGTAATGCCGATGGCAAGGCCGGCACTCACGATCAAACCGTGGCGATGTATGCGTTACTTGATGCACTGCGTGAACGACACCCCGAAGTTGAGTTTGAATCATGTGCATCAGGTGGCGGTCGTATTGACCATGAAATGTTGCGTCGTGTTGAACGAGTGTGGACCAGCGACAGTAACGATGCGCTTGAACGACAATTCATCCAGCGGGGCGCATCAATGGTGATTCCGCCCGAAGTGATGGGCTCACATATCGGACCGTCTCGATCACACACCACTGGCCGTCGGCACACGATGGCGTTCAGGGGAGTGACGGCACTCTTTGGTCACCTCGGAGTCGAAGCCGATATCACGCAATGTGATGACGACGAGATTGCTCAACTCGCACAATTGATCGACATCTATCAGGGCTATCGCGATCTGTTGCATGGTGGTGACACTGTTCGGTTTGACACCTATGCCATCTCGGCGGGCACGAGCCTGGCGCATGGTGTCTATTCGCACGATCGCACTGAGGCACTTTTGGCGTACTGCCAACTTTCATCGGCCACCTCGCTGACACCGCCAACATGGCGAATTCCTGATTTGATTCCCGATCGCCACTACCGCGTTGACATCGTCCCGACCGACCCGACGGGCTCGGTCATGGTGGTTGGACCGGCCTCGCAGCAGCCCGATTGGGTAGGACGGGCACAAAAAGGCGAGCCGCTCAGCTACTCCGGAGAATTTTTGGCCTCCGTTGGCCTGCCCGCGCCCATCATGTGGCCCGAATCGGCAGTGCTCGTACACCTGTCCTGCTCGTAGCATTGAGGCGTGTCCGAATCACCTTCTGAACGAATCTC
>JBAXIP010000295.1:0-2182 GCA_037138315.1 Actinomycetes bacterium
ATAAGTGGCTGTTTGGGCCATATGACAGTTGTGCATTGATTTACCGCAATGTTCACGACGGACCACGCGCGCATACGCAACATGCCGAGTATTTGGATGTGTTGCATGGCGAAGTTGACGAAAGTCAGCCGTGGCTTGAAATGAATCCAGCCGATATGGCCCACCACCTCAGTCGCCGAGCCCGTGGATTGCCCTTGTGGTTCAGTTTGGCGACACATGGTACTGATGCGTATGCCGATGCTGTTGAACGCACGCTCAAAGTCACTCAACAGGGCGCTGAAGAGATTCGTTCACGTCCGTATCTTGAATTACTACTTGAACCCGATCTGAGTATTTTGGTTTTCCGTCGTCTCGGTTGGACCCCTGACGATTATCAACGTTGGAGCGATCAACAGTTGTACTCGGGTGAATCGTTTATTGTTCCGAGTTCATGGAACGGTGAAACTGTTTTGCGTTTTTGCATTGTGAATCCGCGGACACGACGACAGCATCTCATCGAAATTCTAGATTCACTGGCACCGGAGGAATCGTGAGCGCGACAGACAACACAGCGGATCTTCTGATTGAAAACGCTTTAGTCGTTGCGACGGTCGATGATGCTCGTCGTGAACTCAAGGGCGGTTGGGTTGCGATTACCAATGGATTGGTGAGTGGAGTTGGATCCTCCCTTGATCCAAAGCCTGCTGCTCGCGAAAAGCTTGATGCAACTGATTGTTTGGTGACCCCAGGCCTGGTGAACACGCACCATCACATGTATCAAAACCTCACCCGTGCGTACCCCCCAATGACTGACAAGCCATTGTTTGGCTGGTTGCAATCCCTCTATCCATTGTGGCGAGCCATCGACGAAGAAGCCGTTTATGTGAGTGCGTATGTCGGTCTTGCCGAATTGGCGTTATCGGGTTGCACAACAAGCACCGACCACTTGTATCTGCATCCTCACGGAGCTGGCGATTTATTGACGGCCGAGATTCGTGCAGCCCAAGTGCTCGGAATGCGCTTTCATCCAACGCGTGGATCAATGTCGTTATCACAAAAAGATGGCGGTCTGCCACCTGATGATGTCGTATCCGACGATGACGAAATTTTGGCGGCGAGTCAACTGGCAGTTGAACGACATCATGATCGTTCGTTTGGCGCGATGGTTCGTGTGGCTTTGGCCCCGTGCTCACCGTTTAGCGTGACCGAAGAATTGATGGTGCGTTCAGCCGAACTCGCCGAAAAACTTGATGTACGTCTACACACTCACTTCGCTGAAAATGCTGAAGATGATGATTTCTCGATCGCCACTTTCGGTTGTCGACCCATGGAATATCTCGAACGCACTGGTTGGTGTTCAGACCGCACGTGGGTCGCACACTGTGTGATGCCTAATCACGATGAAGTTCATCGTTTGGGTGCAGCGGGAATCGGCGTTGCACATTGTCCGAGTAGCAACATGATTTTGGCATCAGGTATTTCACCAGTCGTAGAACTTCGGGCCGCTGGCGTGAAAGTCGGACTAGGCGTTGATGGTTCATCATCGGCCGACTCAGCATCAATGTGGCTCGAAGCGCGCCAAGCAATGTTGCTGGCAAAATTGCGTAATGGTGCCAGCGCTGGAACCGCACGCACGTCTCTAGAGATCGCAACACGCGGTGGGGCAGGTTGCCTGGGACGCGAAGGTGAAATTGGCGAGATCAATGTTGGCGCAGTTGGTGACGTTGCAGTGTGGTCGCTTACTGGACCTTCCTTTGCTGGGGCGATTGCCGATCCGGTTGAAGCCTGGTTGCGCTGTGGGCCGGCGTCAGCAAAGCACACCGTTGTTCACGGTCGAGTTGTCGTACGTGATGGGCAGTTAACTCATCCCGCACTCGAAGAAATGTTGAAGTCGCATCATGCAATTAGTTCGCGTATTCAACAGTTGTCCTGAAGCAGCGACGTATGAATCAACCAGCCGCCGTTTTATGGGACATGGATGGAACCATTGTCGACACCGAGCCATATTGGTTTGCCGCCGAATTTGAAATTGTCGAAATGCACGGTGGTCAATGGTCGCATGAACATGCCCGGGCATTAGTTGGTTCAGATCTTTTGGACTCTGGCGCGTACATGCGCGAGCACGGAGGTGTCGATCGTGAGTCTGCCGAAATTGTGGAGATGTTGCTTGATCGTGTTGTGGCTCATTTGCGGATTGAAGTTC
>JBAXIP010000296.1:0-2182 GCA_037138315.1 Actinomycetes bacterium
ATAAGTGGCTGTTTGGGCCATATGACAGTTGTGCATTGATTTACCGCAATGTTCATGACGGACCGCGTGCACATACACAGCATGCTGAGTATTTAGATGTGTTGCATGGCGAAGTTGACGAAAGTCAGCCGTGGCTTGAAATGAATCCGGCCGATATGGCTCATCATCTCAGCCGCCGGGCAAGGGGATTGCCACTGTGGTTCAGTTTGGCCACCCACGGAACCGACGCGTATGCCGATGCTGTTGAACGCACGCTCAAAGTCACTCAACAGGGTGCTGAAGAGATTCGTTCACGTCCGTATCTTGAACTACTACTTGAACCCGATCTGAGTATTTTGGTTTTCCGTCGTCTCGGTTGGACTCCCGACGACTATCAACGTTGGAGCGATCAACAGTTGTACTCGGGTGAATCGTTTATTGTTCCGAGTTCATGGAACGGTGAAACTGTTTTGCGTTTTTGCATTGTGAATCCGCGGACACGACGACAGCATCTCATCGAAATTCTAGATTCACTGGCACCGGAGGAATCGTGAGCGCGACAGACAACACAGCGGATCTTCTGATTGAAAACGCTTTAGTCGTTGCGACGGTCGATGATGCTCGTCGTGAACTCAAGGGCGGTTGGGTTGCGATGACCAATGGATTGGTGAGTGGAGTTGGGTCGTCACTAGATCCAAAGCCTGCAGCGCGAGAAAAACTGGACGCGACCGATTGTTTGGTGACCCCAGGTTTGGTGAACACGCACCACCACATGTATCAAAACCTCACTCGTGCGTATCCTCCAATGACCGACAAGCCGTTGTTTGGTTGGTTGCAGTCGCTCTACCCGTTGTGGCGAGCCATTGATGAAGAAGCTGTTTATGTGAGTGCGTATGTCGGACTGGCCGAATTGGCGCTTTCGGGTTGCACAACGAGCACCGACCACTTGTATTTGCATCCTCACGGAGCCGGCGATTTATTGACTGCAGAAATTCGTGCAGCCCAAGATCTCGGAATGCGTTTTCACCCAACGCGTGGATCGATGTCATTGTCACAAAAAGATGGCGGATTGCCTCCTGATGATGTCGTGTCAGATGATGATGAGATTTTGTCCGCTAGTCAATTAGCTGTTGAGCGGCATCACGACCGTTCATTTGGGGCAATGGTGCGCGTGGCTTTGGCTCCGTGTTCTCCGTTTAGCGTGACTGAAGAACTGATGGTGCGTTCGGCCGAACTCGCCGAAAAACTTGATGTGCGTTTACATACTCACTTCGCTGAAAACGCTGAAGATGATGATTTCTCAATTGCCACTTTCGGTTGTCGACCTATGGAATATCTCGAACGCACCGGATGGTGTTCAGATCGCACGTGGGTTGCGCACTGTGTGATGCCTAATCACGATGAAGTTCATCGTTTGGGTGCCGCGGGTATTGGCGTCGCACACTGCCCAAGTAGCAACATGATTTTGGCGTCAGGTATTTCTCCCGTTGTTGACCTACGTGCCGCTGGCGTGAAAGTCGGATTAGGCGTTGATGGTTCATCGTCCGCCGACTCGGCATCAATGTGGCTTGAAGCGCGCCAAGCAATGTTGCTGGCGAAATTGCGTAACGGTGCGAGTGCTGGGACTGCACGGATGTCGCTTGAAATTGCCACTCGTGGTGGCGCGGGTTGTTTAGGACGTGAGGGCGAAGTTGGCGAGATCAGTGTTGGCTCAGTTGGTGACGTCGCCGTATGGTCGCTCACTGGACCTTCTTTTGCTGGAGCGATCGCCGATCCGGTTGAAGCTTGGTTACGTTGCGGACCAGCATCGGCCAAGCACACGGTTGTTCATGGTCGAGTCGTCGTGCGCGACGGACAGATAACTCATCCAGCACTTGATGAGATGTTGAAGTTGCATCATTCAATCAGTTCACGAATTCAACAGTTGTCCTGAAGCAGCGACGAATGAATCGACCAGCTGCCGTTTTATGGGACATGGATGGAACCATTGTCGACACCGAGCCGTATTGGTTTGCCGCCGAATTCGAGATTGTCGAAATGCATGGTGGTCAATGGTCGATTGAGCACGCGCGTGCATTAGTTGGGTCTGATCTTTTGGATTCTGGCGCGTACATGCGCAAGCACGGCGGCGTCGATCGCGAGCCCGCAGAAATTGTGGAGATGTTGCTTGATCGTGTTGTGGCTCATTTGCGGATTGAAGTTC
>JBAXIP010000297.1:0-2165 GCA_037138315.1 Actinomycetes bacterium
TTGCAGTTTCGATTGGCATGGTCGGTCCAACGCTCATCGCCCACGGAACCCCCGAACAACAACAACATCACCTCGCCCCCATCTTGAAGGGCGAAGAAGTCTGGTGCCAGCTTTTCAGCGAACCTGGTTCGGGCAGCGACCTTGCGTCACTCGGAACTCGCGCCGTGCGCGACGGCGATGACTGGATTGTCAACGGACAAAAGGTGTGGACCAGCTTTGGCCAGTTTGCCGATTATGCAATTTTGCTCGCACGCACCGATGTTGAATTGTCCAAGCATGCTGGCATCACGTACTTCATTTTGGACATGAAATCACCAGGTATTGATGTTCGCCCCATCACCCAGATCACTGGTGTGCAGCACTTCAATGAAACCTTCCTCACTGATGTACGTATTCCGCACACGAACATCATCGGTGAAATCAATGGTGGCTGGAAGGGCGCACAGACCACGTTGATGAATGAACGCAGCCATATCGGTTCAGGCGGAACGTGGTCAGTTGATCAATTGATTCAACTTGCGCAACAACGCGGACTATCTGGCGATCTCAATATTCGTCAAGGACTCGCTCAAGCACATGCTCGCGCCGAGACTCTGCGCTACATGGGTTTCCGCATGCGCACAGCGATGAGTCAAATGCGCATGCCCGGACCCGAGGCCCTCACGCTCAAATTGGCGTACGCCAACCATTGGCGCCTCACTGCCGAACTTGCCACCGCAATTCTTGGAGCCAGCGCAATGCTTTGGGCCGATGACGCCCCCGAAGACAACCAATGGGGTCAACATCTACTCAGTCAATTTGCCATTCGTATCGGTGGCGGCACCGACGAAATTCAACACAACATCATTGCCGAGCGGGGTCTTGGCTTACCTCGCGAACCTCAACTTGATAAAGACATGCCGTGGCGTTTGTCGAACAAAGTTGGATGAAAGAGAATCAACATGAGCAACACAACATCTGACATCATCGTTGACGCAACTCCCGAAGCTAAGGCTGCATTCTTTAGCGAACTACAAACCTATGTTGGTCTTGAAATCGGCGCGCCAACTCCAGCACCTGATGAAATCAACGCCCCAATGATTCGGCATCTCGTCGAGGCTGTTGGCGACAAAAACCCTGTTTATACAAATGTCGATGTAGCAAGCAAATCAATTCATGGCGGCATCGTTGCGCCTCCCACGATGTTGCAAGCGTGGGTCATGAACGGCATTGACGGACCAACACGCTCTGGCGACGGGCCGTACGAAAAAATGAATCAACTGTTGTTCTCGCGTGGTTTCACCAGCGTTGTTGGCACTAACAGCGAGCAGACTTATGTCCGTTACCTTCGCCCCGGAGATCAACTCACGATGCGCACGGTGATTGATTCAATTAGTGATGAAAAAACTACGGGCCTTGGAACCGGGCATTTCGTCAGCACCCGCCAGGATTACTACGACGCAAAAAATGAACTCGTCGGTTCAATGCTTTTTCGCATTTTCCGTTTTCAACCTAAAGCCAAGGCTCCAGCCACCAAAGCCAAAGCACTTCGTCCACGCCCCGCAACAACCCACGACAACCAGTGGTATTTCGATGGGGTTAACGACGGCATCTTGTATGCGCAAGCCTGTGCAGATTGCGGAGAAGTGCGCTTTCCTACCGGCCCAATGTGCCCTACATGTCATTCATTGAAATGGGACAAAGTTAAGATGCCGCTAACGGGCACCATTCACAGTTTTGTGATTGCGCATTATCCGCAGGTTCCTAGTTTTGATTATCCGCTTCCCGTTTTACTCGTTGATATTGATCCATCGGTCTCTCATGCAGACAAACCTGGCAACAACAAGGTGCGCATGATCATGAACTCTGCCGATACCGATCTTGATGCTCTCGTTGTTGGTGCACGAGTTCGAATCGAGATTCGTGCGACCGACCCCGATATGAAACTTCCTTTCGCCATTCTCGATTCGACTAGCAACACCGGAGCAGCCTCATGAATTTCGATCTTTCCGAAGAACAACAAGTCATTAAAGATCTTGCTCTCCAGATTTTCGAAGGGCAGTCGACTGTTGAACGAGTCAAGGTTGCCGAAAAAGGTGACGGCTTCGATCGCGACATGTGGCAACAACTCGCCAACAGCGGAATTCAGGCCTTGTGCGTCCCCGAAGAGTTTGGTGGAAGCGGTT
>JBAXIP010000298.1:0-2157 GCA_037138315.1 Actinomycetes bacterium
TCATGAACAAGGACTATCGCAAGTCCAAGCTCAAGAACCGCAAAGAAATCTCCCGCACTTAATCTCTTGGGCGCGAAAACACCCCGTATTCGGTGGTTGTTTTGCCCAACTGCCATTAATTAGCAACGACGACCGTTTGATAACGGTTTGTCGCGACCACATCACCGCTCACAAGTGTGAGGTCGAGCACTATCAGGCCTTCGGCAAATGGCGCGGTGATCGTAATGTGTCCGACCAAGGTGCAGTCGTCTGCAGCAATCGCGCCTTCAAATTTCCAGACCTGCGGGTCGCCAGTTGATTCAACGGTTGCAGAGACTGTCGCATGTTCAAGTTCGCGATGCAGGTCGCTGACGACATGCAGGGCGGTTCGTATCTGGTCTCCGGGGCGCATTGATAGTGGTAAGCGATCGGCGGTCACGATGACTGGGCGACATGCTTCGGCGAGCGCGGTGTAGCCCAACTTCGGCACTCGCTGATGATCAAGCACGCTCCACGAAATCATGGGCATCGCATCGTTTAATGCAAACATGCAAAATCCACCCGTTGGTCGATACTTCAAACGTCGCAGGGTTTCGATGTGGTATCGAATGACGTCGGCTTGGTATATCTGCGTGGCGAGACGCCAGTCGTCAAAATTATCGAAGGCGGCGACCGGAACATGATTTTCAAAGTTGCCGCGCTGCATACCAAATTTGTTTTCTAGATTTTCCCAATCAAGATTGGGCCATGCTGCAGTATCAATGAATTCTGAAGATTCGGGAATTGCCTGTGCGCCAAACTCGCTGACGAACCGCATGAGTCGCGGAATCTTGGCGGCGAAGCCAGGAAGATCTCGTTCATCGCCGTGATACCAGCCGAAGTACAAATGACTGTCGGTGCCATCAAGACTTGGCAAGTGGGGCAGTACACCGCTGTGTGCGATGACCGGCCGGGTGACATCAGCTTTTTCAAACGAGCGTTTGACCCAACGGTCAAGGACGCTTTTGTTCCACGTCGGAAGTTGGTGACCGGCAAGAAATGGAATGGCCATTTTCTTGATGTCAAAAGACTCGCCCGGAGTGACATTAAATGTGAACGGTTCGTTGTGCGCGCACCAGGTCATGATCGATGGATGATGACCAAGAATGTTGACCGCCTCTTCGGCTTGACGCACTGCTTCACGCCGTATCTGTCGGGCGTATCCCCATTGCAGTGGAAAGTCTTGCCAGATCAACATGCCTAGTTCGTCGGCCGCTTCATACAACTCAGTTCGCGATATGTGGCCGTGAACACGCACCAAGTCAAGACCAGCTTCACGCGCTAGTTCAATGTCGCGTCGTAATTCAACTTCGGTGGCATCACCCAATACGGCGCGAGTCGGCGCGAGATTTGCGCCCTTTAAAAAGATCCGTTCACCATTGATTGAATACACCCAATCTTGAACTGCAACTTCTCGTAATCCGGTGCGTCGACTGACCGAGTGGCTGATTGCATGGTTATGTACAACTTCAACTCGGATATTGGTGAGATTTTGTTCTCCCATTGACCACGGCCACCACAACTTGGGTTCGTCAATATCAATATCCCAGTCGATGCTGTTGATGCCACTAGCGAGAGACTTCTCGATTTCGTCAACAACTTTGTTATTGACATAGGTGATGATTCTTACTGGTAACTCGCCGTTGCTATCGAGGCGTGCACTTAGACGGACATTGGCGCGAGCTTCATTGGCATCTCGACACAGAACTCGCAATGTATTAATGCGCACGGCTCCAGATCGCTCAATGCGTACTCCGCGCCAAATTCCACCGGGGTTGAAATCGGAGTCGATGCAATCCCAATGCTGAAAGACCCCCGTGATATTGCGCTTGGCCTTTTTGTCTCGCTGTGGGCTACATGTCGCACCGATAGCGAGAACGTGCTCAGTATCGAGTGTTGAGAGCGCCGTGATGTCGTAAGCATGTGGAATGAAGTAACCCTCGGGGTCACCTAAGTACGCGCCATCAAGCCACACGTCGCCTTGATAGAACAGTCCGTCAACCACGACGAAGCGTCGTTCACCAGGTTCAGGCACGCCGATTTCGAAGTCTTTGCGATACAAAAGTGGTCCGTTTTCGGTGGCAAAGAGCGGGTGTGATTGCCAATGGCTTGGCACGTGAATCGTGGGCCATTCTTCAT
>JBAXIP010000299.1:0-2156 GCA_037138315.1 Actinomycetes bacterium
CGACAACAATTGCGCCGCGATGCACGACAAGAGTTGCCAGTGAAACTCCTTGACCAGCGGGCGGATTCACACCGTGATCAAACAATGATGCCAACGCAGAATTCACTGCAGATTGGTTCACGGATGAATCAAGAATTGCAATCGGCCATTGTTGAGTTGGCCAATTGATTCCTTCTGGTTGAGTACGAAATGGCGTTAAAGAATTCATGATGTGATCGTTTTCTTTGATGTGATGTCGAGTTCAAGCAGTTTTCCCTCAACGACTGTTGCTGGGCTTGAAGCAATCCGAACTGCTTCATCGACTGTGGTCGCGCGATTCAGAAGAACTCGATAATTCTCTTTGACAAATCCGACCGCAATCATGTGATCGAACGCGTCAAAGAGAGGTGCGTAATAGCCAGTGCCATCCAAAAAGACCACCGGCTTTGAAATCAGACCCAATTGGTTCCACGTCAAGATTTCAAACACCTCATCAAAAGTTCCGAAGCCGCCCGGCAAAACAATGAAGCCAACTGCGAGTTCTTCCATACGAGCTTTGCGCTCGTGCATGGTCGCGACAGTTTCTAAGGTCGTCAGGCCTTGGTGAGCAGTTTCAGCTCTCACCAAGTGCTCTGGAATGATCCCGTGTACTCGGCCACCGTGGTCAAGCACCGAGTCGGCCACCAGTCCCATTAACCCGACGCGTCCACCGCCGTAGACCAAGCCCAGATTTTGGGAAGCTAATTCTTGACCGAGCGCAACGGCTTCGGCGGCATATTCGGGGCCTGTGCCCGAACTCGATCCGCAATACACACAGACATTTCGCTTGATTTCGGTAGGTGTTTGACCCGCTGACATGCTCTCAGCCTGACACATCTGATCCTGCGTGCCCGCCGTGACGCTTGACCACCTCACATGGGCACAAGTAGTCGGGTTCTGACTTCTACCTGCGAGCGCATTCATAGGTAGCGTTTCGCCCATGAGTTCAACGTCTGTCACCCCCGACCTGCAGTCCGCCAACGAAATCATTGATTTGGCCTCACAAGCCGTTGGTAAAGGTCTGCGCCAACTTGCAGCATCCGGTGGCGCCGACAAACACCAAGTTTTGGCCTACGACCTCGCTCACGCCGCATCGGCTGTTGAAACCGCTCGCTCACTTCTTGACTACGGCGCCAAGGGCGACCATGAAGGTCTGATCACGTGCGCGTTCACTGCCGACATGGCACATGAGTTGATGACCAGGTTGATCGGTCGCGAAGCATTGTGGGGACTCGAGTTAAATCCGTTGGCTGCTGCATCATCGTTCATCACGATTTATCGTGATCCCGAATTTGTTGCATCACTTGCCGATGTTCAAGGACCTCGCCACCTCGACAGCGATTTTGAAATGGTGCAAGACACTTTCCGTTCGTTCGCTGACAAAGTCATTGCACCTCGCGCCGAACATGTGCACCGTTACAACGAAGACGTTCCCGAAGAGATCATTAGTGGTCTCGCCGAAATGGGCGCCTTCGGACTTTCAGTTCCGGCCGAGTACGGCGGCTTTTCTGAAGGCGGTGAGGGTGAATACCTCGCCATGGTTGTCGCAACCGAAGAACTCAGTCGCGGAAGTCTTGGCATCGGCGGTTCATTGATCACTCGTCCAGAAATTTTGACTCGCGCATTGGTCAAGGGCGGAACCGAAGCTCAGAAGGAATACTGGTTGCCCAGGCTCGCTACTGCCGAAACCATGGTCGCAGTTGCAGTCACCGAACCCGACTACGGCAGCGATGTTGCTGGACTCAAGGTCACCGCTAATCCTGCAGTTGGTCCCGATGGCGAAGCCGGTTATGTGATCAATGGCGTGAAGACCTGGTGCACATTTGCTGGTCGCGCCGATGTTTTGATGTTGTTGGCACGCACCGACCCCGATCGTTCAAAGACCCACCGTGGTTTGAGCTTGTTCATCGTGCCCAAGCCCCGCGGCGAAGCACATGGATTTGAATTCACGCAGAATGTTCAGCCTGACGGTTCAACCGGAAAGATGGAAGGTCGCCCAATTGACACCATCGGTTACCGCGGAATGCACTCGTACGAAATCGCACTTGAAAACTGGTGGGTGCCCGCAACGAATCTCATCGGAGAAGAAGGCGGACTTGGCAAAGGCTTCTATTACCAAATGGAAGGTTTTGAAAATG
>JBAXIP010000300.1:0-2145 GCA_037138315.1 Actinomycetes bacterium
CGTCATTGATTGGTTGGTCAATCAATTCAAGTCAGCACACGGTGTCGACCTTGCGAACGATCGTATGGCAACGCAGCGTCTCAAGGAAGCTGCTGAAAAGGCCAAGATTGAACTGAGTCAGGTACAGCAGACACAAATCAACTTGCCGTTCATCACCGCAACTCCCGAAGGTCCATTGCACCTTGATGAAACTCTCACCCGTGCCAAGTTCCAAGAGATGACTGCTGACCTCATTGAGCGTTGCCGCATTCCTTTCGAACAGGCCATTAAAGATGCAGGTCTCACCAAGGGTCAGATTCATCATGTGATCATGGTGGGTGGATCAACGCGTATGCCCGCCGTGCAAGATCTCGTGATGTCGCTCACTGGCAAAGAACCCAACAAGACCGTGAACCCTGACGAAGTTGTTGCCATTGGCGCAGCAGTTCAAGCTGGCGTCTTGAAGGGCGACGTGAAAGATGTGTTGCTGCTCGACGTCACTCCGTTGTCACTTGGTATTGAAACCAAGGGCGGCGTCATGACCAAGCTCATCGAGCGCAACACCACCATTCCTACCAAGCGCACTGAAGTTTTTACGACGGCTGAAGATATGCAGCCTTCAGTAGAAATTCATGTGATCCAGGGTGAGCGAGAAATGGCTTCGTTCAACAAGACACTTGGCAAGTTCCAATTGGTCGACCTTCCGCCGGCCCCACGTGGCATTCCTCAAATTGAAGTGACATTTGATATTGACGCCAACGGCATCGTGCATGTGAGTGCAAAAGACCGTGCGACCAATAAAGAACAGTCAATGACAATTAGTGGTCAGTCGACATTGTCCAAAGATGACATCAACCAGATGGTGAAGGATGCCGAAGCTCACGCTGAGGAAGATCGTCAGCGTCGTGATGAGGCTGAAGTTCGTAATAACGCCGATTCATTGGTGTATCAGACCGAAAAAGTTTTGCGCGAACAAGGTGACAAGGTCACTGCTGAAGAAAAAGCTGCGGTAGAAGAGCCGCTTGCAGCATTGAAAGTTGTTCTTGAAGGCAACGACATTGCCGCAACGAAAGCAGCAACCGAAGCCTTGATGTCGGCAAGCCAGGCTTTTAGTCAGAAGTTGTACGAAACTGCAGCGCGCGACTCGAACGCTGCTGGTACGTCGGCTTCGGGCCAAGCTGCTGGTGGCACCAATGATGACGAAATTGTTGACGCCGAAATCGTCGACGGCGACGCCTGAGTTCACGGTCATGACAAACGAACAGGAAGACGTTGTTGACACACCAACATCTGAAGCCGATGACGCCGTTGCGGTTGAAGAAGCCGAACTAGTGATTGAACATGATGTAGAAGCACTACTCACGGAACGAGATTCGTTCCGTGAGATAGCGCAACGACTTCAGGCTGATTTTGAGAACTATCGCAAGCGTGTGGCAGCGCAGACTTCCGATGACATCGATCGGGCTACTGGTCGCATTGCCGAATCGTTATTGCCAGTACTCGATGCGTGCGAAGCTGCTTATGTGGCTCACCCTGCCGAAGTCGAACCACTGTTCAATCTGTTATTAACAGAATTGAAGAAGCAAGGGCTAGAAGCTCTTGATCTCAATGGACAAACCTTTGATCCAGCAAAAGCCGATGCAGTGATTCACGAAGAAGGCGAAGGAGATGGCAGTGGCAACACTGTCGTCAGTGATGTTTTACGAACTGGATACATCTGGAAAGGTCGAGTTCTGCGAC
Organism: Actinomycetes bacterium; assembly: GCA_037138315.1. GTDB lineage: Bacteria > Actinomycetota > Acidimicrobiia > Acidimicrobiales > Ilumatobacteraceae > Casp-actino8. The sequence goes on from JBAXIP010000300.1 coordinate 1,720, forward strand.
CAGCCATGGTTAAAGTTCGCGGCTAATAAAAAATTCGGGGAGGTGAGTCATGGCAGCACAACGTGAGTGGTACGAAAAGGATTACTACGCGGTGCTAGGCGTGGCTCAAACAGCCGAACCGAAAGAAATTACTAAGGCCTATCGCAAACTAGCTCGTGAAAATCACCCCGACGCCAAACCGGGTGATGATGCGGCCGAAGAACGCTTCAAGGAAATTTCCACCGCCTATGACGTACTCAGCGACGAAACAAAACGCCGCGAGTACGACGAAGTTCGTCGACTCGGACCCATGGGTGGCGGCGGCATGGGCAATATGCGCTTCTCAACCGGAGGTGATTCGGGTTCATTCGAAGATATGTTCCGTATGTTTTCGGGCGGTCGGGCGCGCGGTGGTGCAAGCAGTGGAGTTGGACCACGTCGTGGTTC
>JBAXIP010000301.1:0-2121 GCA_037138315.1 Actinomycetes bacterium
CACATCTCCAGTATTTCCCGCCGGCACTTCTGCAACTGATGTGCAAACAACGACTGCCGAGTTGGGTTTAGAAGGTTCGACTCGTTCGCCGATGCAGCTCACAATTTGGCTGTTTTTATTGCTGATTCTGGTGATTTCTTTAATTCCGCTCACCGAGAAAATTGGCAAGCGTGTCACCTGGTTGATCGCTGCTCCATTGATCGCCGTGGTCCTCTTTCAGGTGTGGCATCACGCGTCTTTGATGTATCCAAGCATCGGTTAACAAAGTTTTAAGTCGTCAGATACTGTTTACCTTTTCGTTACCCAACTCTGGTTTCACATTCACTTGATGCAAGCAGTATTTGTTCGTTAACTCGAACCTCTCGCATAAGGAGAAAACTGTGAAGAAGTTGTCCAAGGCAGTATTGACTGCCGCCACTCTTGCTGGAATGCTCGCCATTCCGAGTCAAGTACACGCTGGAGCAGATAGCTCATCTGGCGACATTTTGGGTGTCGTCGGATCAGACACCACGTACTACGTGATGAACGCTTTGGTTGATGCGCACAACTTGAATACTCGCTACAACCCCAACGGCGATAAGGCCGTCAACATTCCGCCTTTGGTCAGTGCCAACGCCAACGTCGAAACTGGCGAAGCGACTCTCGCAACCACTGCATGGCTGAAGGCTGCTCGTTTGGCATGGCCAGGTGGAGCAGTTCTTCCCGCCGATCCCAACTGCACAACGCAGTATGTGTTCGGTGGAGCCGGTTCAGTTGACGGCGGTCAAGACGGAGACGTCAGCGGAACTTCAGGTTCCGATATTGACACACCTTTCACTCCTGTTTCGACCGTTCCTGGCGGCCCATCAAGTGGCACCTACACAGTCAACTTGGGCGTTGTGCCGCCGAACGGTTCTGGCGATGGTCGTTCAGCAATTTCCGGTTCTGCCGTCAAGGGAGTGACCTACAACAGCAGTGGCAACAACTACGCATGTCTCGATATCGGCCGTTCGTCGTCGTACTCGGCTGACACCGCCAAGTATGAATACTGGGCCTTCGCCCTTGACGCAATTGGTTGGACGTACTTCCCCGGAAATACGAATGCCGCTGTTTCGAATGGATTGGTGACTGCTGACTTCAACAAGATTTACCAGTGCGCAGCAACTCAAACTCCTACCGCGGCTAATAATGCCTCTGGAGCAACAAACTACGACGCAAACAATGACGGCGATCTGTACGACTTTGGTGACTTGAAGGCTGGCTATCCAAAGATTCGTTACTGGAACCAGTTGATTTCGGGCAGTGATGTCGACGGTACCGAACCCGCAAAGATTGCTCCCTACCGCATCCAGGCTGGTTCGGGAACTGGTAAAGACGTTGCAACGATCTTCTTTGGTCGTACCGACGGAATTGACTCGCAGGTGTTGACTGATTGCGACGGCTACCCGAGCGCAACAACCAATGACAAAGACGGCAATACCGCAACTAGCTTCACTTTCCCGATTGTCCAAGAGCATGACTGCCGTAACGTTTCTGATGCAGACAAGCCCAACGCCATTTGCTGGTACGGCTACAGCCGCTGGGTCTTGCAGGCTCGTTCACTCGAAACTGACAAGCGCAATGGTGGAGTATTCGGCAAGTTCGGTCCGAATACCGCCGAGTTGAAGCGTCCGTCATTCAGCACAATCAATGACTCGGCGACCCGTTACAAGGCGACGCGTTGGATTTACAACGTGCTTCCGTTGAACGCCTCGGCTGCAGTGCCTCGTACGCCTGACGCCCGCCGCTTCGTTGGAGTGTCGGTGCAGCCAGCAGGTTGTTCTGATGGTATTGAAGGCGGAACTGACGACTGCAACTTCGACGGCGACCTCACCGACACCGGCAACCGTACGGCAGAGGTCCTCGACCTCCTTGGCCGACACGTTCTCACCACCGACCTTCAGCATGTCCTTGTCGCGCTCGGTGTAGAAGATGGCGCCACCCTCACCGATGCGCACCATGTCGCCGGTGCGGAACCATCCACCCTCGGTGAAGCTCTTGGCATTGGCTTCAGGGTTGCCGTAGTACTCGAGAAACAGTTGGATGCCTCGGGTACCGCGCAACCAGAGTTCGCCGACGCGACCGTCGTCAAGCACCTCTCCG
>JBAXIP010000302.1:0-2102 GCA_037138315.1 Actinomycetes bacterium
CCGTGAAGGTGGCCGTACTGTTGGTGCTGGCCGCGTCGTCAAGATCATTAAGTGAGTCGCTGAACAACATGGCTCAAATTATTCGTATCCGTCTCAAGGCATTTGACCACGAGATCATCGATCAATCGACACGCAAGATCGTCGAGACCGTTGCTCGTACCAATGCCACCATCCGTGGGCCGATTCCTTTGCCCACTGACAAGCATCGTTACACGGTTATCCGTGGACCGCACATTGACAAGGACTCACGTGAGCACTTCGAAATGCGCATCCATAAGCGTTTGATCGACATCATTGATCCCAAGCAGCAGACCATTGACAGCCTCCAGCGCATCGACCTTCCGGCCGGTGTTGAGGTTGAGATCAAGGTCCAGAACGCCTGAGTTCGTTGCTTTGCATCATGCGAAACGCAACTGAAAAGCCCCGCTGGAAACAGCGGGGCTTTTTGTTTTCTCTTACGAAATTCTCACCAGTCCTGACCACACAATTCTCCAATAGACAGGTAAAACTGTCGTCGTGACCGATCATTTCCCGCCCCCAACTCCACCAACGAGTACTCCGAATGCGGCCGATCCCTCCGGACCAAAATCTCGCCGTGGCCTCGTGATCTCATTCCTCGTGGTTTTGTCGATGGTGATCGGTGGATTTGTCGGTGCGCAAATCGCGCAATCTGGTGATGATTCATCAACCACCGACTCAACTGAAGTACCAACAACATTGGTTGACCCGGCAGCAGACACCAGTAGTTCCGGAGTGACGACCGCGCCGACTGGTGATGCACCAGGAAGTTCGAATGAACCTGTTGCTACTGCGCCTTCGTCAAATGGCGCTGAACCAGCAATGAATGTTGCTGAAGTGTTGAAGAAGATTGAACCAAGTGTGGTCACCATCACTTCGATCACTGAAGGCGGCACCAGTCCAGGCCGCGCAACTGGCACCGGCATTGTGATTACTTCAGATGGTGACATCTTGACGAACGATCACGTTGTAAATGGTGCCGACAAAGTCAGTGTTTTGTTTGCTGGCGATACTGAGCCGACTCCAGCAACTGTTTTGGCTGTTGATGTTGGTAATGACTTGGCATTAATTCATGTTGACAAAACGGGTTTAACGCCTGCAGTTTTTGCCGATCCCAGTTCAATCAATATTGGCGACGAAGTTGTCGCTGTTGGTTTTGCTCTTGATCTTGATGGCGGACCCACCGTTACTCGCGGAATTGTTTCGGCACTCAACCGAACCATCGTGAGTGGTGACGGTGCACTTGACGGACTCATTCAGACCGACACAGCGATTTCATCGGGTAACTCTGGTGGGCCGTTGGTCAATACACGTGGGCAAGTCATCGGTATCAATACGGCAGTGTTCCAAAGCTCTAGTGCAGTCGCAGCGAACAATGTGGGCTTCTCAATTTCGGTTGCTGAGGCACTTCCCGTTATTGAAGAATTACGTGCACAGGCCAATGGTGCGACACGTACCGAGGGTTATCTAGGCGTGAGTGTTCTCGATCGTCAAGATGGTGGACTTGGTGCAGTGATTGCTGAAGTATCGCCTGGTTCGCCCGCCGATCTCGCGGGGATGAAGGTCGACGACATCGTCATACAAGCTGATGGTTCACCTGTTGATGGACAACCTGCACTCGTTGCTGCCATTCGTGACAAGTCACCCGGTGACAGCATCAAGATTGATGTGCTGCGTGATGGTGAACGAATTACCTTGACCGCCAAACTCATCGAACGCCCCGCGCAGTAAAAATTCGCCCGTGTTTCTGGTGAGGATTTTTACTCAAAATAGGTAATTTTCCTCACCAGAATTACAAGTTGGCGTTATTCGTTGTATTGACGCTTCATATTGGTTAGAACATAGATCATGATTGCTGTTGATGTATGTGATTTGCCTGAGACTGGCGGTTCGACGTTTGTTTTGATCGCTGGCGTGTTCTTGTTGGTTGCTGGTGTGATTGTGGCGCGTTGGGTGCGGCAGTCTGCTGGCCGGATGTCGGTTGTGGTGGCGCCTTTGGTGTTGCTGAGTGGTTTTGTGTTGGTGCCTCAAGTGACTGATCCGTGCGCACCAGCGACAACAACTGTTCCGTCAGCGACAACGAC
>JBAXIP010000303.1:0-2100 GCA_037138315.1 Actinomycetes bacterium
TCATGAACAAGGACTATCGCAAGTCCAAGCTCAAGAACCGCAAAGAAATCTCCCGAAGCTAATTTGCTATGACAACCGTTTGATAACGGTTTGTCGCAACCACATCGCCGCTCACAAGTGTGAGGTCGAGCACTACCAGACCTTCCGCAAACGGTGCTGTGATCATGATGTGCCCAACCAAGGTGCAGTCGTCTGCGGCAATCGCGCCTTCAAACTTCCAGACCTGCGGATCACCAGTTGATTCAAGGTTCGCCGTCACTATGGCATCTTCGAGTTCACGATGAAGGTCGCTGACGACGTGCAGTGCAATTCGTAGTTGGTCGCCAGGACGCATCGACAGCGGTAAACGATCGGCGGTCACGATAACTGGGCGACATGCCTCGGCAAGTGCGGTGTATCCCAATTTAGGAACGCGTTTGTGGTCAAGAACGCTCCACGAAATCATCGGCATCGCATCGTTTAAAGCAAACATGCAAAATCCACCCGTTGGCCGGTACTTCAATCGTCGCAGAGTTTCGATGTGGTAGCGAATGACATCGGCTTGGTATACCTGCGTCGCGAAACGCCAGTCATCAAAATTATCGAATGCGGCGACCGGAACATGATTTTCAAAGTTGCCCCGCTGCATACCAAATTTGTTTTCTAAATTTTCCCAATCGAGATTGGGCCATGCTGCAGTATCAATGAATTCTGAAGATTCAGGAACTGCTTGTGCGCCAAACTCGCTGACGAATCTCATGAGGCGCGGAATCTTGGCGGCAAAGCCAGGAAGATCTCGTTCATCACCGTGATACCAGCCGAAGTACAAATGACTGTCGGTGCCATCGAGAGTCGGTAGATGTGGCAACACTCCGCTGTGTGCAATGACTGGTCGCGTGACGTCAGCCTTTTCAAATGAACGCTTGACCCAACGGTCAAGAACACTCTTGTTCCACGTAGGAAGTTGATGCCCTGCAAGAAAAGGAACGGCCATCTTTTTGAAATCAAATGACTCACCAGGAGTGACGCTGAATGTGAACGGTTCGTTGTGCGCACACCAGGTCATGATTGACGGATGATGTCCCAAAAGGTTGACGGCCTCTTCGGCTTGGCGCACTGCTTCACGGCGAATTTGCCGGGCGTAACCCCATTGCAAAGGGAAGTCTTGCCAAATCAACATTCCAAGTTCATCGGCAGCGTCGTATAACTCGGAGCGAGAAATGTGTCCGTGTACGCGAACGAGATCAAGTCCAGCCTCGCGAGCCAGTTCAATATCGCGACGTAGTTCAGTTTCGTCGGCATCGCCCAACATGGCGCGAGTAGGCGCCAGATTTGCACCTTTTAGAAATATGCGTTCGCCATTGATCGAATAGACCCAATCTTGAACAGCAACTTCGCGCAACCCTGTGCGCCGACTGACCGAATGGCTGACTGTGCTGTCATGCACAACCTCAACTCGGATGTCGGTGAGATTTTGCTGACCCATCGACCACGGCCACCACAATTTTGGCTCGTCGATATCGACGTCCCAATCAAGAGTATTGATACCACTCGCCAACGATTTTTCAATTTCGTCAACAACTTTGTTATTGACGTATGTGACGATACGAACTGGCAGATCACCGTTGCTATCAAGTCGAGCACTCAGACGGACATTGGCGCGAGCTTCGTTGGCATCACGACAGAGAACGCGTAAGGCGTCCATGCGAACTGGCCCAGATCGTTCAATGCGTACTCCACGCCAAATTCCGCCTGGATTGAAATCGGCTTCAATGCAATCCCAATGTTGAAACACCCCAGTGATATTTCGCTTAGCCTTTTTGTCGCGCTGGGGACTGCATGTCGCTCCGACGGCTAATACATGTTCGGTGTCAAGCGATGCAAGAGCGGTGATGTCGTATGCGTGAGGGATGAAGTAGCCCTCGGGGTCACCTAAGTACGCGCCATCAAGCCATACGTCGCCTTGATAAAAAAGTCCATCGACAACAATGAATCGCCGTTCACCAGCCCCAGGAACGCCAAGTTCAAAATCTTTGCGGTACAAAAGCGGTCCGTTTTCGGCGGCGAAGAGCGGGTGTGATTGCCAATGGCTTGGCACGTGAATCGTGGGCCATTCTTCAT
>JBAXIP010000304.1:0-2086 GCA_037138315.1 Actinomycetes bacterium
CTCGACAGCGAGTTCAAACCGCTGCACCAGATCAACCCGCTGCGGCTGGACTGGATCTCCGGGCAATGCCCATTGGCCGGCAAGGCTGTGCTGGATGTGGGTTGCGGCGGCGGACGTTCGTCATTGCCGTTAGCCCCCCGCGCAATACGCATTGTTGGCGTCGATGAAAACCCCGCGATGTTGGCGCGCTTTGGTCAGGCCGCTGATGAAGCTGGCGTTGAATTCACCGAAATTCAGGGACGTTTCCCCGATGTGATCATTCAGGCCGAACTTGCTGGTCGACCCATTACACAATGCGACGTTGTGGTGTGTCATCACGTGTTTTTCAATGTCGCCGATCTTGAGCCATTTGTTGTTGCGCTAACCGCAATGGCGCGACTTGGTGTAGTCGTGGTGATGCCGAAGAAACATCCGCAGTCAGCATGGAATGCCGGTTGGAAACATTTCTGGAATATCACTCGACCCGATGGACCAACATCTGACGACGCCGTGAAAGTTATTGAAGGACTCGGACTCGAACCTGAGGTGTTTGAAGTAGAGCGCCCACCGATGTCGCGCCACGCTGAAGATCCAGCATCACTAGTTGTCTCGGCTCGCCGACGATTGTGTTTACCCGCAAGTCGCGACGCTGAAATTGAAGAGTGGTTACGCGACCACCCGCCGGCATTTATGAGTGATGTGATTGTACTGCGTTGGCCCGGAGGTCTTTCGTAGAACCGTGGCGCTGGCCTTCGTAAATTCCGTGCTTGGGCGCAATGGAATACGCAACAATGCAGACGATTCCAGCAGGTACTGCCATGCCAGCACCAAACAATTCAATCGCTAACACCGCACACGCAATTGGCGCATTAGCTGCTGCACCAAAGACGGCCGCAAGACATGCTGCTGTCGCCAAAGTGGGGGAGAGATGAAGTGGTCCCGACATTGCCGATCCAAGTGTTGCACCAATGACAAACAATGGTGTCACTTCGCCGCCGGGTATTGAACAACCAAGTGCGATGGCGGTGAAGAGAATTTTCAATACGGGGTCCCACCAACTTGCAACTGATCCGCCAAGAGCATCGCTCACTAAAGGTAGTGACAGACCTAGATAATCGCGTCCGAAAATCAACATCAATGCAAGAGTTGCGATTGCACCAATGATGGGTCGAGCAGGCACCCACGAGATGAGATCGCGCATTGCTTTTTTGACACCGTGCAAAACTTCAATAAAGACGCGGGCGGCAAGTCCGGCAGCGATACCAACGACAACTAAGCGCAAGGCAATTGACCAGTCGATATTGACCGCGATCTCGGTGATGGGAGTGTGACGACCAAGTGCTTCCACGATGAAGTCGGCGGTTACCGAAGCAGCAAGTGCGGGGGCAAGACCTTCGTATCGCAAGCGACCCGTTTGTTGAACCTCAAGACCGAATATTGCACCAGCGAGCGGAACGCCGAATGCACCACCGAATGCACCGGCCATTGCGGCGATCAACATCAATCGCATGTCAGATGGCTTCAGTCGAAATGGTTTGGCTAACAGACTGGTGACTGAACCGCTGATTTGCAATGCGGCACCCTCACGGCCAACCGATGCACCAGTGAGCTGGGCAATGAAAGTGGCACCGAAAATCATGGGCGCCATGCGATAAGGAATCTTGGGAGTGTGATCGGGAGCAGAGGGATCAACCGGCGGGAGTGAATGCTCGACGACCAACGACGTTCCGCGGTTGGCCGGTCCGCCGACATAGTGATACGTCGCACCCAAAATGAATGCCGCGACGGGGAGCAGCCAAACGAGCCAGCCGTGGTCAAGCCGAAGTTCGGTGGCTCGGTCGAGTGCTTCGAATAATGCCCATGAGCCCACGCCCGACGCCGCACCGACGATCGTCGCAGCGATCGTGATGACCAAGAGGTGAGTGGCAACTCGGGTTTTGTCAGAAAACACATTGTCACGCTAGTAGTCATTTGATCTGAACATGGTTTCTCACCATTCTCTTACCGAGAAACAGGCAGACTTCTCACATGACAAATGCGCCTCAGATTGAACGAGTCCTTGTTGCCGATGACGACAAGTCAATTCGGGAGTCACTCGTACGTGCCC
>JBAXIP010000305.1:0-2072 GCA_037138315.1 Actinomycetes bacterium
CGCCTTTGAGTTCGCCTCGTAGTGATGCGATGTCACCTTTGAGTTCGGCGCGTAGGTCGGCGATGTCACCTTTGAGTTCGCCTCTCAGTGATGCGATCTCGCCGCGTAATGATGCAACGTCGCCTTTGAGTTCTGTGCGCACTCCACTTATTTCATTTCTCAGGTCATTATGAACTTCATTGAACTGAATCTTCAGGAGCGCACTATGAAGCTCGAGGTCGGTTTTTGTCGCGACGTCTTCCCAAACGCTGGTAGGTAGAAGTGTCATGAGGGTGTCCGCCTCCTTTCGGCCAAATTTTTCGGTCGCAGCTAAGTACAAGTCTTGTCGTTTGCTCTCGTCGATTGCCATTCTGATGCCTTTCAAATCTTTAGTCAACGAATTGTGGGAATAAGAACCCAGAGGGCGGTGAGTCAACTGGCGATTTTGACAACTAACATTCGTGGGATGGCAAAGACTTCTGCTCCCAAACCCCTTGGTCCGTATACCCCGGTTGTTCGCGCTGGCGATTGGGTCATTGTGTCGGGTCAACTCGGCATCAAAGATGGCGTCTTGGTCCCCGGCGGAGTCGCTGGTCAAACCACACAAGCCGTGAAGAATCTCAAGGAGCGATTGAAGGAAGCCGGCGTCAGTATTCATGACATCGCCAAGACCTTGTGCTTCTTGACCGATATGGACACGTTCGCCACTTTCAACGAGGCTTATGTTGCTGGCTTTGATGGCGCTCGTCCGGCCCGTTCAACCATTGGCGTTGCCGCACTCCCATTTGGGGGCGCAGTGGAAATCGAAGCATGGGCATACAAGCCCCTCGCTCCGGCCAAGAAGGCGGCAGTAAAAAAGGCCCCGGCCAAAAAGACGGCGGTTAAGAAAGCCCCGGCCAAAAAGACGGTGGCAAAAAAAGTCACGGCTAAGAAGTCGGCGACTCGCCGCCCCAAGAAGTAGGTTTTAGTCATGCCTGGTGCAGTGATTCTCATGATCGTCCTCCTCGGATTTCCCATCATCTTCGGTTTATCGATGGCGGGTGTCGCAGCGTTGTTTGGTCATGTGCTGTGGAAAGATGGCGAAATTCGCAACGAGGGCAGCGAGCTGCTCGATCTCAACACCTGACTCTGTTGACCGCGTCAGTTGTCGGCACAGGCTGACCCATGGTTGGAATGCACACTCCCGATGCCGAAATGGCTCGGCTCGCCAGCAAAGCACTTTTATATTCGATTGATCGCATTCGTATCGACCCACCACCGTTAGGTGCTCCGCGTCCTTACGAAGAATTGATTGAAGCAGTTGGGCAAACAATCACCAAAGACGGAATTACCGGTGCTGAAGCATTACGACTTTTCACCGAGGTTTTAGCCCCGTCGTCAATATCGGTGGATCATCCGAAATTCTTATCGTTTGTTCCGGGTGCACCGACCGAAGCTTCAATCATTTTCGACATGGTTGTGTCAGCTGCGAGTATCTATGCAGGTTCGTGGCTCGAAGGTGCGGGCGCAGTCTTCGCTGAGAATCAAGCCTTACGATGGATCGCCGATCTCGCTGATTTCCCCGCGTCTGCTGGTGGAGTTTTTGTCAGTGGAGGAACGGCCGGCAACATGTCGGCGTTGATTGCGGGTCGTCATTGGTGGCGCTCGCGAAATGAAGGTCGTCATGATCACACCCGCGGACTCATCATGGCCTCTAAAGGTGCACACTCTTCAGTGGCTCAAGCAGCGCGCGCTATGGATGCCGATGTGTTGTTGGTGCCAGCCGATGAACGTGGGCGCTTAGTGGGTTCAACACTGCGTGCAACAGTTGATGCAATGTCGCAGGCTGACCGTGATCGCCTGTTCGCAATCGTTGCAACTTGCGGAACGACCAACATCGGCGTGATTGATGAATTGTCTGTAGTCGCTGATGTTGCTCAAGAACTCAACGTCTGGTTCCACGTCGACGGCGCGTACGGAGCAGCGGGATTATGTGCACCAAGCGTGCGCCATAAGTACATCGGAATCGAACGCGCCGACAGTTTCATTGTTGATCCGCATAAGTGGCTGTTTGGGCCATATGACAGTTGTGCATTGATTTACCGCAATGTTCA
>JBAXIP010000306.1:0-2071 GCA_037138315.1 Actinomycetes bacterium
CAACTTAAAGGGGATTCGGTGACGAAACTGCTGAGGGCCAAAGAACTCACGAATAGCACGGGCGATGACGAGCACATCGGCTTATCGTCGCAAGACTCCGCCCATCTCAAAAAACCTTCACCCGTTCCCACACGAGTTGTTCTTGATACTTCGGTACTCATCGCCGATACCAATTGCCTGTTGGCGTACCCCGACTGTGACATCGTCATTCCCCTAACAGTTATTGAGGAATTAGATGGTTTGAAGAGTCGACCAGATGATGTGGGTCGCGCTGCCCGCGCCGCATTGCGCGGTCTCGAAGAAATCCGTATGAAAGCCGGAGGGTCGCTCGCCCACCCCGTTCGTATTCATCCTGAAGGCACCGAAGGATCAAACAGTGCGACGGTTCACATCGAGATCAATGGCATCCAAAAGCACCTTTTGAATGAGCATGGGCTCGACGCCAACAAGGCAGACAACCGCATCATCGGAGCCGCACTCGGCCAAGCCAACCATGCTCCGACCCATATGGTCTCCAACGATGCTGCACTACGATTGAAAGCTGCGCATCTGGGCTTGACCGCTCACGAGCACCAACTCGTCGGCCGGCAATCTTCCACACGTCCGCTCGGTTGGATCACCGTTGATACCTCGAGCGAACTCGTTGACGAACTCTACGACGGTCGGTCGATTGACGTGGCCGAAGTCGCAACCGCCGGATCTCTCTCCGAAAATTCTTTTGCCATTTTGCGGGCTGGCTCCCAATCTGCGATGGCCCGATGCAACGACGATGCCCTCAATCTCATCCCTCAGGCATCTCCCGAAGCGTGGGGACTTCGATCTCGTTCAAAGGAACAACGGTTCGCCCTTGAACTTTTGCTTGACCCCGAAGTCAGCGTGATCGCATTAGACGGTCGTGCCGGAACCGGCAAGACAGTCCTGGCAATTGCTGCTGGCCTCGACCAAGTCGTCGAACAACGGCGCTATGAAAAATTGGCGGTTTACCGACCACTTGTTCCTGTTGGACGGGCTGACGTGGGCTTTTTGCCCGGCGGTCTCGATGAGAAGCTTGATCCGTGGATGTCGGCAATTCATGATGCGATCGTTGCCCTGACCGATCAACGATCGAATCGTGAAGCCCGCACCATGATTGATGAACTCATCGCGCGTAATCAACTGTCGCTTGAATCGGTGACCTTCCTGCGCGGGCGTTCACTGCATCGGCAATTTGTGGTCGTCGACGAGGCACAAAACCTCGAACCCACCACGCTGAAGACGATTTTGACGCGAATCGGCGAGGGCACCAAAGTGATCTTCACTGGTGACACCAGCCAGATTGATGCGCCGTATCTTGGAGAATCCAATAATGCCCTGGCCGTTCTCATCGGGGCGTTTCGTGGACAAAAGTGCTTTGGCCACATCACGCTGACCTCATGCGAGCGCAGCGAAGTGGCCTCGTTAGCGGCCGAGTTGCTATAACCGGTTTGGCTCACCGAGACCATTGGTCAGTGAAATACCCGTCACTTCGACAATCAGTGTGACGTTTGCCTAATTGATAAAAACCCTTGACATTTGCCGTTTTCGGTTTTAGTGTTAAATGCGTACGGCGAGGTCTTGCCCCCTCTTGATCTCGTCGCCCACCCGATATCGGCGGCGAAGCCACACGCTTCGCCGCCGGTACACCATCAATTATTTTGCAAAGGCAGCGTGACATGTCAGCTCTGGAAGCCTTCAAACCCAATGTCGAACCCTCCGCGAACTGGATGGATGACGCAGTCTGCAAAGGCCGTACCAAATTGTTTTTCGCGCCAAAGGCCGAACGACCGCAGGCCCGAGTGCGGCGTGAGGCTCAAGCCCGATTGCTATGTAGCACCTGTCCTGTCTCTGAGCATTGCCAGGTTTTCGCCCGCGACAGTCACGAATACGGATTTTGGGGTGGCGAATCAGAAGAAGAACGACACCTCGCTGGATTCACGGTTGCTGCACCTATCGGCATTCGGGCACGAGGTATGCGCGCAGTGAGTTGAGTCGTTTCATTCGACTACTTCTCTGAACGACGTTTCCCTGATCGACGTCACGAACTCTGAACGAC
>JBAXIP010000307.1:0-2063 GCA_037138315.1 Actinomycetes bacterium
CGGGCGGTCGGGCGCGCGGTGGTGCAAGCAGTGGAGTTGGACCACGTCGTGGTTCCGATCTCGAAGCAGCGCTCACGCTCGACTTCAACGACGCAGTGCTTGGCGTGACTACAAGTGTGTATCTCACCAGCGATGCGCGATGCGAAACGTGCAGCGGCTCGGGTGCTCGACCCGGAACAGAGCGTAAAACATGTTCTCGATGTGGTGGTCGCGGGCAAGTCGATGACAATCAGGGGTTGTTTTCCTTTGCTTCACCATGCCCCGGATGTGGCGGTGCTGGAAGCATCGTCGAAACACCCTGCGGAGTTTGTCGTGGCAGCGGAATTGAAAAGCGCAATCGCGAAGTCAAGGTACGCGTGCCTGCTGGAGTTTCTGATGGGTCGCGTATCCGTCTGCCCGGAAAAGGAACACCTGGGCGCAATGGCGGGCCTAACGGAGACCTCTTCATTATTTGTCGAGTTGGTAAGAGTGCAACATTTGGTCGAGATGGTGACAACCTCACAGTCAATGTGCCGATTACCTTTGCCGAAGCTGCACTCGGCGCCAACATTGAAGTGCCGACCCTGAGTGGTGACAATGTGACCTTGCGTATCAAGGCAGGCACCCAAAGCGGAAGTCGTCACCGCGTCAAAGGACGCGGTATCGAAACAACGAAACATCACGGTGATCTCATCGTTACTGTCAACGTTGTTGTACCAACTTCATTAACCGATGATGAACGTCAGGCAATTGAAACTCTGGCATCAGTCACCGGCATCAACCCAAGAGAGAACACGAACAACAGTTAGTGAGGCATTCATGAGTCAACAAGCGAATGAACACGCCATTTACGTCATCTCTGTCGCTGCCGAACGCGCGGGGATGCACCCACAAACTTTACGTATCTATGAACGCCGTGGCCTCTTGCATCCAGCCCGCACCCAAGGTGGTAATCGCCGTTACAGCGAATTAGATATCGCTCGCTTACGTCGTATTTCCGAACTCACTGCCGAAGGTATGAATGTCGAAGGTATTCGTCGGGTGATGTACCTCGAAGCCGAAGTGATTCGCCTGCGTAATGAGGTTGATCAGTTGCGATTGCTTGCGACCCAAGCGATTCATGCAGTTCAATTGCGATCAGGCACCCCGACATCACAGGCGAACATTGTGCCATTGCGCCAGGCAGTCACGGTCTTTGGTCATGTTGATTCAGTGCTACGCCGAGATTGATTGAGGTGAAATGATGAGCACACAACCTGACTACCAGCCATATCTTGCTGGGGCGTTTCGGTGGAGACTCGCACTTCGACCGCTTGATCTTGCACATTGGATCGAAATTGGCGACGACTACGACCACGAGATGGACGCAAAGAAATCAGTTTTCGCCAAAAATTTTGCAACGGCGAATGCCTTTCAGCCCAATACCGAAGACGAGGCTGCTGAAGTTCTGAGCGAATTGGTTGAGCATCTCACATCCACTCGGCCTGATTGGTTTTCGCGTGAAGGTCGTGACATCGTCAATCACCATCGCCAGGAACGATTTGCAGTTGAGCCTGATGCTGGTGGTCAATGGGCTGACCACCCATTGGTAACTTGCGCACGACTTGTGCAAGAAGATTTTGCGCTACTTGTTGAACGAGATGGCCGTTTAGTTTTTGGCGGCGGCAGTGTGTGCTTCCCTAATCGCTGGGATCTCAATTCAAAATTGGGTCTCACGATGAGCGAGGTGCATGCACCAGTTGATCAGCTGAACGAACAGTTGCAAGATCCGATTGATTCGTTCTTTCAACGACTGTCACCCCAAAGGTCTTTTTGGCGAACGGGATGGGGGGTGCTTGATACTGATGAGTTGTATCAAGCAGTTGACGGAACGGCACCAAAGTCTCCCGCCTTACCAATACTCGGTGATCCAACAACCAGCGAACGATTGTTCTTACGCGTTGAACGCGAAACCATTCGCCGCTTTCCGAAAACTAATTGTGTGTTGTTCACGATTCGGTCGTATGTACAGCCGCTGTCGCACCTCATCGATCGACCAGAAGATGCAGCACGACTCGCTGAAGCATTAAGCAATCTGCCCGATG
>JBAXIP010000308.1:0-2039 GCA_037138315.1 Actinomycetes bacterium
AGCAGAATCATGATTTGGATCGGCCAACCGTAAACCGCTGATTGGCGTTCGGCGTCGTTCTCCTGAGTTCTACGACCGAGAGACAACGCATCACCCGATTGAGTAAACCCGAGAACCAATAAGTGCAGAGCAATGAGGTGCTCAGTATGAATGACGTGGCCAAACGAAAGTCGATACGTCGCAATGAATAAGAAGAGAAGTGAAAACGTGGGACCGATGAATCGGAATTGCCAGCCCAAAGTAAAGGCAATGCCCAAAACGATGGTGAGAAGAAAGGCGAGATGAAAGATCGTGGCCGATAATGGGCTGTCTAAGAACCAAAGAACACCAACACCTTCAACTTGGCGGGCTGGCAGATCGGCAGTTGTCCAAAACGACTCCGCACGTGCAACGAGAAATATCGTGGCGTACAGACCGCACAAGATTCGAAGTGTCGCGAGACGTGAAGATGGCGCTGCTTTGAAAAGCCACTGATCAAGTTGTGTGATCACGAGTTGTCCTGGCACGTTGCGTGAACGGTTCGTGAGATCGGCGACTTATCATCGGCATACCAATTCACAGCGTCAAAAACTTCGGTGACGACTTCAATTTGGCCAGCGGTGTCTGCGTCAAAACGGCCGCTGATCTCCTCACACAATTGAGCCGTCGATCCGTTGGCAATAGAAAGAGACACTGACTGTGCGGCCAAAATCACCTCATCGGTCCCAGCGATGATTTCGGGATTCAATCGGTAGATATTTCCAGACTCCGTAACAAAAACTGCCGTATCAACTGATTCGGTGGTCGTTCGACGACTTGAAAACATTGGGTAGGGCGAGAGGGGGAAGCTGTCGTGCTGGTTGATGATTGGCACTAGGCCAACCGATATCGCGCTGGCAGCCAAAAAGATGTACGGCTTCACGCGATGATTCACATCGCAAACGGTAGTCGGCGTAATTGGTTACTCAAGACCTCGTGGCTTCCACCTAACCTAGGGATGTGATCCTTCGCCACCGTCGAGCACTTTTGATTTGGTTGTTAGGTCTACTCGTTCTCGGTGGGACGGCTCGAGCGATCGCTCTTCCGCAGGTGTGTGGTTCTATTACTCAGAACGCGCGTGAAACTGCCGTTTCGCAAGCGATTTCATGGCTGTCGGTGAACCAGAACTCAGACGGAACATTCTTGTATCGCTATGACGCTGAACAAGACGCCGTTCTTGGCGGATACAACTGGGTCCGTCATGCCGGAACAATTTTGGCACTCGAACAAGCGCGAGGTCAGGGTTTTGATGCCGCGATGACATCAAGCGAAGCAGCGATTGAAGTTGCATTTAAACACGTGAATCGAATGAGTACAGAAGATGCTGAAGTAGCAGGCTTGATTGATGGTGCGGGTATTAGCACAGGAGGAACAGCGCTCTTTGCGTTGGCGCTTATGGAGCGCCGAGATGCCACCGGCTCATTGGAGTTTGATGGAGATATCCACGCAATGTTGCATTTCTTAGAAAGTTCGTTGAAGGCTCGTGATGACGGATCAATGATTGTGCGAGCAGACGCACAGCTTGATGGTCAGTTCACAATTGACGCGGTCGGACTCTTCGCAACCAGCCAGACTCTTTTTGCTCTGGCGCGGGCTGAGCGATTATTCCCTGGCGAACATTGGGGCGACCACTCGCATCAGATTCTTGATTACCTCACGACATTCAAGGCCAACGAAGAGGGTTTTGTGCCCGACATGTCAGATCATTGGGCTGCTTACGCGATGGCTGAAATGACTCAATGGGCTACTCCGATAGTTTTCACAGACACTGAACTGGCTTGGGCGCGTAAGCAAATGGGTATGGCCTCGGTGATGGTCCGTTACGAGAGCCAGATTTCGGGCTCGGGCGTGAATCAATTGTTACGTGGACATACAGCGATTGGTGCAGCTGCTGGCACACACGGCGAAGCCTTAGCTGGATGGACGAGACTTGCACTGGCAAACGATGAGTTTGCGGGCAGTGTCAGCGCTCTCAATGAACGGTTGAGTTGCAATAACTCACTGTTGATCAAACGGCAGGT
>JBAXIP010000309.1:0-2037 GCA_037138315.1 Actinomycetes bacterium
GCAACGGTTTCCTAAACCGCAGGTCGCAGGTCCGATTCCTGCCGAGGGCGCCAAAGGGTCGTCTTGCGACAAATCAGTTGGTGCAAAATGTATCCGATTGGATACGCTATGGAAATGGCGATGCAGATTATTGAACAAGCAAGACTGGCAGCGGGGCTCACTCAGCAGGCAATGGCACAGCGGGCTGGCACATCTCGGTCCACATTGTCGGCATATGAGCGTGGTCGTAAATCCCCGAATCTTGAGACGGTGGAAAGATTGATAGGAGTGGCTGGATATGAACTCACATTGCAGCACCGAATCACCTTTTCAAAAATTGATATGGCACGAGGCCGATCAATTTTTGTGCCTGATCAACTGTGGCGAATCGATGTGAGCAGAATGTTTGAGCCAGTCATTTTGCCACTTGCGCTTAATTGGTCTCGTCCCGGTCATGAATATGAAGTGCGTGATCGGCGTCAGCGTGCGCGGCTTTATGAAGTGGTGATTCGCGAGGGAATGCCCCAAGATCTCATGGCCTATATCGATGGCGCATTGCTCATTGATTCTTGGAATGAACTGGTGCTACCGCGCAATGTCCGCGTTCATTGGCAATCGCTCATAGAGACTGCATCGTAAATGTCTGGTCCATCTGAGTTTCAAATTGACGTGGCGCGCATGTTTTTCTCATTGCCTGGATCGGATGGTTTTTTGCTTGCTGGCGGAGGTGCGCTTCTGGCAAGTGGACTCACTAGTCGGCCAACAAAAGATCTCGACTTTTTTGGGGAAAAGGGTCAAGTGGATGTGGGTGAGGTGCGTGAGCAGTTCCTTAAGGAGGTAGAGGTTCGCGGATGGAAGTGTGAAGTTCTCCAAGCTGATGTTTTCTTCGTCAGGCTTCACGTCAAGGGCACAGATGAAGTGCTCGTAGATATCGCGATAGATGTTGCTGCGCAATATCCATCACAATTGTCAATTCTTGGTCCAACTTTTAATCATGAAGAACTTGCTGGCCGAAAGTTACTTGCTTTGTATGATCGGGCTGAGGCACGCGATTTTGCTGACGTATTTATGCTCGCACAACATTTCAGTAAAGAACTTTTGCTTGTCCGAGCCTCCGAAATAGAAATCTCTTTTCAGATTGACGTGCTTGTACAGATGATGCGTTCTGTTGTCAGATTCTCTGACAGCGAGTTACCCATTGATGAATCATTGTTGAAGGACCTGCGATTTTTCTTTGAAAAATGGGCGGACGAACTGGATCCAACGCCTTCTAGAAGCACTTAGGGTTTCCTAAACCGCAGGTCGCAGGTCCGATTCCTGCCGAGGGCGCCATACAAAACGTGCGGTGTTACCAGCCGGCATCAATGAACTGTTGCAACGCAGTCATGCCGGCAGCACGAACGTCGTCATCACTGCGGTCGGCCCATGCCCGCGCCGTGCGGCCACCGTTCAACGCCAGCAATACTGGCTTGCCCGTTAGCGGGGCAAGGTCGTACCACTCGCGAAACGGAGTGCCGGGTTCGTCAATTCTGTTCCAGATCAATGACTCGTTCGACCAGAACTGTTCAGGAAAAACGAACCACACTTTGTCAAGTAAACCCATACGCATGGTGTCGATCGCGTTTTGGTGAGTATCGGGTAATGGGGGATCAAACGAGATATCTCCGGCCGCCAAGACTCCGAGCGGCACTGTGACGATCACTCGATCGCAGGCGAGTGGCGCGCCATCTATCACGACGAGTTCGACTCCGTTGTCGTTCCATGACACAGCGCTTACGGCAGTACTCATGCGAATGTCGAGACCTTCAGCAAGATGATCAGCCAAACCTCCATAGCCACCGAGTACCAAAAGGTCGTCGCCGTCAGAACCTTCTTCGGTACCCCACCAAGCCGACATTTCGTCGGCGTTCGCGCCATATTCGCTGGCAAGTTCAACTTCGTCAATCTGGTTGAGTGCGAGGGGGTCAATCGTTGCACCGTTGGCCGCGATTGCGGCAGCAATCGACATATCAGACTCTGCGCCGTCGACCGATTCAATGGCTGCCTCAATCGCATCTG
>JBAXIP010000310.1:0-2028 GCA_037138315.1 Actinomycetes bacterium
ACGAAAACCCAACGGCCACTGGTATTTGGGCTGCCTTGCAAATGTTCGCAAAAGCAAATGCAACCTTGAGCGATGCTCCTACGGCTGCCGAAACTTTGGCAAACATGTTCACCATCAAGGACGAAACACTTGGTGGATTGGTTTCCCCAACAACGTGGACTCAGGGCAAAACCGCTCCACCCCGCAACTGTTGGTGGAACTACTCGTTAACTGACGGAAAGATTGAGAACCCGCTCGGTGGCCTTGCCTACCAGTGCAACCCAGCTGAGAGTTAAGTAAACGCAATTCATCAGTAGTACTGAATGAGGGTCACCACGGCGCCAGATTCGCTGTGGTGACCCTCAAGTATTTATCGAACAAAATCATTTACTGAGGGGTAAGCAGTGCACAATCTTCTTCCGTTTGTTGTCACTGGTCTTGTGACAGGGATGATCTATGGCCTGGCAGGAACTGGTCTCGTTCTCACCTTCAAGACTTCGGCGATTTTCAACTTTGGACATGGTGCAATTCTGACTGCATCGGCTTTGGTGTATTACGCACTGCGTTTCTCACTCAACTGGGATTGGAAAATCTCATTTGTTTTGACGGTGTTTATGGCTGGCCCATTATTCGGTTTGATTATGGAACGCATTGCGCGAACACTGTCACGTCAACCAACACCAATGAAGATTCTCGGAACGATTGGTCTCACTGTTGCAATTCCGTCACTGTGCCTTTTCTTCTATCCAGAAAGTAACAAGGGACTTTTTGTTGATCGTTTTCCTGGATTGCCATTTAGCAATCGAAAAGAATACAAATGGCGCATTTTCAATATCAATATCTTTGGCGACCAACTTGTGATTGCATTAATCACTGTTGTCGCCGTTGCCGGTCTCTATCTACTCTTTCGATATTCACGACTCGGAACCGCAATGCGGGCCGCAGTTGATGATCCAGATCTCTTAGACCTCATGGGTACGAACCCGACACGCGTACGCAGAATTTCGTGGATGATCGGTTGTGTCTTTGCTTCGTTGTCGGGGATATTGATTCTTCCGCTAGTTGGCCTTCAGCCGTACAACCTCACTTTCTTGGCCATGTATGCATTCGGTGCAGCAGCCATTGGTGGCTTCACCAGTATTCCCATGACATTTTTGGGTGGTCTCATCATCGGCATCGCGCAAGATCTCATCGGGTATGAAGTGAGCAAAAATCACTGGCAGTCCTTAGATGGTCTTGCAGATGCACTTCCATTCCTCATTCTTCTTCTCGTTCTTCTTGCTCTGCCCAAGCACCGACTCGCTCCCCGATCAGACGCCGAATCTCGCCCACCACTTCAGTGGCACGGTAGTAGCCGTTTTCGATTGACCTCGGGGGTCGTCGTTCTTGCGGTCCTTATCTTCATACCAAATCTCGTTGGTACAAAGCTTTCGTATTACTCATTTGGTCTGTGTACTGCAATCTTGGTTTTGTCGCTTGGCTTGCTCATCAAGACGAGTGGTCAAGTTTCGTTATGTCATGCTGCTTTTGCCGGAATCGGTGCATTGTCATTCTCGCGACTCACTGTTGAAGCCCATGTTCCGTGGTTACTAGCGCTTGTCATTGCGGGGCTGATCGTTGTACCAATCGGTGCGGTCGTCGCCTTACCAGCGATTCGCTTACATGGCGTGTATTTGGCGCTCGCAACTTTTGGTTTTGGAATCCTTGTCACTCGATTGTTCTTCACGCAGACCTGGATGTTCAAAGTTTTTGCCGGTGGCCGAAAGGTGCCGTCACCTTTTGGAACCGAAAATGCCCACACGCGTTATTACGTCATCCTGACAGTATTCGTCTTCTCGGCAATTGTCATCGCCATGATTTCACGTTCTCGATTGGGACGAATGTTGCGCGGTCTGTCTGGAAGCCCAGTCGCAATATCTACTCTTGGTTTATCAACCAATGTCACCAAACTCATCGTCTTTTGTTGTTCGGCATTTTTCGCATCAATTGCTGGAGTGATGTTCGGTATGCAGCTCACTGTCATCGATGGGTCGACAACTTATTTCCAGC
>JBAXIP010000311.1:0-2027 GCA_037138315.1 Actinomycetes bacterium
CAGATTGGACAGCGATACGAGCGGTGTCGGCATCGCGGATTTCACCAACCAAGATAACGTCGGGATCTTGACGTAACAATGCCCGAAGTCCAGTTGCAAATGTGAGGCCGGCTTGTTCGTTGGTTTGAACTTGATTAATTCCAGGAAAGACGTATTCAACAGGATCTTCGATAGTCGTGACATTTTTGCCAATATCGTTGATCTCCATGAGTGACGCGTACAAAGTGGTCGTTTTTCCTGCTCCGGTCGGACCAGCGCAAATCACCATGCCAAAAGGCGAGCGCACCATTTGTGAATACAGCTCGTGAGTGTCGTTGGGCATTCCGAGTTCGCTGAGACCAATTGTTGAACGTCGCTTGTCAAGAAGTCGCATAACAAGTTTTTCGCCGAAGACAGTCGAGACCGTGGCGACTCGTACGTCAACTTCGCGACCGTCAACTGTTGTTGAGAATTGACCGTCTTGGGGCCGGCGACGTTCAACGATGTTCATGCCGGCCATGATCTTTAGACGACTGACCAAACTTGAGTGCAGGTGCAAGGGGAGCGTTTGTGCTTCAACCAAGTTGCCATCGATGCGATAGCGAATGCGCAAGATGTCATTGAGTGGCTCAATATGAATGTCGGATGCTCGGTCGCGAAGCCCCTGGCTCACGAGCGCCGTCACCATCTGGACGACTGGCCCATCGTCATCGTTATGTGGTTGTTCGCCTACCCGCGTCTTGGTCGGGATGTCTGGGGCGGTCGACTCTTTGAGGACTGCAGATTCTTTGGGCGCGGACCGATTAAACACGGGTGTCTATCGGTCATGGGGTCGCCCACCTCAACCGGCTGGACCCCTTCTTAACAATCCCTTGACGTTCAGAACAGGAAGGGTTGTCTCTAAATAGGCGTATAGTTAGGCGTATGCCAAGGATTCAACTCTATTTGCCAGACGATTTGTACCAAGAAGTTAAATCTCGCCGTCTTCCCGCATCCGAAATACTGCAGGTTGCGGTGAGGGCAGTCGTTGAACGTGAAAAATCGCGTGAAGGTCTTGAGCAATTCATTCGGGAACTTGAAGAAGAAATCGGTAGTCCATCTGACGAACAAAATGCACGAGCAGATGCAATCGTTCGCAATATTCAACTTCATCAACTTCAACAAGCAGGTTGAACGTGATTGTTTTAGACAGCGGTGGAATTTCGAAACTTGCTGATCGATCACTTGATTCGTTGGCACTACTCAAACGACTGATTGCTTTGAATGATGTCATGCTTGTACCGTCGCCAGTTGTAGTTGAATGCCTGCACGGAAATTCTCCCAAAGATGCACCAGTCCTTCGATTCCTTCGAAAATGTGTCATCGAAGAAGTTCTGCGAATGGGTACGGCACAACGTGCTGCTGAACTGAGGAGAAAGTCTGGTCATGGGTCTGCGGTCGATGCCATCGTCGTTGCGTTCGCCGAACCTGGCGGAACAGTTATAACTGGAGACCGAATAGATATCGAGAATCTGGCTGCTCATGCAAACAAGGTGCACGTAGCCGCGATTTAAAATATGCGTGTTACGCGGCGAGGCGCGGGGCAACGATGCCGGCGATGGCCGCGAACTGTAAGCCAGCAGCAACCACAGTGAAAGCGTGAAAGATCTCGTGGAAACCAAAAACTTTGGGCCAGGGATTAGGTCGTTTCGTTGCTAATGCGATTGCCCCAAGTGTGTAACAAACTCCGCCACCAAGGATGAGAGCAAAACCTAGATGGCCGAGACCGCGCCACAAAGCAGGCACGGTCACAATCGCCGACCAACTGACAACCATGTAACTACCACCGTGCCAAACGGTTGGCACATTGGGCAACCAATGAATTGCGATACCAATGAGCGATCCGCCCCATACGCCAACAAGCACGGCCCATCGAGTCCAGCCATCAAGACACAACACCGCGACCGGCGTATACCCACCTGCGATCGCGAGAAAAATTGCCGAATGGTCGAAACGTTGCATGAGTGCTTTGGCTTTGGGTCTCCACGGCACGCGGTGATATAGCGCAG
>JBAXIP010000312.1:0-2024 GCA_037138315.1 Actinomycetes bacterium
CATCAAGATTGGTTAAATCGGGACGAGACGCCCGTGCATCATTGGAAATCTTTTGATCTTCAAGCAATTCTGGAAGCGACTGGGCCGTCATGACTCGACCCATCCACGCCGCTAACTTCGCAGTATTTTCTTCATTCTCGTGCCACGGCTCGGGAATATACGGAGGCACATCGGGGTGAGTACCAAAGTACGTCGCATCAATCATTTCGGGAGCTAGGCCAGGTCCGCGCACGCCAAACATGCGGGCAGTTGAGGCATTGATAAAGAGATAGCCACCGAAAAGGCCGATGACTTCGGGATGGATCGCATCCATTTCGTGGTTACTAAAAGTTCCAACATCAATTTGACAGTCGCGCCAACCCATCACGACTCCGGGTTCCCACACAACAGTCCAACACAATGGGCTACATGGGTCAGGCAAAACTTCACCGGCGTTGGCTCGGGTATACACGGGCAACTTCTGGCTCGGCGTCCAGTCGGTGAGCCAGCGATCTGGTAACGAATTTCCTGAGTTCATAACAATCCCCCGTGATCCGTGTGGTCGCAATCCCATCAGCAACCCACCTTTGACATTAGTCAGTCATGAGTCAGTCGGTATGAGCACTAAACCACTTGCCGTACTCACTGTCACACCATTCAATGGCCGTCCGATAGGAAATCTTTGCGCAACACAGGCAGACTTTCGCTGTGACTGAATTTGGCCAAAATAGCGACTTCCCGAGTGACCTTACGTGGGGATCATTCACCGAAAATGCCCCATGGGTAGTTGATCGCGAGCAAGTTCGGTGGCTGCCACTCACAGCAGATCTTCGGTCCCGCGCCAACGCCGAGGTACCCGCCCTCACTACATCTCGGCGATTACCTCCTGGTGCGCGTGTCATCACCGTCGCTACTCAGATCGTCGGAGCTCTTGCTCCTTGGTTTATCAAAAAGAAGCGCGGCAAGTTCAATGACATTGTCGATAGCCGAGCCGATGTTTCACTCCGCTTGCGCAAAGCGGTTGAGTCGCTTGGGCCGACCTACATCAAACTGGGCCAAATCATCTCATCTGGTGAAGGACTGTTTCCAGCCGAACTCGTTGATCAATTTAAAAAATGCCGCGATCAAGTTCCAGCTGAACCTTTTGCGACTGTTCGTCAAACTGTCGAGCAAGACTTGGGTGCCCGCTTAGAGGATGTCTTTGAGTGGTTCGACGAAAGAGAACTTGCCGCGGCTTCCATCGCCCAAGTGCATGCCGCTCGTTTGCTCACAGGAGAAGATGTTGTTGTCAAGGTGCAACGTCCTCGCGTTGCCTCTCTTGTCCGCAAAGACCTCACCGTTATGGCTTGGATTGCACCATATTTAGTTGGACGTATTCCGATTGCCGCGTTAGCTAATCCTCCAGCCCTCGTTGAATTATTTGCAGAAACGATTGTTGAAGAACTCGACTTCCGTCTTGAGGCTGCAAATATGCTCGATGTCGCCGCCATGTTGCACGACCTAGGTCAAAAGGGTTACGTCGTACCGCGACCACATCCACAACTGGTGACCCGACGAGTCTTGGTGATGGAACGAGTTTCTGGTTTCAATTTTGACGATGTAGCCGGGATGAAAGATGCCGGCATCGATACCGAAGCAGTCATTCGCACTGGAATGATCGCCTTCATGGAAGGCGCCATGATTCATGGTATTTTCCACGGCGACTTGCACGGTGGAAATCTTTTCGTACTTAAGGACGGCCGCACCGCGCTGTTAGATTTCGGAATCGTGGCGCGCTTATCAGACGAACGTCGTTTAGCTTTCTTGCGCTTGATGTTGAGTGCCACTACCAATGACATCAAAGGCCAAATGGCCGCCTTGCGCGACCTAGGTGCATTGCCGTTTGATACCGACCTCGATGCAGTCATTCGTGATTTACGACTTGATCTACCAACCATTGACCCCACTTCGCTCTCGGGCGAACAAATGGTCAACGAAGTTCAACGCGTCATCAAGGCATTACTTGGTTACGGCGCAAACTTGCCCAAAGAACTCATGCTGTACGT
>JBAXIP010000313.1:0-1979 GCA_037138315.1 Actinomycetes bacterium
CCACTCTCGACCGCAGCATCAGTTGCCGCATTCCACTTCGCAATGAAATCGTCAGAGGTTGGATACAAAGCCGAGAGTTCATCTGCTGTGAAACTTCGCGTCGTTCCGAAAAGTCCGCAGAAGCTTCCGCCTTCTTGTCCAAGCCCACTGAGAACAGCCAACGGAACATCAACATATGGTGTTCGGATTCCACCCATGACAATTTCATGTGCGTCCAATAGGTAAGCGGAAAGATCAGCATTGGTCTCCAACTTTGGCATCGAAGCTGGTGGTTCTCCCGAACGCACCCAATGATCAAGCCAGTGCAATGCCGAACGCAGAATGTAGGTGTGCGGACCAACATTGAGCGGCAATCCACACGTGATAATGCCGTAATAAACCGACGAGGGTGGTGACGATTGAGCCTCAAAGAGAGCAAGGTCACCATCCCCAGTTGCAGTATCAGCATCTCCGATACCCAAGGTGTATGCATCGGAGTGCGAAGTTCCCGCAGACTCCCAAATTCGTAAAACATCGGTGTCGTCTTGTGTGGCCGGGCGATAGCGCAGAACATCAGTTTCAGCTTCGGCAATGAGAACCGGTCGAGCGAGATCAGCACGAATTTGTGCGCCATCAGGTCCTGGGACTGCCTCTGGCACGGTGGAATCAAGGCAGCTCTTCGGATTTTCTAAGAGAACGGCATTTGGGCAAAAGAGCGTTGAAGCACTTTGTCCACGGCTGATGAGTAAGTAGCCGTTATACACATCGTCAGCCAAACCAAAAGCATTGGCATAAGTCGTCAAGCGACTCGCACTCTGAGACTGCCCAGTTGCCAACACGATCTCGGGTGTTAAACCTCCCAAAATAGTTTCCGGTTGGCGCCAGACAGCAGCACCGGCCTGACTAAAAATGTCGTAACTGTAGTTATCCCCCGGATGATTGAGTACGCCGTAGCGATCGGGATCGGCATTCTTCAACACTAAGAAAGGAGCCGTTGATCCTGCTCCACCTTCGATGCCCACGCGCTGCGCTGAGACACCGACCCAAGCGCCACCCTCTCTGACAATCTCGGGCCACAATGCGCTCCATGCGGGAGTCGAATCGATTCCCGCTGTCACGTTGAACCACTCGGTGATCACCGAGCCGCTGAATTTTGCGGGATCACTTGGGCGACGCACGACTATTCGTGTTTTATATTCAGCCGTATCAATTTTTGTGACGTTCCAAACACCATCGGCGGACAATGCATCGGCTGAACCATAAGAGTTGGCAGTTCCCGAAATAAAGAACTCTTCTTCGATGTATCCAAATTTTTCTGCTTCAAATGGCACGCCAGCCAAGACCACGGGGGAAGTGGGAACCCCGGCCAGGAAATCAGGCAGTGGCACACGATTACTCACGGTAATCGGCCCCTCAACAGTGACGTCACCGACAGCTGCTGTTGTCGGCGTCACCGCGGTAAAACCAGTTTCCATAGGCGCCTCAGTAACAGAGGGTGCGGTATCTGGCGTGGAAGTAACCACAGAATCAGCTGTCGAAGAATCACTCTTTGAGTCGCTGCTGGAACAACTCACCAACCCCACGGTCAGAATTGGAACAAGAAATAAGGCACGAATCTTCACGATGATCCCCCGATCAATAAAGAGTGAGACCGACACTAGACCAACTCGGTCTTGCGGTCTACTTTTGCGATCTACAATTCTCCTATGACCCAGACTCACGATTCAACCCATCATTCATGCGAAGCCTGCCGCATCATTGACGAAGCCGACGGCACTGTTGACGGGAAAATGTTCAAACTCGACCATTGGGGAGTCAGTAATGCGCGCATGCATTTCAAGCGCTTCTACACCGCTCAAGACAAGGCCGCCGACAGAGTGACAAAATTTGCGGGGTCACTGAATTTCGTTTATCTGCATTCGGTTTGGTTTGTCATTTGGATCGCGATCAACGTCGGACTCGTCGGTGCTTCAGCCAAATTCGACAAGTTCCCGTTTGGA
>JBAXIP010000314.1:0-1972 GCA_037138315.1 Actinomycetes bacterium
CCGCCGGTGTAATCGGTGTGATCACCAATCAAATTGACGCGACCTGGTGCTGAAACTTGGATTGTTTCAGTCACGCCAATTTCAAAGTCTTGCTAAAGCGTTCGACCGAGTCCATGTCGAATGGAGCACGAAGCGCCAAGTTGATCTGTTCGGCACCTGCTGCGACATATTGACCAATGCGATCAATGACTTGTTCGTCACTTCCGGTCAAGACACCGGGTCGAACACCTTCAGCGAGCATGCCAAATTGTGAATGCAAACTTTCCTCGGTCCATGCGATGCCAACATTGACGGTGCGCTTCACTTCTTTGGGGTCGCGGCCGATTGATTCGCAATGCTTGGTTAAAACTGAACTCTTGTGAGCGAATGCCTCGGGCGATACAAATGGCACATTCCAACCGTCGGCGTATTTTGCGGTGATATTGAGGGTGCGCTTTTCTCCGCCGCCACCGACCCAAATCGGAATCTTCTTCTGAATCGGGCGAGGTTCGTTGCGGGCATTCGTGAGATTGAACCATTCGCCTGAAAAGTTGGTGACGTCATCGTGGAGTAAGCCGCGAACGCATTGCGCCGCTTCTTCTAGTTGATCCATGCGGGTCTTGACTCCGGGGAATGGGATACCGTACGCCTCGTATTCAACCTGAGCCCAACCTGCCCCAAGCCCCATGTCGGCGCGGCCGCCAGAAATGTGATCAATTGCAGTAATCATTTTCGCAAGCACCGATGGATGGCGATAGCCGACCGAATAAACGAGTGAACCAACTCGGACACGACTTGTCTCTGCTGCCAATGCGGCATGCATCGCGACCGCCTCAAAACATGCTGCGTCATCAGGCTTGCCGGTCGCTCCATAAAAGTGATCCCAAATGGAGATCCAATCAAAGCCGAGGTCTTCGATCTTGCGCCATGTTGGTCGCAAAACGTCGTAGGTGGTGTGTTGTAGTCCGGTGTGGACGCCAAAGCGCATGTGCGGGAACATTCCTGAAGTCATGAGACAAAGGTAGTCGTTGCGATGATGCAGTGATAGTGACGAGATGGCTATTCTCACTGCCATGCCGCAAGCAAAGATTCCTGCAAACATTGGCCAAGTCACTCTTGAGTACGAAACCATGGGGCGGGCAAGCGACCCCGCGGTGTTGTTAATCATGGGCTTTGGGGCGCAACTTATTAATTGGTCAGATCAGTTCTGCCAGATAATCGTTGATCAGGGTTTCTACGTCATTCGTTTTGACAACCGTGATTGTGGTCTGTCGACCAAACTTGACGGTGTGGTCGTTGATCCGAACGCGGTCGTTGCTGCTGCACTGAGTGGGCAAGAACTCCCATCAGTTCCGTACACCCTGTCGGATATGGCTCAAGATGCCATCGAATTGTTGAATTATCTCGGAATTGATTCAGCACATATTTTGGGCGCATCGATGGGTGGCATGATTGCGCAAACGTTGGTCATCGAACACCCAAAGCGCGCGCGATCATTAATCTCGTTGTTTTCAGTCACTGGTGAAATTGAGTATGGCGCACCTACGGCTGAAGCAGCAGAGGTCTTGCTTGGACCACCGCCCACAGATCGACAAGCTTTCATTGATGCAAGTCCCAATTATGGGGTATGGCAGTCAAAACGTTATTTCGACGAAGTTGCCGTCAAGCGTGAAGCGGCACGAGCATTTGATCGGTCGTTCTACCCAGAAGGATCAAGTCGCCAATTGGCGGCTATCTACGCCAGTGGCTCACGAGTTGAAGGACTACAAAAATTGCAGACCCCCACCTTGGTGATTCACGGTAAGGATGACACATTGTTGCCACCCGACGGCGGAAAGCGCACTGCCGAATTGGTGTCTGGTTCAACGTTCTTGCTGGTGTCCGATATGGGTCATGATCTTCCCGAACCCTTGTTGCCGCTCATCACAGGTGCGATGGCAGCTCATATGAAACTTGCCGAATGGCAGCGCGCCACTGGTCACTGAATACGATG
>JBAXIP010000315.1:0-1958 GCA_037138315.1 Actinomycetes bacterium
AATAGTCGGCATCGGCACCAAAGCTGGTCCAAATCTTTTGACCATTGATGACCCATTCATCGCCATCGTCTTCGGCGAAAGTTTTTAACGATGCAAGATCGCTTCCGGCATTCGGTTCGCTCATGCCGATGCACCATGTTGTTTCGCCAGCCAAGATGCCTGGCAAGAATTCTTTTTGTTGTTCAGGAGTTCCGTACTGAATGAGCGCTGGACCCATTTGGCGGTCACCAAACCAGCTAGCTGCAATTGGAGCGCCGGCTTTGATCATCTCTTCACCAACGATGAGACGCTCGATAGGGGGTCGTCCACCGCCACCGAACTCAGTTGGCCAAATGAGGCCGATCCAGCCGTGAGAAGAGAGCTCGCGGGAAAACTCTTTTGAATATCCGTTCATCCACGAAGCGGTGTCGCGTCCGTATCGGGCCACGCCGTCTGCTGCAACGGCTGCTGCCTTTTCACGGAGGGCTATTTGGTCAGGGCTCCACTCAAAATCCATTAGAGAAGATGGTAGGGCGCAGCCACGCCCGAAACGCTATTGTGTACAAGTCTGATACAAGTGAGATTCGGCACATCGCCGACACAAAGAATGAGGTGCTCTCGTGGCAAAGATCAAGGTTGAAAATACAGTCGTCGAACTCGATGGCGATGAGATGACGCGCATCATTTGGCAGTTCATCAAGGACCGTCTCATCGTGCCGTACCTCGACATCAATCTTGAGTACTACGACCTTGGTATGGAGCACCGCGACGCAACTGATGACCAGGTCACGATCGATTCCGCCAATGCGATTTTGAAGCATGGCGTTGGCGTGAAGTGCGCCACCATTACTCCCGACGAGCAGCGTGTTGAAGAGTTCGGCCTCAAGAAAATGTGGAAGTCGCCAAACGGCACCATTCGTAACATTCTTGGCGGAGTGGTATTTCGCGAGCCAATCATTTGTTCAAACATTCCTCGCCTTGTTCCCGGCTGGACCAAGCCCATCGTTATCGGTCGTCATGCACACGGTGATCAATACAAAGCAACAGACTTCAAGGTTCCCGGTGCTGGCACGGTCACTATGACCTACACGCCTGAAGACGGCAGCGAACCAATGCAGTTCGAAGTGGCCAAGTTCGGCAAAGACGGTGGCGTCACCATGGGTATGTACAACTTCAACGACAGCATCCGTGACTTTGCACGTGCGTCACTTCGTTACGGCTTGTCTCGTAATTATCCCGTGTACATGAGCACAAAGAACACCATCTTGAAGGCATACGACGGTCAGTTCAAAGATTTGTTTGAAGAAGTCTTTGTCAACGAGTTCAAAGCTGATTTCGACAAAGCCGGCCTCACATACGAGCACCGCCTCATTGACGACATGGTTGCATGCGCAATGAAGTGGGAAGGCGGATACCTCTGGGCATGTAAGAACTACGACGGAGACGTGCAATCAGACACTGTTGCTCAAGGTTTCGGTTCTCTCGGACTTATGACTTCAGTCTTGATGACTCCAGATGGCCGCACTGTTGAAGCAGAAGCTGCACACGGCACAGTGACTCGCCATTATCGCGAACATCAAAAGGGCAACAAGACATCAACAAATCCAGTCGCATCAATTTATGCATGGACAGGTGGTCTCAAACACCGCGGCAAGTTAGACAACAATCCGAAGCTCATCGAATTTGCAAACCAACTCGAGCTCGTCTGTGTGGAAACAATTGAAGCTGGAGAAATGACTAAGGATCTTTCGATTCTCATTTCAAAAGATGCTCCATGGTTGACAACAGAAGACTTCCTCGCTGCTCTTGACCGTCGCCTTCAAGCAAAGATGGCCTAATCTCCATGCGCGCTGTAGTCCTTCGATCGCACGGAGGGCCAGAAGTTCTCCAATTTGAAGACGTTGCATCGCCGATCATTGGTGAGCAAGACATCTTGGTCACAGTTGCTGCAACTGCGCTGAACCGCGCAGACCTGTTGC
>JBAXIP010000316.1:0-1957 GCA_037138315.1 Actinomycetes bacterium
AACCCAAACGTCGCAAGTTGTTGGTGTAGTTCGGAAGCCCCATGTATGTCGACATGTGTCCGCGAGCAACAGCGCGTGCTTCTTCGGCATTAGTTGAAAAGACAACGGCCTGTTCGGGAGCCAACAATGCATCGGGGCCAAGCGCGGCACGAGCAATTGGCGTGTGCTCAACCGGAACAAAATAAGGATGTGCACCCATGGTTCGTTCGGCCGACAACTTCAGCATCTTCGGACCTAATGCAGCCAAGCAACGAGCGGTCGGTTCAGTTGGACCAGACGCGAAGAACAAACTGCGATCCATGGCGTCAAGGTACGCAACCATGTTCGTGTACGGCTTGCCGTATGAAGCACCATGGAAACCTTCAACCGCTGGTTGGTGACTGACACCAATACCCAGCAAGAAGCGATCGGGAAATGCTTCGGTCAAAGTTTTTTGACCAGCAGCCATCGTCATTGCCGAACGCGCATGCAATGATGCAATGCCCGTTGCCATGATGAGTTTTTCTGTCGCCGACAACAACAAGCCACATGACGCAAATGGTTCGCGACCAACTGCTTCAGGAACCCACACTGCGCCAAAGCCCAATTCTTCAATCTGAGCTGCAACTTTTTGCGCCTCTTTCATGGGCTGCATATCAAGTTGGAACGTCCAGATACCTAATTTGCCAAGTGAGTTCTTTGTTAAAGCCATACGAGAAACCTAGTCGGCTACCGCGCTTATTCGTTGAGCCAAGCATCGATCAGTTTGCGGGCAATCGAAATTCCAGGAGGAATGTTTGGCAACGCATCTTTGCGGTACCAATTCGCATCAAGAATTTCGGTGGGGTCACACACGATGTCACCGCTCACCCACTCGGCACGAAAGCCCAACATCAAACTGTGTGGGAAGGGCCATGGCTGACTGCCCATATACTTCACAGTCCCGACGTTCACTCCAACTTCTTCGAACACTTCGCGTACCACTGCACCTTCAAGTGTTTCGCCTGGCTCAACAAAACCAGCAAGACAGCTATACATCGGTCCTCGGAATTGCACGCCTTGCGCAAGTAATGCTTCTTGATCGGGGCCGGGTTCGCCACGCGTCACCAACGTGATCATCGCTGGTGCGAGTCGCGGAAAGTTCATGAGTCCACAAGTCGGGCAACGCATGGCGCGCTCACCACGGGCCGGCTCGGTCGCTTCAGCGCAACGACCGCAGAATCGATGGGTGCGAGCCCACTCAACTAATTGCACAGCTCGCCCTGCGATCAACCAATCTTCTTCGGGAGCACGTCCAAATAAACTGAACAGATCGAGTGCTCCACCATCTGACGGGTCTTGTCCTCGTGGCACATCAACACCCCAACAAGCATGCCCATCCAGCATTCCTAAGAAATGTGTCGAGTAGTCAGACTCGGCAGCCTCATCATGAATCCAGACCTTTGATTCAACGACATGAAAGTACCGATGCCCAACGAGATCGGGGGCTGGTTTCATCGAGAGCTGAAAGCGCGAAGGTCGCGAAATCGAGCCTGGGCCAAAGGATGCGGGTTGCTGCGAATCGGTCACACCTAGAGCATGACCGTAAGATGACCACCATGTCCAACTCCAACACCCCCAACACCGGCCGCACCGTCGTTATTGTCGACGCCGTCCGCACCCCTATCGGCCGCAAGAACGGTGGTTTGTCCACCCTGCACCCGACCGACCTTCTTGGCTTGGTGCAAAAAGCCATTATCGAGCGCACCGGAATTGATCCCTCGAAAATCGAACAGGTCGTTGGCGGAAACGTCAGCCAAGTAGGCGCGCAAAGCTTCAACGTCACGCGTACCGCGTGGTTGTCGGCAGGCCTTCCCCTCACAACTGCTTGCACCACTGTCGATACTCAATGTGGATCAAGCCAACAGGCAACTGGCCTCGCTGCTTCGCTCATTTCTTCGGGTGTTGTCGACATCGCAGTTGCCTGTGGTGTCGAATC
>JBAXIP010000317.1:0-1950 GCA_037138315.1 Actinomycetes bacterium
TCAGCATGGTCGACTGGCTCATGAGCGGTGTCTTCACCGAATTCCCCAATCTCAAGATTGCGTACAGCGAAGGCCAGATCGGCTGGATTCCCTACATTCTTGAGCGTGCCAATGTGGTGTGGGAAGAGAATCGTGGTTGGGGCGGCATTGCCGACAAGGTTTTAGTTCCACCGAGCCAGCTCTTCAAAGAGCATGTGTACGGCTGCTATTTCGACGACCCGCACGGCTTGCGTTCGCTCGAAGAGATCGGCGTCGACAACGTCACCTTCGAGTGCGATTACCCGCACTCCGATTCAACGTGGCCACACACCGCCAAGATTGCAGCCGAGCAGACGCGCGAACTCAGCGATGAAGTCGTGTACAAGTTGATGCGCGGCAACGCCATCAAGATGCTCAGCATTACTCACCTCAAGTAATTGTGTTGACCATCCCGCAAGTTGTGCGGGCCACCGCACAGTTCGGCGAACGTGAGGCTTTGGTTGATGGCTCACGACGTTGGTCATTTGTTGAAGTCGTTCACGAAATTGAATCGGCTGCGCGCTCATTCATTGCTCATGGTCTTGAACATGGAGACCGTGTGGCGATTTGGGCACCCAATAGTGCCGAATGGATTTTCGCAGCGCTCGGCGCCCAACTTGTTGGTGGAGTTTTAGTTCCCATCAACACTCGATTCAAAGGCCACGAGGCCGCTTACATCATTGAACGAAGCGGTGCCAAGTTTCTCTTCTGTTGCAACGATTTTCTGGGCACTCATTACGTCAATGAATTACAGCCGAGCGACACAGTCCTTGGCGACCTCTCACATATCGTCGTGATATCAGGGGAAGTCAACAATGATTGTTGCTCATGGGATGAGTTCATTGCATTGGGATCAACCATCCCCCTGGCGACTTTGACTTCTCGAGAATTACAGGTGCAACCAAGCGATCTGTGCGACATCATTTTCACGTCTGGGACAACCGGCAAACCAAAAGGCGTGATGTCACGCCACGATCAGACGATCCGCGTCTTTCTTGAATGGTCCGACATTGTTGGGCTGAATGAAACAGATCGCTATCTCATTGTTAATCCGTTCTTTCACACCTTTGGTTACAAAGCAGGCTTCCTCGCGTGCCTATTGCGCGGAGCAACAATGTTGCCTGTTCCCGTTTTTGATATTCCAGCAGTTCTGCAGAAGATCAGTGACGAAAAGATTTCGGCTATTCCTGGTCCGCCTACTTTGTACCTCACCATTCTCAATCATCCCGACCGAGCCAAGTTTGACTTGTCTTCATTACGTCTCGCAGTCACTGGTGCTGCCGCGGTCCCCGTTGAAATGATCAAGCGCATGCGCGATGAATTGAATTTTGAAGTGATCTTGACTGCGTACGGCCTCACCGAATCGACAGGTACCGTCACCATGTGTCGCGCCGAAGATGACCCCGTCACAATTTCGACGACGAGTGGTCGTGCAATCACCGATGTTGAAGTGCGAATTGTTAATGAGAACAACATTGAGGTTTCGCGTGGACAATCTGGCGAGATCGTTTGCCGTGGTTACAACGTGATGCCTGGATACTTTGCCGATCCCGAGGCAACTGCTCAGACAATTGACAACGACGGCTGGCTACACACTGGCGACATTGGAATCATGGACGAGCGGGGCTACGTTGCAATCACCGATCGACTCAAAGACATGTTCATCGTCGGCGGCTTCAATGCGTACCCGGCCGAAATTGAAAACGAATTCATGAATCATCCAGCAATTGCTCAAGTCGCCATTGTTGGGCAGCCCGACGAACGCATGGGCGAAGTGGGACATGCATTCGTTGTATTGCGCCATGATCAAAGAATTGACGCAGATCAGTTATTGAACTGGGCTCGCAATCGAATGGCGAACTACAAAGTTCCGCGACACATCACATTTGTTGATGCACTTCCCACCAACGCCAGCGGCAAAGTCCTGAAATT
>JBAXIP010000318.1:0-1950 GCA_037138315.1 Actinomycetes bacterium
TCAGCATGGTCGACTGGCTCATGAGCGGTGTCTTCACCGAATTCCCCAATCTCAAAATTGCTTACAGCGAAGGCCAAATCGGCTGGATCCCCTACATCCTCGAACGCGCCAACAATGTGTGGGAAGAAAATCGTGGCTGGGGCGGTATTGCCGACAAGGTTTTGGTTCCGCCGAGCCAGTTGTTCAAAGAGCACGTATACGGCTGTTATTTCGACGACCCGCACGGCTTGCGTTCACTTGAAGAAATCGGTGTCGACAACGTCACCTTCGAATGCGATTACCCGCACTCAGATTCAACGTGGCCACATACCGCAAAGATTGCTGCCGAGCAGACCCGCGAACTCAGTGATGAAGTCGTGTACAAATTGATGCGCGGTAACGCCATCAAAATGCTCAGCATTACGCACCTCAAGTAATTGTGCTGACAATCCCGCAAGTAGTGCGGGCCACCGCACAGTTTGGCGAACGTGAAGCATTAGTTGACGGCGCACGTCGTTGGTCATTTGTTGAAGTCGTTCAAGAAATTGAACGAGCCGCGAAATCATTCATTGCTCTCGGACTCAATCGCGGAGATCGCATCGCGATTTGGGCACCCAATAGTGCCGAATGGATTTTTGCGGCTCTCGGCGCCCAACTTGTTGGTGGAGTTTTAGTACCAATCAACACTCGATTCAAGGGCCACGAGGCGGCGTACGTCATTGAACGAAGTGGCGCCAAGTTTCTTTTTTGTTGCAACGATTTTCTCGGCATCAACTATGTGAATGAGTTACGTCAGGCAGGCGAAAACACCGAATGCCTTTCGAACATCATCGTGATTTCAGGCAATGCCGCCAACGACGACCAGACCTGGTCACAATTCATTACCAGCGGCTCAACGACATCAGACGCATTGGTTAAACAGCGCGAATCACAAGTACTTCCCGAAGATCTCTGCGACATCATTTTCACATCCGGAACAACCGGAAAACCAAAGGGCGTGATGTCGCGCCACGATCAAACAATTCGCGTCTTTCTTGAATGGTCCAACATTGTTGGCCTGAACGAGACTGACCGCTACTTAATCGTCAATCCGTTCTTTCACACGTTTGGTTACAAAGCCGGATTCCTCGCTTGTCTATTGCGTGGTGCCACAATGGTGCCCGTACCCGTCTTTGACGTTCCATCGGTTCTACAAAAGATCAGTGACGAGAAGATTTCGGCGCTTCCCGGCCCGCCTACTTTGTATCTCAGCATTCTCAATCATCCCGACCGTGCGAGATTTGATTTGTCATCGTTGCGTCTCGCTGTCACCGGAGCTGCCGCAGTTCCCGTTGAAATGATTAAACGAATGCGCAATGAATTGAACTTCGAAGTCATCTTGACTGCCTACGGTCTCACTGAATCAACTGGCACCGTCACCATGTGCCGCGCCGATGACGACCCCATCACAATTTCAACAACCAGTGGTCGAGCAATCACCGATGTTGAAGTTCGAATTGTTGACGAAAACAACAATGAAGTTCCGCGTGGAGAATCTGGTGAAATCGTCTGCCGTGGCTACAACGTCATGCCCGGATACTTCGCCGATCCCGCGGCCACGGCACAAACGATTGATGCTGATGGGTGGCTACACACTGGCGATATTGGTGTCATGAATGAACATGGATACGTCACGATCACCGATCGCCTAAAAGACATGTTTATTGTCGGCGGCTTCAATGCGTACCCAGCTGAAATCGAAAATGAATTCATGAATCA
Organism: Actinomycetes bacterium; assembly: GCA_037138315.1. Classification (GTDB taxonomy): domain Bacteria; phylum Actinomycetota; class Acidimicrobiia; order Acidimicrobiales; family Ilumatobacteraceae; genus Casp-actino8. Next base: position 1,738 of record JBAXIP010000318.1, read on the forward strand.
TCCAGCAATTGCCCAAGTCGCAATTGTTGGTCGCCCCGACGAACGTATGGGCGAAGTTGGTCACGCATTCGTGGTTCTACGACATGACCAACAAGTCACTGCAGAGGAGTTATTGGACTGGGCGCGAAATCGCATGGCGAACTTTAAAGTTCCGCGATACATCACATTTGTTGATGCACTTCCCACCAACGCCAGCGGCAAAGTCCTGAAATT
>JBAXIP010000319.1:0-1947 GCA_037138315.1 Actinomycetes bacterium
CGTCAACTTCGAATGCAAAAGCCAAAACTGCTCGCGCCGTATACGGCCCAATACCCGGCAATGCGAGCAACTCATCAAGAGTGTTCGGCACAACTCCGTCATGTTGCTCAACAACAATTTTGGCCGCAGCTTGCAAATTTTTCGCACGCCGTGGATAACCAAGACCTTGCCACAACCTCAGCACATCACCAAGCGGTGCGTCAGCACATTGTTGAGGCGTTGGAAACGCATTAATAAACATCTCCCACTTAAGAAGCGCGCGATTGACGCCAGTTTGTTGCAACATGACTTCGCTGACAAGCACATGCCAAGGCTCGCGCGTATCGCGCCAAGGCAGCTGTCGCAAGCGTGGTGTGATCCACGCAAATATTGATTCGTGAAGACCAGCGTGGTCACTCACGAGAAAATGTCTTTCAGGCTTCGCCCCATGCAGCGTCACCGTTGTACGGACGCTCGCGACTTGGCGCGAATTCACGCTTCCAGACCATCACGCGTCGACGGAAGTAACACACTTCTTTACCGTCTTGGTTGAAGCCCTTGGTCTCGACGGTCACAATGCCGCGATCATTCTTAGACTTGCTTTCTTGAATGTCGAGCACACGAGTTTCGGCGTGGATGGTGTCGCCATGAAAAGTTGGAAACTTATGTTGCAGAGTTTCAACCTCAAGGTTCGCAATCGCTGCGCCACTGACATCGGGCACGCTCATACCAAGAACCAACGAATACACCAGGTTGCCTACAACCACATTGCGACCCTGAACACTCTTTGAAGCAAACCAGTCGTTGGTGTGCAACGGGTGATGATTCATCGTGATCATGCAAAACAAATGATCGTCATATTCGGTAATGGTCTTGCCGGGCCAATGACGATAAACATCGCCAATAACGAAATCTTCTAGGCAACGGCCAAAGGGGCGCTCGTGAACTGTCATGCCCCAAAACTAGTCGCGACTTTGTGGATTCTCGGTATTTTTATTTCCGGAAGCCTGAATTTGTTCAGCAGATGGCTTTGGAAGTTGTCCGGTGCGTTCTTTGGCTGGGAAACGTTCGGAGAAATCGAGAATTCCTTCGTCGCCAGTTGCCATTGTCGCTACGACATCGCGCATCGGCTCAAGTTTGTTACGAGCAATCGCCCACGGCCCGACACGCAAAGACAGATAACAGACACCACCGATCATGATCGGCAACCAATACTGAGCAATTCGATATGAGACAACTCCGACGACTGCCGTCGCTCGGCGGAGACCGAAACCAACAAGCACTGGCACATACGTGCCCTCAACGATGCCAAGTCCGCCTGGGGTCAATGGAATAGCCGCCAACACGTTGGCGAGACCAAATGCAACGATGAGTCCATCGGGGGGTACCGATCCACCAAAGGCCCGCAAGAAAACCCAGAGAGCAGCGGCGTCAATCAACCAATTAGCAGAAGCCCAGAACACCAGACGCCGCAACAAAGAACGGTCGGCAGCGAGTTCTTGCATGCGAGCCCCGACGTGGCGAATGGCTTCGCCGGCTCGATCTTCATTGAGGCGCAAACGTCGAGCAACTGATCGCAAAATTCGTTCAGAACGCTCTTGACCTTCGATCAATCCAAAAATGATTGCCACTGCAATGCCCATCAAAATAATTCCAGCAATAGCAGCCGAACCATAAACCGGGTTCACACCACGAAGCGGAATGGAAATAATGAGTCCAGCCCACAAAATGAAATTGAGCACAACAGCTGATGCCAAGCCAGCTGTCGCAAGTGCGAAGCCAGCATCTGGTCCGGGAATACTCGACGCAACCATCAATCGGTAACCAAGTGCCGAGCCAGCAGCGCTGCCTCCTGGAACCAAACTCGACAGCGCTCGCGTCGACAATTGGATGCGAAAGAGTTGCAAGGCCGACATGTGATGACCAACTGGACCCAACGCGGCTCGAGTCATTAAGGAATAGCAAAAC
>JBAXIP010000320.1:0-1936 GCA_037138315.1 Actinomycetes bacterium
GGGGGACTTTCAAATGATGAGCTCGCCCTGTTGGAAGAGTTCCCTGCTATCCCGTATCCTTGACAAGCCGTGACTGCGATCTACCCAGGTCGTATGTCCCTGAAAAGTTCTAAGGAAACCCGTCATGAAGACCACCGACATCGTTGACCTACAACACATCCGCTCCGACATTCCGGTGTTCGGTCCCGGAGACGAACTGAAGGTACATGTGCGCGTTGTTGAAAGTGGCAAAGAGCGTATTCAGATTTTTCAGGGCAACGTCATCGGACGTCAAGGTTCAGGTATTCAAGAGACCTACACCGTGCGTAAGGTCAGCTACGGCGTTGGTGTCGAGCGCAAATTCCCCGTGCACACCCCAACCGTTGCCAAGATCGAAGTCATGAAGCGTGGCGATGTTCGCCGTGCCAAGTTGTACTACTTGCGTGACCGTACCGGTAAGGCCGCGAAGGTTCGCGAAAAGCGCGACTTCTGATTTCATTGGGAAATCTTTCCCTGCATATTTATTGTCACGTTTGCCTTCACGACATGTGTGTTGACCATTGAGTACCGACGATCTCGAAGATTTTGAGGCTGATCGCGAACTCCACCTTGCGCAGGAATATCAAGACGTTGCGGGCATGTTCCGTTTCGCTATTGAAACCGAGCGCCGGTTTTACTTGGCCAACAAAGTTGATGTCAATGTCAAAGGTGACAGCACACGGCCACTGATTGAAGTGGAATTAACCGACGCATGGGTATGGGACATGTACCGCAAGAGCCGATTCGTCCCGAAGGTTCGAATTTTCAGTTTCAAAGACGTGAACGTCGAAGAGTTACCCCAAGAAGACTTGACCGACCTCGACAAGGCATAACCACGCCTGAGAAGGCGCACAACCAAAGTTTTGGCGCGTGGGGCGAAGACCTCGTCGCTGATTGGTATAGCGAACATGGCTACGACATCGTGGTGCGTAACTGGCGTTGCCGACAGGGTGAAATTGACATCATTGCCAGCAGCGGTTCGGTGTTGGTGATCTGTGAAGTCAAAACCCGAGCAACCGCCGATTTTGGATCACCGGCGTTAGCGGTTGATGCAAATAAACAACAGCGACTTCGGCGCTTGGCCGCTCATTGGCTCAGTGAAAATCCGAATACTCGTGTATCGGTTCGATTTGATGTGGCTGCAGTGATTGGCCCGAAGGACAAAGTCGCTCTCGAAGTCATCGAATCAGCGTTTTGAGCAGCTTTACGCGTGGGTCTTCACTTCGCGGTCCCAGCACGCATAGTGCCAGTGCCGACGTAGATCGGGGGCGTCGTGAGGCACCGCCACGTTGTGTCCCATGCCCGCAGGAATCTCTTGCTGACATCCAGGGCAGATATACGTTTTGAGGGCCTGATAGGGCTGTATGCGACGTACTTCGACTGGTCCGTAGAGACCCGACCAGATACCGGGTGACTTTTTCCTGGGCGCTTTGCTCGACTTCTTGACGGGCTTTTTGCTGGTGGCCATGAGTCAGCCGGTAAATGCCCAGGCGACCAAGGCAATGATTGCAATTGCTGCGGCAACCACAAAGACATAGTCGGCGCGACGAGCCCGAAATTTCCGATAAGGGTTGAATCCCATACACCTCATTATCGTTGTTGAAGTGAGCACAACCTCGGATACCAAGAGCAAGAATTACGAAACACTCGTCGTTGATCGCAACGGTGGAGTCGTGACGGTTACGTTTAATCGACCCAAGAGCAAGAACGCCGTCAATGGCGTGATGTGGATTGAATTACTTGAGTTGCTCACCGAAATTCAGCACACGTCAACTGATCGAGTCGTGGTGTTGACCGGTGCGAATGGCGAGTTCTGCAGTGGTGCTGATTTGGTGGCGATGGGTGATGGAAGTGGCCGAGCACATAGTCACTCGTACTACTCAATGCGCGAAGTTACTGGCGTGATTATGGCGCTGTC
>JBAXIP010000321.1:0-1913 GCA_037138315.1 Actinomycetes bacterium
ACCTTCTAGGTTTCTCCCAGCGCAAGCGGTTCTGACAACGTCGTCAAGCCCCCGAAGTTACTTCGGGCGTTACGCCCGTCAATGGCGACGTGCATCCCCTACCAGAAACCACTATCTCCCTAGGAGGACACATGCTTACCCAATCCAGGGCGACTGTCGAAAACTACGACAGCTCGACCGATTTCTTTCCTGATATGACTCGCAAACGAACACCGTTGTTGAAGCGGCTATTGATTGCGCTGACCATTTCTTCTGGAGCGCTTGTCGCAACCGGAAGTATCGCACTCGCTGCCGAAGGTGACTTCGACGCCGAAGGTGCAATCACATCACTGGCAACAGCGACCAACTTGTTGTGGGTCATCATCGGTGCCTCACTTGTTATTTTCATGCAGGCCGGTTTCGCACTTGTTGAAACTGGTTTTTGCCGTGCCAAGCACGCATCGCACGTCGTCACAACTAACTTCGCCATTTTCGGTCTTGGATTTATCGGCTTCTTCTTTGTCGGTTTCCCCTTGGCATTCGGCGGCTTCAGTTACGGCGCGTTTGGCTTGAATGCACCCATTGGCGGACCACTTGTTGGTAGCGGTGAATGGATCTTCTTGTTCAAGGGTGGCTGGGCATTGTCAGGTGGTGGCGTAACGCCAGCACTGCTCGGTTTCTTCTTGTACATGGTTGCGTTCATGGACACCGTTGCAACGATTCCAACTGGCTCAATGGCCGAACGTTGGAAGTGGGGCAGCTTCGTGATTTGGGGCTTCTTCTGTGGAGCCGTGTACTACCCATTGTTCGCAGCATGGACCTGGGGCGGCGGCTGGTTGTCGCAGACCTGGAGCAGCATGAACCTCGGTGCTGGATACGTTGACTTCGCCGGATCTGGTGTTGTTCACGCAGTTGGTGGTGTTGCTGCATTCGCTGGCGCCAAAGTACTTGGTGCTCGAATCGGCAAATTCGATAAAGAGGGAAATCCGCGAGCTATTCCTGGTCACCACATCCCGATGGCCATGCTCGGAACATTCATCTTGTTGTTCGGCTGGTTCGGATTCAACGCTGCATCAACTTTCGCAGCAACCGATGTTCAGTTCGCAACCGTTGCCACGAACACTGCTATCGCTGGCGCGTTCGGTGCGATCGCTGGAATGTTCTGGATCACCAAGCGTTCAGGCAAGCCTGACCCCGGGATGATGGCCAACGGTATGTTGGCTGGACTTGTTGCAGTCACTGCACCATGTGCATTCATTGCGCCATGGGCTGCCGCCGTCATCGGAATTCTTGCCGCCATCTTGGTCATCGAAAGCGTGTTCTTCGTTGAGCGCAAGCTCAAGTTGGACGACCCGGTGGGCGCAATCAGCGTTCACGGTGTTGGCGGACTATTCGGAACACTGTGTGTTGGCATCTTCTCGAACGGTAGCTACGGCGCCGGTTGGAACTTGTCAGACAGCGATGGCGTCAAGGGAATTATCAAAGGCGACTGGGGCCAACTCGGCGCACAGGCACTTGGTGCTGTCGTCATCGTGGTGGTCATTGGTGGTCTCGCCTACACATTCTTCAAACTGCAAGACATCATCTCGAAGAAGATGGGCAAGGGCGGTATCCGCTCAAGCGAAGAAGACGAACTTATTGGTCTTGACATTCCCGAGATGGGCGTTTACGCCTACCCCGAGTTCGTGAAGAGCTGACGGAACGACACGAGAGGAACACAACAAAATGAAACTCATCACAGCAATCGTTAAGCCCTTCAAATTGGACGACGTGAAAGATGCCCTCAAGGCAGTCGGCGTCCAGGGCATCACAGTGAGTGAAGTCAGAGGCTTTGGCCGTCAAGGCGGACATAGCGAGACCTATCGAGGAGCGGAGTACAAAATTGACTTCGTCCCCAAGGTTCGTCTTGAACTCGTCGTTGAAGACAGTGGCGT
>JBAXIP010000322.1:0-1910 GCA_037138315.1 Actinomycetes bacterium
GTGTAAATGGAACGACTGCTTGTGCAGTAGGACTCAAAGGTCCTGGTGGCGGAATTGTTTTTATGACTCCGTCCACACCGGGAAATACATCGGGGTTATTTTATGAGGCGGCACCATCAACATGGGATTCATCGTCGGGTGACCCAACTTCGAATTGGTGTAACAACCTATTTAATTTGCTGGGGGTTGCCTCCCAGGTGACTGGCACAGGAGCGATGGATGGTGCTGCTAAAGCAACTGTGATGTTGGGTGTGTGTACGACCGGAGCTGCAAATCTTGCTGACGCGTATACCGCGACTGTGAATGGTGTTGTGTACGGGGATTGGTTCTTGCCATCAAAGGGCGAACTGAACCAGATGTATGTCAACAAAAGTGCAATTGGTGGTTTTTCGCCTGTCATCTATTGGAGTTCTTCTGAGTTCGACGACCTCAACGCGTGGTCCCAGAATTTCCTCGTCGGCTATCAGGGCTTCTACGCCAAGTACGACACGGGCTACGTGCGTCCAGTGCGGGCTTTTTAACTATTTATCTATTTATCTATTTTTGTTCGGGCCGTCATCGGCCAATTTCGCACTACATTTCGCACCTTCCCACGGCTTGCCTGCGTAGACCTCGTGGTTGGGCGAATACTGTGTGGTCATGGGGATCACATCAAAACTTTCGCCGTTGCCACTTGATGATGCTGAAATTCTGAAGCAGTTACCTGAGGCAGAACTTTTGGCGTTGCTCACTGCCGTGGCTCATATCACCGACGACCTCGACGTGCTTGACGATCGGTTGTATCCAAACCTTCTGACTTTGCGTGAACCGCAAAGTGGTTACACCGAAGATCAACAAACGCTGGCGCGCGACATTGTGATGCGGGGTTTGCGTAAATTCCGTGACGACCAAAAAGGTATTCCTGCACGACCGTCACTTGATCGTTTGCACACGATCATGCAATTCGTTGCTGGCGAACCAGTGAGTGAACGCTACGTACCGTTGCTTCTTGAAGAACTGGCTCTTGATGGTGACCAACTTCGTGCGCCACAGTGGAACAAAGCATCTATTGCTCCCGATCGTGATTTTTCGGCCATCATCATCGGTGCGGGAATGTCGGGTATCGCCGCAGCACATCGACTTCGCCAAGCCGGAGTACCCGTCACCATTCTTGAAAAGAATGACGATGTTGGTGGCACTTGGCTCGAAAACAAATACCCCGGATGTCGCGTCGACATTCAAAACCATATGTATAGCTACAGTTTCGCGCAGCGTCACGACTGGCCATTCTTCTTTAGCCCACGCCAAGTTCTACACGAGTACTTCCGAAGCTGTGCCGAAGAATTTGGTTTGGTACCCATCATCAATTTCAAGACCGAAGTTGAATCTGCTGTTTGGGATGAAGACGCCCAGCAATGGATCGTCACTTCAATTAACGCCGCTGGCACCAAGCGCGTTGACCGAGCCAACATCTTGGTCTCGGCAGTTGGTCAACTCAATCGACCGAATTTTCCCGATATCGCGGGCATTGACTCTTTCGCCGGCGAGGCTTTTCACTCAGCGACATGGAATTTCAATGTTGATCTCACTGGCAAAAAAGTTGCCGTCATCGGAACAGGTGCCAGTGCGTGTCAGTTCATCCCGCAGGTCGCCAAACAAGCTGGCGAGCTGTTTGTGTTCCAGCGCACGACCCCGTGGATGATTCCGGCACCGCGTTATCAAGAAACTGTTCCGAATGGTTTCAACTGGATGTTGTCACATGTTCCGTTCTATGCCGAGTGGTATCGCTTCTCGATGTTCTGGCGCGGAGCCGAAGGTATGTTGCCGGCGGCCACAGTTGATCCTGATTATCCGCCAACAGAAAAGTCGGTCGGTCTCATGAACGAGATGATGCGACAGATGTTGATCGAGTGGACGAATGCTCTCACCGA
>JBAXIP010000323.1:0-1871 GCA_037138315.1 Actinomycetes bacterium
TTGGTGATCGGCGCACTCGCGTTGTCACGACCTCGACAAATCATCTCGGCTGCAAGTCAAGGGAAGGTCTCAGATGTCATCAAGGCTGGTGGTTCATTTGTCTGGCGGCATCGACCACTGCGACTTGTAGTTTTTCTCGCCTTCGTCACATCTATGTGTGGTCAGTCGTTGCAGCACATCGCACCCGCAATCGCCGATCGAATTTTTAATCGGCCGTCAACCGACAATGCTGGCCTTCTCGTTGCACTCGGACTTGGCGCATTGACATCCTCGCTTTTCTCAGTAGCCCTAGGTGATCACATGCAACGTTCGACCCGAGTTGTCGTCGCTCTCATTCTGTTCACCATCAGTACAGCGATGATTCCGATGACATCGATCTATTGGGTCGGACTGCTTGCGTATTTCATCAGTGGTTTGGCACATCTGCAATCGGCAGTCGCTCTCAACACCTTGATTCAGGGAACGGTCCCAGATCACTTACGTGGTCGAACCATGAGTTTTTATGTGCTCGGTATTTTGGCCGGCATTCCGCTAGGGGCATTTATTCTCGGTCGATTAGGCGACATCTTCACAATGAGGGTCGCAGTTTTCTCCGACGCTGCAGTTTTATTTGCCGTGGTTGTGCTGCTTGTCTCACGGGGTTGGTTGAAGGACCTCAATACGACCAAGATTGAAGATGTGCAGGAATCATCATGATGAAGTATCCCGAAGGTCTTGACCCAACATTTGATGAGATCCGTGTTCGCCTCGGTAGTGCTGTTCGCCGCCTAGGTCACGCAGTCATCGGACGCGAGGTCGACCTTGATTCAATGGAAGCAGCGATTCAAGTGTTAGATGGTCTCGGCGATCAATTCGAACAAGGCATTGCTCGTACACGAGAGTTCTCACAGTTTTCTTCGGCGCATGACAATGAGGTGCCCGATAACTCGCGACTCACGAGCCACATCACCCGACCTGGTTCTGGGCCAGGAAGTCCTCACGGCCTTGAGATGCAGGTCTACCGCCGCGGCGACCGCGTTGAAGCGACGTTTGTCATCGGCTCCTCGTTTGAAGGAGCGCCATCGCGCAGCCACGGAGGCATTGTCGCCTTGGCTTTTGACGATGCCATGGGCTTCATGTTGAATCTGCTTCAGACCGTGGCATATACGGGGCAATTGACCACCAACTTCAAGGCTCCGACACCCCTCCACGTGCCCCTCGTGATTCATGCGTGGCTCGGACGACGGGAAGGCCGAAAGATATTCCTTGAGGCCGAACTACGCGAAGACCACCCCGGCGCCTCAATTATCGCCACAGCAAGCGCACTTTTCATTGCGATCAGTGCGTACTAAGAAATTTCTGACACACTGTTATCAAGATTGAGCAGAGGGGTCTGCCCATATCTATCTAGGGGGAAATATGACTGTGACAAATTCTGATCAGACCACAAGCGAACGCTTTCCACGCGAACTTGTCCGTCGTCTACTCGACAACTACCGCGGTAAAACTCTTGATCATGCCCCGGGTTCGATGACAGAGCCAGCAACAGTTTTCACCGACCCTGCTCGTTTCCAAAAAGAACTTGATGTTCTCTTTCGTGGTGGTGCCCACATCATCGGTTGGACTGGCGAGCTTCCCAAGCCCGGAACCTTTATCACCAAGAATGTTGCTGGTCATCCAGTGCTCGTCACTCGGGCCGAAGATGGCGTGTTGCGCGCATTCCGCAATGCGTGCACCCATCGCGGTGCTCAGGTAGCCGATGGGTGCGGTGAAGCACGTCGATTGACTTGCCCCTATCACGCGTGGTCGTTTGAACTCAACGGCGATATTGCGGGTCAACCCCAGGCGTATGCCTTTAGTGATATTGAAACAAGCACGCTCGGACTTCAACC
>JBAXIP010000324.1:0-1871 GCA_037138315.1 Actinomycetes bacterium
CGGGCGGTCGGGCGCGCGGTGGTGCAAGCAGTGGAGTTGGACCACGTCGTGGTTCTGACTTAGAAGCGAATCTCACCCTCGATTTCAACGACGCAGTTCTCGGTGTGACGACGAGCGTGTATCTCACCAGCGACGCTCGTTGTGAAACATGTAGTGGTTCTGGGGCACGTCCTGGTACCAATCGCAAGACATGTTCGCAGTGCGGGGGTCGTGGACAAGTTGACGACAATCAAGGCTTTTTCTCATTCGCAAGTCCATGCTCTGGTTGTGGTGGCGCTGGAAGCATTATTGAAACTCCTTGTGGTGTTTGTCGTGGAAGTGGAATTGAAAAGCGCAACCGCGAAGTCAAGGTACGAGTTCCAGCCGGAGTCTCTGATGGTTCACGTATTCGCCTGCCCGGAAAAGGAACACCTGGACGCAATGGCGGACCCAACGGCGATCTCTTCATCATTTGTCGGGTAGGAAAGAGTTCAACATTTGGCCGCGATGGTGACAATCTCACAGTCAATGTTCCAGTGACCTTTGTCGAAGCCGCACTCGGTGCCAACATTGAAGTTCCAACATTGAGCGGAGACAACGTGACCTTACGTATCAAGGCCGGAACTCAAAGTGGAAGTCGTCACCGTGTCAAGGGTCGCGGAATTGAAACAACAAAACATCATGGCGATCTCATCGTGACCGTCAATGTTGTTGTACCCACTTCACTCACCGATGAAGAACGTCAGGCAATTGAAAATCTCGAATCAGTCACGCATATCAACCCAAGAGAGAACACGAACAACAGTCAGTGAGGCATTCATGAGTCAACAAGCTAATGAACACGCCATCTATGTCATTTCCGTTGCTGCACAACGCGCCGGAATGCATCCGCAGACGTTGCGTATCTATGAACGACGTGGCCTCTTGCATCCGGCCCGCACTCAAGGTGGAAATCGTCGGTACAGCGAATTAGATATTGCGCGACTGCGTCGTATCGCCGAACTCACTGCCGAAGGTATGAATGTTGAAGGCATTCGCCGAGTGATGTATCTCGAAGCCGAAGTGATTCGCCTGCGTAACGAGGTTGATCAATTGCGACTACTCGCAACACAAGCGATTAATGCTGTTCAGGGTCGAATGGGTAGTTCATCATCGCAGGCAAACATTGTGCCATTGCGCCAGGCAGTCACGGTCTTTGGTCATATTGATTCGGTATTGCGACGAGATTGAGTGACATTGACTGATGAGCACCCAACCTGATTACCAGCCGTATCTTGCAGGGGCGTTTCGGTGGAGACTCGCACTTCGTCCGTTAGACCTTGCACACTGGATTGAAATTGGCGACGACTACGACCACGAGATGGACGCAAAGAATTCAGTTTTCGCCAAAAACTTCGCAACGGCGAACGCCTTCCAACCCAATACTGAAGACGAGGCTGCTGAAGTCTTGACCGAATTGGTTGAGCATCTCAATTCCACTCGGCCTGATTGGTTTTCGCGTGAAGGTCGCGACATCGTGAATAATCATCGCAATGAACGATTTGCTGTTGAGCCCAGCAGCGACGGCCAGTGGGCCGAGCATCCTTTAGCGACGTGTGCCCGACTTGTGCAAGAAGATTTTGCGCTGCTTGTTGAACGAGATGGCCGTTTAGTTTTTGGGGGCGGCAGTGTCTGTTTCCCCAACCGCTGGGATCTCAATTCAAAATTGGGTCTCACGATGAGTGAGGTCCATGCACCAGTCGATCAACTCAACGATCAACTACAGGATCCGATTGATTTGTTCTTTCAACGACTGTCACCCCAAAAGTCCTTCTGGCGAACGGGATGGGGAGTGCTGGATACTGATGAGTTGTATCAAGCTGTTGACGGAACCGCAGCAAAGTCTCCTGCCT
>JBAXIP010000325.1:0-1868 GCA_037138315.1 Actinomycetes bacterium
ACACCACAATCGTTCTGTCATGTTTATGCCTTCTGGGGCAGGCCATGATGCTCAGATGTTGGCGCGCGTGTGCCCCACCACCATGATCTTTACGCCATCAGTTCAAGGAATTAGTCATAACCCAGCTGAATTTACAAACACTGACGACCTAGTCGCCGGAACCAATATTCTGATGGACACGATGTGGGCTTTAGCTCACCTTGATTTCACACCGCAGACTGGAATGAAATGATGTCTCAACAATCTCGTGTCATAGTCGTCGGTGCCGCTCAGCTCGGTCCGATCCAAAAGTCTGACTCTCGCGCCAGCGTTGTCGAGCGTTTAATTTCGTTATTGCGTCAAGCGAAAAAACGCTCATGCGACTTAGTGGTGTTTCCCGAACTAGCTTTGACCACCTTCTTTCCCCGTTGGTTTGTTAATGACATCTCTGACGCCGATCATTGGTATGAAAAATCAATGCCGAGTGCCGATACACAACCCCTCTTTGATGAGGCTAAGAAACTCGGAATTGGTTTTTCATTGGGCTACGCCGAACTGACCGAACCCGATGCTCAAGGTGTTGTGCATCGGTACAACACCCAGATTTTGGTTGAACGTGACGGCTCAGTAGTAGCCAAGTACCACAAGGTGCACATTCCTGGCCACGAACATCACGAGCCAAATCGACCCTTCCAACATGCTGAGCGTTATTACTTTGAACCAGGTCCTGAAGGCTTTGGCGTTTGGGCGGCTTTCGGCGGTCTCTTCGGCATGATGATTTGCAACGATCGTCGTTGGCCAGAGTCGTACCGTGAAATGGGCCTCCAGGGTGTGGAAATGATTCTGTGTGGTTACAACACTCCAATTCATTACGTTCCAGATCCGAGTCAAGATATTTTGCAGGGTTTTCATAATTCACTCGTGATGCAATCTGGTGCCTATCAAAATGGAACTTGGGTCGTAGGTGTCGCTAAGGGCGGAATTGAAGAAGGCGTTGATTCGCTGGGTCAAACATGCATTGTTGCTCCGAGTGGTCAAATCGTGGCTCAAACATTGACTACTGACGATGAACTCATTGTCGCGGCCTGTGATCTTGATTGGTGCGGGCGTTACAAGGGCACCCTCTTTAATTTCGATCGCTATCGTCGACCCGAGGTTTATACCCGCATCACTCAACAACGCGGAACAATCATTTCACCCGAAAACCAAGCGGCGATTCAAGGTCCTTCTCATGACTGATTTCGCAAACAATCCGCATCAGCGAGCCAGTCGCAGAGTTGCATTGCAGGTCAATGGGCAAGAAGTCACCGTTGACGCTGAGCATCCGCATTTGCTTGCGGCGCTGCGTGATGAACTAGATATCACATCGCCAAAAGATGGTTGTTCACCATCAGGTCAATGTGGTTGTTGCACAGTTTTGATTGACGGCAAGGTTGTCGTGAGTTGCCAACAATCTCTAGAAAAAGTTGCTGGCAAAACGGTGGTCACCCTAGAAGGACTCGATCAAGCCGAACGTGATTCATATGCCAATGCCTTCGCTGCCTGTGGTGGTTTGCAGTGTGGCTTCTGTATTCCTGGCATCGTGATGCGTGCCAAGGGTCAAATAGACAAAAAGGGTTCTGCGCTCACTAAGTCAGATATGAGCCGTCACTTGGGGGCCAACCTGTGCCGCTGTACGGGATACGTCAAGGTGCTCGACGCCATTGAAGCAGTTGCTCAGGGCAAACAACTCATACCCCAGCAGCCAACTGGCCTTGGTTCGGGCGGAATGAAATACGAAGCCAAAGAACTGACTCTTGGTGACCGCGGCTATGTCGACGATATTCGTGTCCCCGGAATGCTTCACGCTGCTCTCGTGCTCACAGAACACACTCGAGCCGACATCACAG
>JBAXIP010000326.1:0-1846 GCA_037138315.1 Actinomycetes bacterium
TGATGGTTCCGACTCACTTCGTGCGTTTGTTGGCTTTGCCCGAAGCAGTGAAGGCCAAGTACGACGTGTCTTCAATGAAGTTGGTTGCGCACACTGGTGCGTCGTGCCCGGTTGATATCAAGCGTTCGATGATCGATTGGTGGGGTCTGATCTTCACCGATGCGTATGGGGCGACCGAAGTTGGTACGACGTGTCAAATCTCGAGTGCTGATTGGCTCGAGAACCCTGGTTCGGTCGGTCGTCCCGTCCCGCCATTCTCGGTCATCGTTCTTGATGACGACGGAAAAGAGTTGCCGGCCAATACTGAAGGCCGTTTGTTCTTTAAAGATTCGACAGGTCGCGGTGTGATCTATCCGAATGACGCCGAGAAGACCAAGGCTGCGAATATTGCGCCAGGAGTGTTCACCCTTGGTGAAATCGGTTATGTCAACGATGGTGGCTTTGTTTACATCACCGATCGTTTCAGCGACATGGTCGTCTCAGGTGGAGTCAATATCTATCCAGCAGAAGCTGAACAAGTATTGGTGCAACACCCCGATCTCTTGGACGTTGCGTGCATTGGAATCCCTCACGCTGAAATGGGCGAAGAACTCAAGGCGCTCGCGATCCCGCGTGATCTCAAGAACCCTCCAGATGCCAAAGAAGTTTTGGCTTTCTGTCGCGAGCGGTTGAGTCACTTCAAGTGCCCGCGCACGATTGAATTTGTTGACGACCTTGGTCGTAACACCATGGGCAAAATCAACAAGCGCAAACTGCGCGCTCCCTATTGGGAGAAGTAAGAAAATCAAAGTAGGAGAGTCACATGTCTGACCCAGTGTTGTTAATTGACAATCCATTGCCGAAGGTTCGACGATTTACTTTGAACAGACCTGACAAGCGCAACGCCTTGAACGATGATTTGCGCGGTGCTCTGTTTACTGCACTGCGAGAGGGTGATAGAGCGCGTGATGTTTCAGTCATGATCATTCGTGGTGCGGGTTCGACTTTTTGCGCGGGGTACGACCTCGGCTCGCCCAACAGTGATGTCGAACGCGCGATTTCACGTGCCGACGGTTGGTGGTCGCGCCATGTCGTGAACAACTGGTTCGAAATGTGGGATATGTCGACGCCCATTATTGGGCAAGTACACGGGTACTGCTTGGCTGGTGGCACCGAACTGGCCACTGCATGCGACCTTGTCTATGTGGCTGAAGACGCGAAGATTGGCTATCCGCCGGTTCGCTTAATGTCGCCTCCCGATATGCAGTGGCAAACTTGGATGATGGGTCTGCGACGGGGGATGGAAGCATTGCTCACTGGCGACTCAATGAGTGGAGTTGAGGCAGTGACAAATGGGTTTGCTAATCGGGCCCATCCGGCAGATGAACTAGATGGGGCAGTTTTGGCAATGGCCGAACGGATAGCGAAAATACCTGCAGATTTGTTGGCCTTGAATAAGCGGGCTGCTCACCGGGCGATGGACGTGATGGGAATCCGTGCAGGTATTCGCGCTACTGCAGAAATCCAGGCACTCGGATTTCATCAGCCGTCGTCGATGGAATACATGCAATCTTTTGTCACTAAGGGTGTCACCGCTGCATTGAGTGAACGAGATGCAGCCTTTGGCGATTATCGCGAGTCAGGTAAGTAACAGTTTGCGACAAACTGAGCATCATATATAGGTCCGATATTTCGGCCAAGGGTTTGATCGACCAAGAGCGATATGGCAGGCTTCACAGTACGAGTTTCCATCCGGGACTCGAGGTTATCCATAGGGGGATACTTATGAGGAATAGAAAGATCAGCTTTGTCGCTGGCTTGGCTATCGCAGGTTTGCTTGTTGGCGCCTGTAGTTCCAATTCATCGA
>JBAXIP010000327.1:0-1845 GCA_037138315.1 Actinomycetes bacterium
GGTCATTGGACATTCCGTGAATGGGATACGCCTCAATTTCGACAATACGCATCGAGCTATCAAAATCGTCTTCGCCTAACTCGGCGTGGGCAACTTCGCCGTCAAGTGCTTGTTGCAAAGCATCAATGACGAGTCGGGCCCTGCCCGAATCGGGGGTCAACCCAAAGATCGCGGTGACATCAAGTCCGGGGATTGCACCGGGGAATTCATCGCGAACTTCTTGGTTGGCCGCGAGCACCTTGAGCGATTCATCGAAGACAACTGACTTGCCAGGCGTGGCATCGAGCGCTGCTTCAAGTAGTAACTCTCGCCGACGGCGTTCAAGGAACAATCGATACTGCGCATTCGCACCTTGAAGAAGAACCAAAAGCATGGCCAGGCCGAAGAGAACTTCGATGCCCAATACCAAGACGGTTGAGCGAACCTCAATTCCGAAATTCTCCATCGGACTTGCGGTAAACCGCAGACGCAGGTCACTAATGACGCCATCACTTGAAGCTGTTTGCGAAGGTTGCGACGTGTTGTCACCCTCAACCCAGAGAGACGTTGAAATCACCGATTCATTTACAGCAGTATCTTCAACGTCGGTAATTTCAATTTGAACGTCGTCGACCAGACCGCTGAATGCCGCCATTCCAGATCGCAATAGTTCGGGAATTGAATATGCCGTGACGACAAATTCTCGTAACGTTGCATTCGTAGCACCTTGTTTCACCGGCATAGCAAAGTAGATATTCGGCTCAGCAGACGATCCCGACAAAGAGATATCTTCGATCCCGAGCAACTGCACTTCGTCGTTTTGAGTTGCAACTAGCTTGACCCCATCAAATTTACCGACAGCAGTTTTGAATGAACTAACACTTTGAGACTCAAGCCGACTCAACGACTGATCAACCAACAACGACCCATTCGCTTCCACATTCACGAGTGCTGCCACCGAGATTTCAGATTGACCGAGAACCAGTGTCTGTAATTGTTCTTCAAATCGCGTCGGATCTTGAACAATGACTGATTCTGAGTTATTTACTTGCAAGCTCAACATTGACAACTGCTCGGCAGTTGACTTCAGAAATCCAGTTTGTGCTGCTTCAGCTACGAACATCAGATTGTCTCTATCTTGACGTTCCCAGACTTGCCGCGTGATTTCAATGGCCACCAAAGTCATCATCACAATCACGAGCGGAGCCAAAAGTTCAGCTGCGACAGACTTGTCGTAGCGAAACCAATGTGAACCTTTACGCGACGCGATAATCGCTGCGATGATTGACGCAATTGCGATACCAATACCTTGGCTCACCGATGCCATCGCCACATCGCGGTTGATCCATGACACCAACAGAGTTTCGCTCCATCCACCAACAACCGAAATCAGCGCGACGCAAAACAAGAATTTCCAGATTCGGGCCGCTGGTGTCACCGGGTGAACCCGGGCAATCGTTCGCTCGATAGCTACGAACAATGCGAGTGTTTCAAGAATTGCTAACGCGATCACCGCGATGAGCGGACCAATACGACCATCAACAATTGAGTGATCGGCCGAGCTTCCGAAAAGAAGGTAGGCGCCTCCAAGACCAACAAGACCAGAAATGAGAGCGTTGCGACCCCAAAAAAGTCCGGCGGCAACCACGATGGACATGGAAAAACGCACGTCAAGGCTTCCGGTCGCCGTTGACCAAGCGGTCGCCACCGATGCCACAATCACGCCGAAATTACGGAACATCGGGTTTCTCATGGTTTGAACCCACCCATCAGGGGGCAAAGTTCAACAATTCGGAGAAAATCAATGTTGCCGATATCTGATCGTACGCCGAGACAAGTCTCTGACGAGACCATTTCCGCAGGTGA
>JBAXIP010000328.1:0-1844 GCA_037138315.1 Actinomycetes bacterium
ACGGCATTGCCAACAATTCGTCGGCTGATTCATTGCCCTTCGTGAAGGCAACCGCATTGTTGTGCGCATCACGTCGACTTCGGGCCGCAACTTCGGCCATCTGTCGTTCGGTTACCACGCCAGCTTCAAGACATGCCCGTGCCTGCAATGCAGCCAACGCATCAAATCCGGGCTTGAGTGGCGCAACCATGTACGGGTCGGTTTGCAAACTGAGAATTTGGTCAATTGGTCCTGATGTTGTTTTTCCGTTGGAGAAAACGAGTGCAACATCAACTTCGCCAGTTTGAATTTTCACCCATGCCTCGTACAAAGCCAACGCACCATCTGCTTCGACATGGCTTTCGATAATCGGCGGCCAAGCACCAATCGCGTCAACGGCTGATACGAAACTAAAAGGCTGACCACTCATGTAGTCACAAGATCCGTGACACCAGAAGCCAATTTCACAGCGTTCAATTCCGACTTTGTCAAGTAATTGTTGAATCACTGGCAACAGAATTTCGACTGATGTGAAGGTGCTATTCACTTCGCTCGGACGTTGGGCAGTTCCAACGATTGCAATATCTCGTAGTGCCATCAGCTTGCTCCCGACTCTGCGCCCATCACGCGATCTGGTTCACCAGTGGGACGAAAGTGTTGAATGTTTTCCAAGCTAGGACCCCACTCTGATTTGTCTTTCCACACTGGTTCAACGCGCATCCCGATGCGCACATCTTCTGCTTCGCACTCTTGAATGAGGTGCTGCATCGAGATGTCTGCACCATCGAGCAAAATTTGCGCAGCCACATACGGCAACTTAATTTTTTGTCCCAAGAACGGAACGTTGACGATGCAAAAAGTTGTGATCGTTCCCTTCGGTCCAACCTCAACATCACCCGCCAAAATTTTGGCGCACTTCGGACACACACCGTTGCGAGGTGGGAAGTACACAAGCGTGCAACTTGGGCATCGTTTACCTATGAACTTGCCCGCCATCAGACCTGCCAAGTGGCTGGTTGCATTAGGACCGGCCGACCAGTTGTAGGTCACGCCAATTGGTTGACGAAGTCGCACCAATCCATCGGCTTCACTCATGACACACCTCCCACAACATCGAAACAGGCAATGTCGGTGACGCCGCCGGGTCGATCTTCGGCCCAACGCACCTTCACCTTGGTTCCAATCGCAATGTTTTCGGGCGAACCGGCGTCGACGGCATGCAACATTGGTACATCGGCCCCATCAATTGTGATCAAAGCCCATGCGAAAGGGTGGCTCAATGGCTGGCCCTCCACCGGGGTTGACTGCCATGCCCACGTCGACACAGTTCCGGTATCGGACAGTGATACCCATTCGGTCAATTGATCTCCCGTCAGCGGGTCAAACTCGGCCGGTGGAAAGTACACGCGGCCATCGCTGCCGCGCGTTCCCTCAAGTCGGCATTCCGACAACGAAGTGAAAAACCGAGACAGCAAAGTTCCGACAGTTCTTTTATAAGGAAAAGCGACTTCTAGTGGAGCAACAAAGACGTCGCCCACCATCGAATGAGATGTAGTTCCAGACACGACAAGTTTTTATCACGCCAACGACTTCGAACGCTCATCACAACGGCACTTCTTGCGCACAGAACTCTTCCCAACTCGCCTCTACCTTCCCAAGGGCTTTGTTGCTAGTGTCACAGTGTCAGGTCATCAGGATCTTGGCGACGTAGGGGGAAGACATGTCTCATTCTTCGAAATTTGGGCCACTGAACTTTGGTCGCACATTCGCAGCGCTCACCTTGGTTGCACTCGCAACAGTTGGTTGCTCGAATCGCAACAGTGGCGACGCCGCCACGACCCAGGCACCTGCCACCGCTGCACCAG
>JBAXIP010000329.1:0-1829 GCA_037138315.1 Actinomycetes bacterium
GCGCCAAGTTCGCGTTCAATAACTTCGGCGGCCAAGTCGCTTGACATTGGAGGTGCACTTGCTTGCAACTGTGATAGGGCAGCACGCATCGGCGCCGGCAAACCATCATCGAGATAGCTGGCCATCTGGCCAAGCTTCATCAACGCACCTTTCATATTTCCGAGGCGTTCAGAAACTTGTGCGGCGGTCTTTAACTCAGTTTCGTGATTAATCTCAATGCGACGTTCGGCTGATGAAAAAACTTTGCGGGCTGAAGCCGATGCATAGGTTGCTCCGACACGTGCGCCTAAGCGCACAACTTCGGCATTACGAGCAACCAAAGTTCCGCGGCGAATCGCACTGGTAATCTTTTCGCTCCCGCCACGCATTTTGATCAAGTAATAAATCGCCGGAGCACTGAGTGCAATGATTCCGGCGCCGGTGCGCTTCTTCATGATGAAACCTTCGACTGCTCATCATTGTTTCGCTCAATAATTGAATTAACTCCGTCAACAATCATCTGACCCATACTTGGCGCAAGCACGACTATCGCGTCATGTTCTCCGTCAATGCGTACGGCTTTGGCGTTCGAAATTTCGGAATACAACTTCAATTGGCGATGCACAGGTATTACTGGATCACGCAATGTGATGATGTGAGAAGTCGGAACATCAATTTCTGGGAGCCATTCGAGTGCTGAAAAATTTCCGATGGCGTGGCCAGCTTCTAAAACCATGCGCCAATCATGAAGTTCAATTTGGCTCGTTGCCCATGGACCCCACTTTGATGCTTTGCGGCGCAAGAAAAGTCTTTCGGTCAACCATTCTTGAGCCAATGGGGGAGTCAGGCGCGCCAACGCACCCATCCCGGTGAGGCCAAGAAATCCCATGCGTTCGCCACGACTATGCGCAAAACTTCCGGCTGTGGCGCACAACATCAATCCATCAACGATCGATCGGTGACGCCGCCACATGAGTAAGGCAATTGGTCCACCCATTGAGTAGCCAACGGGAATCACTTTTTTGATTCCTAGTTCATTGAGCAAACACGCTGCATCGTCAGCACAGTCGGCCAACCGAAATGGTTTGCGCGTGCGAATACCGCGACCATGTCCGCGATGATCCATAGCAATCACGCGAAAATGTTGACCAAGAGTTTCGTAGACCGCGAACCAATTGAGATCGGCTGTTGCTGTCCAGCCATGCAACAGCAGCACCACCGGCGCGTCAGGATGCGGGCTGGGCAGTTCACGAATGAACGTGGTTCCACGACCTGGTAATTCGAATTCTCGTCCAGGTGGCAGTGGGGGGATGCCGGTTTCGTTGCTGGAATTTTCTGAACTCAGGGCAACTCCACGCTGATGATGGTCACGTTCAATTTTGAGCCGTTGGGAGTTTCGTACTCGGCGGTCTCGTTAATGCCACGACCGAGAATTGCTTGACCAAGCGCCGACTCGGGAGTCATGGTGGCGGCGCCAGCAAACTTTTCTTCACGTGAACCGAGGTAATACGTTTCGGGTTCGTCGCCGTCGATTGACAAAGTCACGAGCTTTCCTGGTCCGACCACATCGCCATCAGCTGATTCAACGAGTACGTAATTTTCAAGAATTGATTCGAGGTGGCGGACGCGACCTTCCATGTGACCTTGTTCGTCTTTGGCTGCGTGGTAGTCGCCATTTTCTTTGAGGTCGCCCATCTCGCGGGCACGTTCGATCTTGTCGGCAACCTCAATGCGGCCTCGGGTAGTGAGGTCGTGAAATTCGGCTTGAAGGCGCTCGAGAGCGGTTGCGGTGAGGTGATGTACCTGGGCCATGCTCACAGGGTAACGCCAGGCGGCAAACCTTGCGATGG
>JBAXIP010000330.1:0-1818 GCA_037138315.1 Actinomycetes bacterium
TCACCTGCGGAAATGGTCTCGTCAGAGACTTGTCTCGGCGTACGATCAGATATCGACCAATTTGTTGTCCTCTCTCCCATGATCGGTGCGTTCGAGCTATGAGAAACCCGTTCGTGCGCCTGATGGCCACATTTGCGTTCTCGGTCGCGACCGCTTGGTCGACAGTGACGGGGACCCTCGATGTGCGTTTTTCGATGGCCGTCGTGGTTGTGGCGGGAGTTTTCTGGGGACGCGGTGCGCTCATTTCTGGTCTGATTGGTCTAGGAACCGCCTATCTATTGATGGGCGGTTCATCGGATCATTCCGTCGTTGACGGGCGAATCAGATCATTACTCGCGATAGCGGCATTAGCGATTCTTGAAACCTTGGCACTGTATGAGGTCATCAAGCGGACCATTTCGCATATCCAATCTGTGAAGCCGTCCACTCGTATCTGGCGATTCTTGATGGGGGTCGCGGTACTCGCAGCAGTTGGTGGATCGCTTGAAACTCTCGTGGTTTCGTGGATTGATTCCGATGTTGCGATGTCATCGGTTAGTCAAGGTATCGGGATAGCGATAGCCGCGATCATTGCCGCAGTTGTCGTCTCTCGTAAGGGGTCGCATTGGTTCCGTTATGACAAGTCTGTGGCAGCCGAACTCTTGGCTCCGCTCGTCATCGTGATGATGACTTTGGTTGCAGTTGAAATTACTCGCCAGGTTTGGGAACGTCAGGACCAAGATCATTTGACTTTTGTCGCCGAAGCCGCGCAAACAGGATTTCTCGAGTCAACTGCTGGGCAGCTGTCGATGTTGAGTATTCAGGTTGATGCGTCTGACGCGGCGATCAGTCAAGAGCCGAGTCGGTTCGAAGAGCAGATGCAGACTCTTGTACTTGGTCAAGCCGAAATTTCTGTTGCCGCACTCGTGAACATTGACGAGAGCGGGTCCTTATCAATTGATCAATCCTTGAGTCGGCTCGAGTCTCTCAGTGTTAATTCGTTCAAGACATCTGTGAGCAAATTTGACGGGGCGAAACTGGTCGCAAAGCAAAACAACGAAGTGCAATTACTCGGAGTACAAGAAATTGCGTTATCAGGCTCAACCACTGAGCCGAATATCTTCTTTGCCCTGCCACTACCGCAAGATTCTTCGCAGCTATCCACTTCACATCAATATGTGGTCGCGGCATATTCGATTCCCGAACTCTTGCATTCTGGCATGGCGGCATTCAGCGGGTTAGTCAACGATGTCCGAATTGAAATAGCTGATGTTAAAACCAACGAGATTTCACTGCCGCTCTGGGTCGAGAGTAAAAACAAGTCGCAACCTTCGCAGTCGTCTTCAAGTGATGGCGTGATTAGTGATCTGCGCCTACGGTTCACCGCACGCCCGATGGCAAATTTCGGAATTGAAGACCGCTCGACATTGATCGTGTTGGGTATTGAAGTGATTTTTGGTCTTGCGATGCTTCTCGTCCTCATGCAGGGCGCAAATGCTCAGTATCGATTGTTTCTTGAACGTCGTCGTCGCGAATTGTTGCTTGAGGCAGCACTTGACGCCACGCCTGGCAAGTCAGTTGTCTTTGATGAATCGCTCAAGGTGCTTGCGGCCAACCAAGAGGTGCGTGATGAATTCCCCGGCGCTATCCCCGGACTTGATGTCACCGCGATCTTTGGGTTAGCTCCCGATTCGGGTCGGGCCCGACTGGTCATTGATGCGTTACAGCAAGCACTTGACGGCGAAGTTGCCCATGCCGAATTAGGTGAAGACGATCTTGAAAGTTCGATGCGTATTGTCGAAATTGAGGCGTATCCCATTCACGGAATGTCCAATGACC
>JBAXIP010000331.1:0-1817 GCA_037138315.1 Actinomycetes bacterium
ATCGCAGTTTCGTCGCATCTTGAACAGCATGCGCCAAATTGCTCACGATTTTCGGCATTGCTTCAACGATCGCTACAGCGGTCTCGTTGCACCACGAGCCACATCTGGAAATGATTCAAGTCAAGGTTCTGCTCAGCACTACAAACCCGACAATGCCTTTGAATACGACCATATGACTGCCGAGTACGACGTCGTTCATCAGGTTCGTAATCTTTCGACAGAAGAGATCTTGGCCGAACTCGACCAACTCGTTGGCCTACCCGACGTGAAGAAAGAGATCCGCCAGATTGTGGCAGCGCAACAAGTCGCGGTGCGCCGACGCGAATTGTTTATGCGTGGTGAACAGTTATCACCGCACCTGGTTTTTGTGGGTAATCCCGGAACCGGCAAAACAACGGTGGCCCGACTACTTGGCGAACTCTATAAATCAATCGGTCTCTTAAAGAGCGGTCATGTCGTTGAAACCGAACGCAGCGGACTCGTAGGAGCATTTGTTGGTTCATCGGCCGTGAAGACGCGACGTATCTGCAAGCTTGCACTTGATGGAGTTCTGTTTATTGACGAGGCCTACACCTTGATCAGCGAAGGAATGGATACCGATTACGGCCCCGAAGCTGTTGCCACGTTGTTGACCTTTATGGAAAACAATCGTGGTCGAGTGGCTTTGGTAATGGCCGGTTACCCAGACGAGATGAACAAGTTGCTGCGGTCAAATCCGGGGTTGCGTTCACGTTTTGATAACACGGTCATCTTTGATGATTACGACGACAAAGAACTTGAAGAGATCTTCTTAGAGATGATCGCCAATAACGATTACGAACTGAGTCCCGAGGCGTTTGTGGCGGTGAGTAATTACATCAAGGCTTTGCCCATGCCGCGGCCGCATAGTTTTGCCAATGGTCGCGAGATGCGAAAGTTGCTGAATGAGATTGTGAAGAACCAGGCCGAGTATGTGTTGAACAATTTTGATTTGGCAACAGCGACCGAAGAACAGTTGCGGTTCATTCCCGGCGAGTCGGTTCCGCCCGCTTTGGTGTGGAAAGCCACTCAACACGAAAACAACGAAAAGGACTGGTTCTAATCTTGATCAGCCAAGGCCATCTTCCTCGAGGTTCGTGCTCACGGCCAGAAGTACACCATCACGACACTTGAACCGGATTGAACAACTCCATCCGGCACAACCATTTTGTTCTCTTCTAATTCTTCAGGTGAAGACATCAGCACACCGACATAAATATCTGAATCATCCGAATTGTTGAACCACTGCGGGTCATTCACCAGGTCAGCACTGTCACCTTCTTCATACACCCAACCGTTCGCCACAAATGATGCCTTCACTTCATCAAACACGTCAGTAGCCGACCCCTCAATCTCGAAGTACTCGGCATAACTATCAACTGCATCTAAGCCAAAGTAGTAACCCATCATGTCTTGATTTATGCCACCGCCGTCAAGCGTGACCACGGCGTCCCACCACACCGGTTTCGCTACTGGTACGTCGGCTGCACATTCAATTACCAATCTCTTCAGATGAAGGAACTAGATAATTCCACCATCTGAATCATTTCGCTCAGTCAGGGCCGAGATGTCATGGACATCTTGGATGGCAATCATGTCATCTACAAAAGTGTGCATTTCATCGTGTGGAAGGTTCAGAAGATCAAAGAACTCATCAAGAGGCATCGTGCAATGAGCGTGTGTTTCGAGAATCTCTTGGAACTCCTCATCAGGGACGACTCGCGGCTGTGACATTGAAGCAAATTCGTCGGCCTGTAGATCGGCTTTCTCTGCAAGAAGGCGGGCACTTTCGTTTGGAT
>JBAXIP010000332.1:0-1810 GCA_037138315.1 Actinomycetes bacterium
TTTTGTCAGGCGATGGCGTCTTCACTACTCGCTATGTGATGAAGCAATCCGACCCTCATCAACACAGATAATCATTATCCACCGCTGATTTTGTCGATGACTCCATTGATCAAAGTTGCGGGTCGACCAGTTTTGTCTTCTCGCCAATCGGCCAACATCGCCAGTTTCGTCAACGAATTCACGGCGGCGTACCGCACAGGCTCTAATTCCCATTTTTTCGAAGTGTGATTCACTGAAGGGAGGCGAGTGATTTCTGTCGACTTATTGCAGACCAAATCAGCGAGAGTTCGTCCTGCCAAGTTTGATGTTGCGACTCCGTCTCCGACATAGCCCCCAGCAGACCCAAGACCGGTTGCGGGGTTATATGAAATATTGAACGTCCAATCGCGAGGGGCAGCAAGTGGTCCTCCCCAATGGTGAGTGAACTCAGTGCGTTCAAGAACCGGAAAAAGGTCAATCAAGGTAGAGCGAAGCCTTTGGGCAACATTTTGATTGAAGTCGAAAGTCGTGGAAATCTCTGATCCAAAGTGGTACGGGGCTCCGCGTCCACCAAAGGCTAATCGATGATCGGCAGTCCTTTGTCCGTAGATAATCATGTTGCGTCCGTCATTGAACGTCGGACGGCCTTGTAAGCCAATCTCAGACCAAACATCAGCAGTGAGCGGTTCGGTCGCAACCATCATCGAATACAACGGAATCACCGTTCGCTTATCTTGAGAAAAATTCACACTGAATGCTTCGGTTGTTCGCAACACGATATTGGCCTTGTATGTGCGATGACGGGTTTCAACTTGACCTGCCGAATACGCAAGAACATCTGAGTTCTCAAGAATTGTTGTTCCCTGCGCCCTGACAACAGCAGCGAGTCCAATACACAGTTTCTTCGGATGAAGGACGGCGCTACGCTTGTCAAAAAGACCTCCGAGCGTGTTGTTCGCTCGCAACATGTTGAGTGTTTCATCCTGGTCTAACAGCTGATAAAAATCATCGCCGTAGCCATATTGGCGAAGATGGCGCACTCGGTTTTCAGCCCGAACAAATTGATTCTCGGAGCGTAGAACTTCAATCGAGCCACCCTGTACGAAATCACAATCAATTCCCAAAGAAGTCGTTCGGGTCTTGATCTCATCCAATGTTGCGAACATGGCATTTTGCATGGCGACAGCTTGATCACTTCCGTGTCGCTTCGCAATTGAATCTAATGACATCGGCATGATTGTTGAGCACCAACCGCCATTACGTCCGCTCGCTCCATAACCGACTGTGTTCTTTTCGATGATGGCGATCTTTAACGAAGGATCATTGAGATGTAGGTAAAAAGCAGACCACAAACCCGTATAACCAGCACCGATAATCAGGACATCGAATTCGTCTGTTTGTTCCAAATTCTGGACTACAAAGTCATCTCGATCTATCTCGTTCCACAGACACTTCTCAGGGATGACCGACAGAGCCACGATTTATACCAGGATGTGATTGTCAATGAGACGAACACCGTCAAGTAAAACGGCGACAACTATGACGCATCCCTGAGACGCAGTTGAAAGATCTCTCAATGATGCAGAATCAATGACATTCACATAATCGATAACCGCCGATGTTGACTCAATCACCGATTTAACCGTCTTGATCAATTGCTCTGACTCACAAATACCGGTAGCGAATTGATCTTGAGCCTTTCGAAGACCTTGCGATATCGCCCCTGCTTCTTGTCGAGCCGACTCTGATAACCGAATATTTCGGCTGGACATCGCTAAGCCATCAGTTTCACGAATCGTCGGTGCCACGATGATTTGAATGGGCATATCTA
>JBAXIP010000333.1:0-1795 GCA_037138315.1 Actinomycetes bacterium
ACCGCGCCGATTTGTTTTTCTTCACCATTGATGAGCGCTCGCGTGGCGCGGAATGGACTGACCGAACCAAGTTCGGGAAGTTCGGCCAGTCGTTCGCCAAACGCCACAGGCAGGCCTTGGAAACTCAAGTTGGTCACAAAAAAGTCTGCGGTTACCGAAGTTTTGAGTTGATCAGTGAAAGATTTCTTGACCGATGCAGCAACAACAGAAACCATGCTGACTAAAGCCAGGCCAACCATCAAGGCTGAGGCTGTTGAAGCGGTACGGCGAGGAGTGCGTTGCGCATTTCGACTGGCAAGTCGTCCTGGCACCGAATTTGTCATGGGTCGAAGTGGGAAAGGCAAGATGCGGCTAATGACACGACTAACAGGTGCGGCAACGGTGGTTGACAAGCTTGCGACACCAAGAAACAACATCACTGAGCCGACAACTGAAAGACCAAGTGTTCCGATTGTTCCACCAGGCTGTACGAACAAGCCGATACTAAAGAGTGCGATTCCGGCCACGAGCGTGGCGATGCCCACGATCAGTCGCTTGCTACGTTGCAATGCTGAGAAACCGAGCTCGGGACGCATTGCAGCAACGGGAGGAATGCGACCAGCGCGGATCGCTGGAACGATAGCTGCGGCAAGGGTGACACCAACTCCGATCACGATTGACAAGATGATCGTTCGACTTGAGATCAATAAATCGGCAGCGGGGAAAGCAGCACCTGCCGCGTTAAACGCAAAAGTAATTCCTTTGGCAACACCAAGTCCACCGAGAAGACCCAGTGCAGTTGCAATAATTCCGACCACTAGACCTTCACCGATAATCATCTGACGAATTTGTTGAGTGCTTGCACCGACAGCGCGCAGTAACGCAAGCTCACGCATACGTTGACTCACAATGATGGCGAAAGTATTGAAGATTAAGAAGGCACTCACAAACAATGAGATCGCCGCAAAACCCAAAAGGACTTTGCCAAAGATGTCAATGATTTTGTTGATTGATCCAGCGGTCTCTTTTGCTGACTGCTCACCAGTGATGACCTCGTAGCCAGCCGGTATGACTTTTTCAATCGCCTTTTGTACGTCGCTACGTGATGCACCAGCTGTTATCCCGACATAAATACTGTCCGCTTTGTTGTCAGCGCCCAAGAATTCGTTTGCAGTGATTGGGTCGAAAGCACAAACACTTGCTCCGCCTCCCCCTGAAGTCGATCCAGTTCCGGTGAGCCCAACAAGTGTGAATTCACCCTTTCCAGTTGGACCGACAAGCGTGACGATGTCGCCCAATACATACCCAGCGCGTTTGGCCGAAGCCTTGCTAATGGCAACTTCGCCGGCTTTAGTGGGAATGGCTCCTTCAAGAAGCGTTCGACCGTCGAGTCCGTCAGGACCGTTCCAACTAATACCAAATGCAGGACCTGATGTTTTTAAAGGATCTCCATTGGGCTTGATAATTGTGGCTTGGCGAAGGAGGTTGGCTTCAACGAGTCGAACTCCGTCGAGAGCTTCAATATCTTTCATCATCGAGACCGGAACTGGATCACGTTCGGCTCGAGCAGAATCACCAAAGGCAATCTTCGTGCGAATTTCAAGATCAACTTCACCGCGCAATTCGACAAACAAGTTATTGATTGCGCCTTTGACGCTGTCGGTCAGAATAAATGCACCAGACACGAAAGCGACGCCACTGACGACAGCGAGAATGGTTAAAAGGATTCGAAACTTGCGCGCGAGTACACCGCGCAAAGTGAGTCGGACAACGGGGGAGGGCATCATCAACTTCCGAGGCGCTTCATGCGGTCAAG
>JBAXIP010000334.1:0-1780 GCA_037138315.1 Actinomycetes bacterium
ATCTTTTCGATGCGATAGATGAGATTGGTGTTCGCGATGGCGCCAACTTGGCGATCGAGGGCTATGACTTTGCGCCAACATTTTCCATCTGGACAACGATTGAAGAATGTTTGAACCCACCATTAGTCTGGGAAAAGTCGCGCGGAATCTTCACAACGAATTGTTTCAGTGAGCCTGAAGTTTTTCATTTCCCCGAAGGAATTGGCCCTATTGAATGCGTCAATGTTGAACACGAAGAAGTGTTGTTGATGCCTCGCGAGATTGAGTGCAATCGAGTGACCTTTAAGTACGGACTCGGTACAGATTTCATCAATTGGTTGAAGACGTTTGCCTATCTCGGACTTGATTCTGCTGAGAAGATTTCAGTTGGCGACGTGAAAGTCGCTCCGCGCGATGTACTTGCAGCAGTGTTGCCGAACCCAGCGAAACTCGGTCACTTAATGACTGGTAAAACCTGTGCGGGTACCTGGGTCAAAGGCGCCAAAGATGGCAAGCCACGTGAGGTGTATCTGTATCACGTCGTCGATAATCAGCAAACAATGGGCGAGTGGGGCTGTCAAGCCGTGTTATGGCAAACCGCAATTTGTCCAGTGGTTGCCCTTGAATTGATTGCCCGCGGAACTTGGAAACACTCAGGTGTACGTGGTCCCGAAGCCTTTGACGCAGTTCCGTATCTTGAGTTGTTAGCTGAATACGGAGCACCACATGGAATGGTGGAGATGGGTGAAGGTCAATGGCCGCCGCCAACTCGCACCGATGACCCGGGTTGGTCACGTCCGGTTCGCAAGTCAACGACTGCGTAACAGTTACTTCGTACCTTCAAGTTCGTAGAGCAACACGTTGCCGCCGCGGCGAACCCATAGTCCAGCACCTGCCTGTACAAAATACGGATTTAGTAATTCGCGATACCAATCGCCAGGTCGTTGATGAACTTCCATATCGGTTGATGATGCATCGACGACGGTGTGGAAGTCGAGCAAGGTCGGAATTTCTAAATACAAAACATGGCGAGTTGCAGCAGCAATGTTTTTGATTGCACTCTCAACTGCCGTGTCATCGGGGTATTGCAAGACGCCATGACAGATCACCAGATCGAAGGCCCGCGGGGGAGTCCATTGCGAAATATCGCGAAATTGGTGTCCGAATTTTTTGCAGGCGTATTCACTGATATCGGTTGAAGTGACGCGAACGTTCGGAAAGTTTTCGTGATACCAATCGCGCCAGAGCCCTGGCCCGGCACCAATGTCAAGAACAGACTTTGGTGCGACGCCCCACCAGGCACACATGTTGTGCACGGCGGAACCGAGTTGCCCGATGCGCTTTTTGTCGTGCACCCCACCGCGCCCGTAAAAACGTTTGTAATAGTCAGCGTTGAATTGACTCATGGCTCTCTAACGCTAGACGTTCCATTCAATTTGCGGATGTATTCGTACCGATTCGGAGATACGTATGAGTTCTGAAAAATCTGATGGGTCAATGACGAGGCCTTCAATGAAGTATTTACGCAGGCCATCAAGTATTCCGATGAGACCCGTGTTTTCAGCATTACGGAACATACGAAATTGGTGAAGACTGTCGCCAACTTCGTTGGGTAGTTCTATCCACGAGTTATCAAGTACCGGTAACTCAAACATTTGATGGATTAACCAGACGTTGTCGCCTCTTACTATGCGCAGCGAAGAGAACTCGGGTTCGTCGACTAGCCAGTCGCCAGGAATGGCGGAGACTCCAATCATGGGTTGCACAATTGACGTCTTCTCGGACATCACGTCACCGGGTT
>JBAXIP010000335.1:0-1761 GCA_037138315.1 Actinomycetes bacterium
GAGAACTGTGACTATTTAGTAACCCTGAATAACATTAAAGCTCAGGCTTGTTTAGACATCTCAGGTCAGTTTTTTGGCGAGACGTACGGTCGCCAGTTTGGTGGGTTCGGCCAGTCCGGTCATGGCTATCTCGTAGTCGGGCAAGGCATAGACGTCACCGTCGTCATTGATCATGATGAAGCGATCGAACTTGGCCAAGAAAGTTCGATCATGGCTCACTGCGATCACAGTGCCCTCAAAACTATCGAGTGCTCGTTCGAGAGCTTCTGATGACTCAATGTCGAGGTTGTCGGTGGGCTCATCAAGCAACAACACATTGTGTCCCTCAATTTCGAGACACAAAATTTCAAGACGCGCTTTCTGACCACCCGACAATGTCTGAAACTCTTGGCGTGAATTATTGACCAGCCCATATCGAGCTAACGCCTTCATCGACTTTTCATCTTCAACTAAACGATCGCGAATGATGTCAAGACACTGACGGCCTGTGAAATCGGGTCGATCGTTGATTTGGGTGAACACACCAACCGAAGTGCGCGGACCAAAAGTCACAGAACCCACATCGGGAGTGACCCCGTTCAATACCGCGAGTAGGTGACTCTTGCCGGTTCCGTTTGGACCAATGAGGCCAACACGTTCGCCGTGGTGAATTTCGTCCGAGAACGGGAAGAATAAATCGCCAACTGAAACATCTTCAAGTTTTGCGACTCGTCGTGCTGCATCGGCGCCGCGCAAACGAACATGAATCTGTTGATCGGCAACTGGTGGCGGGGGAGGACCAGCAGCAACGAACTTTCCCCAGCGGGTTTCGGCACCATTGGCCTTGGTGGCGTTCTTGAAGTTCTGCGCGGCGCGCTGCTTCATGATCTTCATGTGATGAAACAGTCGACGTTCTTCGTCGTTCCAACGTTTGAGATCGTCGCCCATCAGTTCTTGTCGTTTCGCGCGAGCATCGGGGAAAGTGAGATACGAACCTCCATGCACCCAAGCGCCAGAACCTTCAATCACGACAATCTTCGTTGCAACACGTTCAAGCAATGTGCGGTCGTGACTCACCATCAAAATGGTTGACTTACACGCTTTGATTTGTTCTTCAAGCCAACCACGCGTGGGAATGTCGAGATAGTTGTCAGGTTCGTCGAGTAACAAAACATCGGCACCTGACGTCAACAACAAATCGAGCACGAGGCGTTTGCGTTCTCCACCCGAGAGTTCACTGACGAGGCGTCGAGAAAAATCGTCGACGGGTGTCTTGACACTTCTTTGAGCTGCAGCTTGCCATTTAGTTTCGAGGTCGTAACCGCCGAGGTCTCCCCAGTCGCCGAGAGCGTTGGCGTAGCCCATACCGTCATCGCTTCCGTCGGCCAAGGCTTTTTCGGCGGCAACAAGCGCGCGACCAGCGGTACGCAATGCTGTGGGTGCAACTTCAATCAGCATTTCACGCAACGTGTCGGTGGGTCGAGACATACCGACGTCTTGAGTCATTGAGAGCATCGTGCCATTGACAGTGAAGTCACCACCATCGCATTCATACTCGCCAGTCAAGATTTTGAGAATGGTGCTCTTGCCAACGCCGTTAGCGCCAACCAATGCGGCGTGTTCACCTGGCGCAACACCAAAACTCACATCAAAGAAAAGCTGGTCGGCTCCGGGGGGTGCGTATTCAAGTTCGGAGATGACGATGCTGCTCACACCATCCATTCTCGCTGGAAAAGTGCGGGACTACACCTTGAGAAGCAATTTGCCGTAATGGCCGCCCGT
>JBAXIP010000336.1:0-1759 GCA_037138315.1 Actinomycetes bacterium
GCAGAAAAAGTGAGTAAAGAGCGACATGATGCGCATGAAGAAGGTCTTCAAACTGATCCGCAAACATCGCGGCAAGCCAAGTATGAATGGTGCTCTCAACGACATTCGCACGCTGATCAACAATCCAAAATTGCGCAAGGCCCGTTAACGATGAAGCCCAAGGTTTCAATCATCGTCATTAGCTACAACATGAATCGCGAATTGCCGCGTACTCTTTTGTCGCTATCTGTTCCTTTTCAAAAAGGAATCACACGTGACGAATTTGAAGTCATCTTGATTGACAATGGTTCCAAGCTTCCGCCAACAGCTTCAGACTTTTCTCATCTCGATATTGACTTACGGGTCGTGTCGATGGACAACCCAACGAAAAGTCCTGTTCCTGCGATCAATTTTGGTCTGAAGCAAGTGAGTGGTGAGATCATTGGCGTTTATATCGACGGCGCTCGCATCGCATCTCCGCGACTCATTGCGTCAGCTCGTGATGCAATCACTTATAACCAACGCTCCTTTGTCGGCTCACGCGGTCGTTACTTAGGCAACAAGTTTCAACGCCAGGCGATTGTCGAGGGTTACAACCAACAAGTTGAAGATGAAATGTTGGCGCAAAGTGACTGGGAATCCGACGGCTATAAACTCTTTGATATTTCTGTATTTGACGAATCCTCTGGCCCGACTTGGTTTGATCCGGTTGCCGAAAGTAACAGCCTCTTTATGTGGCGATCATTATGGGATGAGCTTGGCGGTTACACCGAAGGTTTCACATCACCGGGCGGTGGACTCGTCAACCTCGATACGTGGAAGCGGGCTTGCGAACTTCCCGAGACCGTTCCCACATTGCTTCTTGGCGAAGCAACCTTTCATCAAGTGCACGGCGGGGTCGCGACGAACGGATCTTTAGAAAAAGTGCAAGAGTTTTACACCGAATACTTCAGTATTTACGGCGAAGAGTTTGATGTGCCAATGCCGGCGATCCGCTTAGTGGGCACATTTGTTTCGACCCCGCCCCAGCGAGAAATGATCGAGGTATTTGCTCAACAGAACAAGCCAGCAAAAGAAATTGGTCCACGCAAATTTCGTCGAGCGATATCAGGCCGCTTATCTCTGAACCATCGACGAATAATCAATGAATCACTCCATACCATTCGGTTGGTCTGTACTTTCAGAACCAATGAGATCAAGGATGAGAAAGCAGCAGCGAGCGAAATTGCCGCGAGTGAGTTCTTTAAAGGCCAATGGTTCGCAGAGCAATATCCTCATGTCCGAAATGGCCACTATGACGGGGCTATGTACTACCTGCGTTACGGCGTGAGCCAAAAATTGCAGCCAAGCGTCAACTTTGATGCCGTTTGGTATGTCGAGCGTTATAAAGATGTTGCGGCATCTGGTGGTAATCCCCTTTTGCACTACATCCGATTTGGCAAAGAAGAAGGCCGTCGGATACGTGCCTTGGTCGTCAACCCTGCCGACGAGTAGTTATTCGTCACCTACACCTCGTCGGCTGCTGGCCCCACTGCACCAATCGCATCGAAGTAGGCCAGGTGGGCTTCGGTGACATTCACCAAGTCGACGTCGTCGATGATCTGAATGCCGGCTTTGTCGGACTCGCCGAGCAAATAGGCAATCAGCGACTCTTCAGTGACGACGAGTCGAGTCGAGTCATCTTGACGTTGATCGACAGCCTTATCGGGCAACAGACCTTTGCCGTGCAACCAATTCATGTGCATGACGAGTAACTGCTCGAGCTCTTCCATGGTGAGCC
>JBAXIP010000337.1:0-1744 GCA_037138315.1 Actinomycetes bacterium
GCGCGCGAATTTGTTCCATCTTCTCAAAGTCGGCAAGTTCAAGATTGCGCGCCAAACCTTCTGGCGACAAGTCGGGACGTGCATCTTCGCGAAGACGAATCAACAAGTTGCCAATGATGTCGGTCCAACCGTCTTGTACTAGATCGACTTCAGCAAAACCACCACTCACTAACGCATTGAAATTATCCATGCGTTCTTTTTGCCAACCAGGTTGCAAAGACGCAGCCCATTCATTGTCGGTCGGACGATTGTTTCGAACATCAATAGACGATGGCGTGCGTTGGAATACAAACAGTTGATCAGCCGATGCACCAAGGTGCGGAACACACTGCACCGCGGTTGCACCAGTTCCAATAATGCCGACGCGCTTGCCCTTCAAGTTTGACAATCCACCAGTTGAATCACCGCCGGTGTAGTCGTAATCCCAGCGACTGGTATGGAACGTGTGACCCTTGAAGGTTTCAATTCCCTTGATACCTGGCAATTTGGGTCGGTGTAGTGGCCCATTGGCCATCACGACAAATCTGGCGCGCATAATGTCACCACGGTTGGTATGAATCAACCATCGACAATCGGCTTCGTCCCAACGCAATTCAGTCACTTCGGTTTGCAAACAGGCATTGGTATACAGATCGAAGAAACGAGCAATTGCCCGGCTGTGCTCAAGGATTTCAGGAGCATTTGAATACTTCTGCTTCGGGATGTATCCAATTTCTTCAAGCAAAGGCAAATAGATATATGACTCAACGTCGCATGCCGCACCTGGGTAGCGATTCCAATACCACGTGCCGCCGAAGTCGCCACCTTTTTCGATCATGCGAATATCGGTCACTCCGGCTTCACGCAAACGTGCACCAGCCAGCAGCCCACCAAAACCGCCACCGATGACTGCAACTTCAACTTCGTCAAAGAGTGGTGCACGATTGAGAGGCTGAACATACGGATCTTCGAGGTACTGATCGAAGTCAGAGATGTCGGTGTATTGATCGTTGCCTTCGGCACGTAAACGCTTATCGCGTTCAAACTCATATTTCGCTCGCAGCGAATCTGGATCAAATTCTGTCGTTGTCATATATCCCCCACTCTAAAAATGATTACTTCAACAAACTCAGTGCATCATGATCAAGAACTAAATGGCCGTACTGAGTTGCCATGGTGACAAAAAGATCGTCGCCGCGTTCGGTACGTGCCGCCATAGATGTTGCCAACACCGTGATGATGAGACCCCATATTGAACCGAATCGATAGTCACGCCAGCAAGTGTCAGCGTCATAGCTAATTCCGGCGGCATTGAGTTTCACCCGATACGACTCAATCAGTTGCTTTTCAACTTCACGACGACGCTCGGGCGTAAAACTGCCGGCGATGAGGTAAGCCACATCAACCATACCCAAACCTTCGTTAACTGTTTGCCAATCAACGACAACGAGCGGCGGAGCATCTGGCTCACGAGCAAACATAAAGTTGTCGGGTCGAAAATCGTAATGGGCAACCGTTAATGGAGTACCCGACCCCAATGCCCATGACCCGATGACTGGTGCAGCGTCTTCAATGACTTTCAATATTTCGGGTTCGAGTCGCGCACCTAAACGATCGACGAATGCCGGAAGTAAGAAGCCGTAGATCATGGCCAAATTCGCCGAGCGCTCTTCAAGAGTGCTCGGGTTGACTCCAGATTCGGGAAGAGTTGGGTCACCCCAACGAGGCGCGTGCAAAAGTACCGCTTGATCGATTGCCAATTCGG
>JBAXIP010000338.1:0-1739 GCA_037138315.1 Actinomycetes bacterium
GCCACAAAATTGAGTCGCTGATGGCTCGTGATAACCGCCTTTGGAGCACCACTGGTTCCGGATGTAAAGAGCAACAAGAATGTATGTGCGGAATCAACGGGACACTCGTCAGAGGTTGGCAATACGGCCCCGGCATATGCATTGACTAACTCGGCATACTCATTTGTCTCGGTCACGAAGATGAAACCATTGGCATCACCAAGATCAAGTCCGTCAAGAAGTTCAATCTGACTCGTTTCGGTCACGACAATTTGACACGAGGTGTGGGAAATATCGCGAGCAAGTTCGGCACCACGGCGTGTGGGATTGATACCAACAATCACCGACCCGGTCACCGCGGCAACCCCCAACCACATGGTGAACTCTGGAGTGTTTTCCAGCAATACTCCAATGTGCGGAGACGAACCCTCGGGTCGACTTCGCAAAATATCAAGCCACATTGCCGAACGTGACGCGACCCCCGAACACCAATCTCGATAGGTCATCGATTTATCATCAAAGCGGATAGCAACGTTGTCATCAGTGCTGCGAGCACGGACATGATCGGCAAACGTCATCACTGCATTGTCAGAGCTCACGAGCGACTCGATTCGCTGTATGTATTGCTCCTTCGATGTAACCGATATTCAAGGCGTCTCCTACTACTTGAACTCGTACCCCAAGATCGCTCAGCAACTCTGCCAACTGCACGTCTGGTTCAACTTGAGATGCAACAACGACCGAATCACCGCGAACTTCAAATTCATCTTCTCCGCTGCGATAGCGCACCGAAACCTTGTCGATTGAAACAACCGTGGCATCGCGAACTAGCACAACCCCGTGCTTCGTTGCTTTGATTACTGCCGTCCAACGACGAGGCATCGCCATAGGGAGTCCCAAATGCGGACCTTCTTCTAATACGGTGACCTTCCGACCGCGTTCGGCGAGAAACTCTGCGAGTTCAAGCCCAACCAAACCTCCACCTATCACCACGACTCGCTTACCAACTGGCATCCAAGTCTTTGAGAGCGTTCGAATACGATCGGCCGAGTTCAACAGTCCGAGCGATCTGCCAGTGGCCACTGCAAATTTGCCGAACGAATTCAGTGACCGCTGATCGGCACCTGCCTCACCAGTGATGACGCCCCGCAAAGCATCACCTGTCAGCACATGTGGCAGGTCGGCCCCCGGCACGTCCGGTAATCCCCGACGTGCACCGGTAGCAACAACAATTTCATCAGCATTCAATGCATCAACGACTTCGCGAGTCGCTTCAGTTGATAACAAAACATCAACATTAAGTCGTTGAATTTCGTGAGTGAGCCAATCAACTAACAATTGATTAGCCGGAGTCGTCAACTGCGAGAACCACATGGTTCCCCCGAGTCGTGAACCCTTCTCAATTAAGGTGACTTTGGCGCCGCGGACCGCCGCTACTCGCGCCGCCTCCATTCCGGCAGGCCCGCCACCGATCACGACAAGATGTTTTGCCGTGGACATTGGCGCAAGCACCGCAACGCTTTCATTACACAACGCCGGGTTGACTGCACACTTCGGATTACCGTCAAAGAAGTTTTGTTCAACGCATACATAACAGTTGATGCAAGGGCGAATTGAAGCCCGTTGACCTTCGCGAATTTTGTTCACCAGTTCGGCGTCGGCCAACAATTGGCGGCCCATTGAAACAAAATCGCATTCACCGAGCGCCAACATCTCGTCGGCGATTTCGGGAAGCATTCGACCAACAGCTATCACCGGAA
>JBAXIP010000339.1:0-1734 GCA_037138315.1 Actinomycetes bacterium
AACCCGGTGACGTGATGTCCGAGAAGACGTCAATTGTGCAACCCATGATTGGAGTTTCGGTGGTACCTGGCGACTGGCTAGTTGACGAGCCAGAGTACTCAACTCTTCGCATCGTGAACGGTGACAACGTCTGGTTAATCCACCAAATGTTTGAGTTACCAGTACTTGATAACTCGTGGATAGAACTACCCAACGAGATTGGCGACAGTCTTCACCAATTTCACATGGTCCGTAATGCTGAAAGTACGGGTCTAGTCGGAATACACGACGGTCTTCGTAAATACCTCATTGAAGGTCTTGTCATTGATCCATCAGATTTTTCAGAACTCATTCGAATCTCTGAATCAGTCCGAATACATCCGCAAATTGACTGGAACGTCTAGCGTTAGACAGCCATGAGTCAATTCAACGCCGACTATTACAAACGTTTTTATGGGCGCGGTGGGGTGCACGATAAAAAGCGCATCGCCCAACTCGGATCTGCCGTGCACAATATGTGTGCTTGGTGGGGCGTTGCACCAAAATCTGTTCTTGACATTGGTGCCGGACCTGGACTCTGGCGTGATTGGTACCGCGAAAACTTTCCGAATGTACGCGTGACATCAACCGACGTCAGCGAATATGCCTGCACAAAATTTGGGCATCAACTTCGCGATATCTCGCAATGGGCTCCCCCGCGCGCCTTTGATCTAGTGATCTGCCATGGAGTGTTGCAATACCCTGATGACAAAGCCGTCGAATCAGCAATCAAGAACATTGCTGCTGCAACTCGTCATGTTCTCTACCTTGAAGTTCCGACAACGCTCGACTTCAATACGATCGTTGATATGTCGTCAACCGATATGGAAGTTCATCATCGACCTGGCGATTGGTATCGCGAATTACTAGATCCGCATTTTGCACAAGCTGGCGCTGGACTATGGGTTCGCCGCGGCGGCAATGTGCTGCTCTACGAACTTGAAGGCACGCGCTAGCAAATCACGCAGTGGTTGACGTGCGTACTGGACGCGACCAACCAGGATCATCTGTACGCGTCGGTGATGGCCATTGACCTTCACCCATTTCCACCATGCCGTGTGGTGCCCCATATTCAGCTAACAACTCAAGATACGGAACTGCATCAAATGCTTCAGGCCCTCGAACCCCAGAGTGTTTCCAAGTTCCGCGGGCAATCAATTCAAGAGCAACCACGGGACAGATTGCCGTTTGCCATAACACGGCTTGACAACCCCAATCCCCCATTGTCTGCTGGTTATCTACCACGTGATACAAATACAACTCACGTGGTTGCCCATCTTTCGTACCTTTGACCCAAGTGCCCGCACAGGTCTTACCAGTCATTAAGTGACCAAGTTTTGCAGGGTTCGGCAACACCGCCGCAAGAACATCGCGCGGTGCAACTTTCACATCTCCGACCGGAATTTTTTCAGCCGAATCAAGCCCGAGATACGCAAACGTTTTCAACCAATTGATGAAGTCGGTACCGAGTCCGTACTTAAAGGTCACTCGATTGCACTCAATTTCGCGAGGCATTAACAACACTTCTTCGTGTTCAACGTTTACGCACTCAATGGGTCCAATGCCTTCAGGAAAGTGGAAAACTTCCGGCTCGCTAAAGCAGTTTGTTGTAAAAATGCCACGTTCTTTTTCCCAGACCAGTGGAGGATTCAAACATTCTTCAATCGTTGTCCAGATTGAGAATGTTGGCGCAAAGTCATAGCCCTCAATCGCCAA
>JBAXIP010000340.1:0-1724 GCA_037138315.1 Actinomycetes bacterium
TACATCCGTGACGTGGCGACCACCAAGCGTTTTTACTCCGAAGTCATGGGCTTTGAAACCATGATTGAAGATCCGGGCGGGCAGTTTCTTTTCATGCGCGCACCCCTGTCGCAAAATCACCACGACATTGCATTCTTTGCTATTGGTCAAGGCGCCGCACCAACAACTGCGGGCCGTTCATCGGTTGGCATGTATCACATTGCCTGGGAAGTCGGCACGCTCGAAGAACTGGAAGAAATGCGCGTGAAACTCAGCGCCGCTAAAGCCCTCGTAGGTGCCAGCGATCATGGAGTGAATAAGAGTTTGTATTCAGTCGACCCTGATGGACTCGAATTTGAAGTGATGTGGCTGGTTCCGCCCGAGCATTGGGGCGAGATGGCTCATCAGGCAATTGTTCAACCTCTCGACTTGCCTGGCGATCGGCGCCATTTCGCACAGTTTGGTTTGAAGTGATTCAGACAACCTTTGATCGAGTGGAACGCCGCACCGTTGCGGTTGAAGTTCGTGAACGCCTGATCGAAGCAATTCGTAATGGCGAATTGATTGCGGGAACAGCACTGCCTGCCGAACGTGTGTTGTGTGAACAATTCAACGTTGCCCGCACATCGGTACGTGAGGCAATTCAAGGCCTTGCCACTGCAGGTTTTATTGAGCGTCGTGGCAATCGAGCCTTTGTTGTAGAGGTATTGCCAGGTCTTGAACTGGCATTCGACTCGCGCAAAGCAACCGTGCGTAACTTGTTTGAAGTGCGCCGTGTCATTGAACCAGCAATGGCCGGACTCGTTGCATTGCGGGCTCCCGAGCAGGTGCGCCGCGCAATTGCCGACATTGCCTCGCAACATGCTGACGGAATCGACGAATTTCGCTTGCTCGATCGTCAGTTTCACCAAATGATCGCCTCGGCATGTGACAACCCCGTGTTGAGTGAGGTCTATTCAAAGGCTCTCGCATCGTTGTTTAACTCTGAAGAATTCGCCTCGCTGCTCTACGCCGAAAACAACAAGGAAGAAGTTTCAAACATTGTTGAATCTTCATCGCACGCCCATATTGAAATCGCTGAAGCATTGCTCGCCGGAGATCAAATTCGTACCGAAAAAGCAGTAGTAGCTCACTTGCACGACGTTGAGGCGCGCATGTTGGAGAGGCTCGTATGAAGTGTTACCTGACATGCAAAAAATTAGTCCATCAAGATCTGAAAGAGATGAAAAGATGAATGTCAACAATCAATATTGCTATTTCTTTGAAGAAGAAGAATTCAAAGAAACGGGTCGCGATGGTTTCCGTCGCCGTGTGATCACTGGTGAAAATTCGCAATTGTGGTTCTGGCGAATCCGTGGCGGTAGTACTGGCTCGATCATGCACAACCATGTGGAAACTGAACAACTTGGCATCATCATGCGCGGCAAACTTGATTTCCGTATTGGGGACAAGGAAGACACACAACGGGTCGTGCTTGGTGAAGGCGAGGTCTACTTGGCACCGCCGTCAATTTGGCATGGCGACAGTCTCTTCATCGGCGACGAAGAACTCAATGAAGTGTGGATCCTCGATGTGTTTTCGCCCCCGCGAACTGACATCTAAAAAAGAATTTTGTAACAAAATCATCGTAAATATTGGAGGAAGAAAATGACCGTTGCTGATTGGCGATTGGCCGTAGATATTGGTGGAACATTCACCGACGTAGTTCTGATGGATCGTGCATCAGGTCGTGTCGTGGTTGATAA
>JBAXIP010000341.1:0-1716 GCA_037138315.1 Actinomycetes bacterium
TGGTTGCGTGCCAATGGCGTGCCGCATACCGTTGTTGCAACTAAGCACGACAAAGTGAAGTCGTCAAAGCGGGCGACGCGCAAGAAAGATCTTGCTGCAGGATGCATGCTCGATCAAGGTGACATTGTGTGGGTGAGTGCAAGCAAAGGTGTCGGCATTGAGCACCTTCGCTCACTCGTGAACAGTCACCTCAAGGCGTAATCAGGCCTTGAGCGGTGTGGCCGGATTGGCCAATAGCCGTTCGCCATTTTCGATGGCTTCAAGCAAGTGAATCGAGATGTCGGCAACCTTCATCTGGTCTTCTTCAACACCAGCAGCCTTCACGCCGTCATCGAGCATGATGTAGCAGAACGGACATGCCGTCGCGACACGGCTTGCACCAGTGCTGATTGCTTCACGGGCACGTTCGTCGTTGACCTTGGTGCCAATCGTCTCTTCCATCCACATACGAGCACCACCAGCACCACAGCACATGCCTTGGGTTCCGTTGCGCTGCATTTCAACAACTTCGATGCCCTTGATTGAGGCAACGACTTTGCGAGGAGCCAAGTAGACGTCATTGTGACGGCCGAGATAGCACGAGTCGTGATACGTGATGCGCTCTTCAAGAGTTGCGTTGCTGACATCGAGCTTTCCGCTGTCAATGAGCTGCTCAAGAAGTTGCGTGTGGTGAATCACTTCGTACTTTCCGCCAAGTTGCGGGTACTCATTGGCAAGTGTGTTGAAGCAGTGTGGACACTGGGTGATGATCTTTTTGACGCCCATGCCGTTGAGCATGTCGACGTTAGGCATGGCCAACATCTGGAACAAGTACTCGTTACCCGAACGACGCGCCGAGTCGCCGGTGCACATTTCGCTCGGTCCAAGAATGGCGACATCAATGCCGGCACGCTTCAGCAACTTGGCCATTGACTGCGTGACTTTCTTGTTCTTGTCGTCGAATGAACCAGCGCAACCAACCCAATAGAGATACTCATGCGAAAGAACTTCGCCTGGATCAACGATGTCGACATCAAGGCCATTGGCCCAATCGCCGCGTTCTCCCTGATTCATTCCCCATGGGTTGCCCTGGTTTTCCATGGCGCGGAATGCGTTGCCGAGCTCAGGTGGGAAATTACTTTCCATCAACGTGAGGTAGCGACGCATGTCGAGAATCTTGTCGAGAATTTCAATGTTGACTGGGCAAATCTCATCGCAAGCCTTACACGAGGTGCATGCCCAAACTTCTTCAGAGGTAATGCGTTCAAAGAGCGAGTTTGAAGTAATGGTGATTTCGCTGTCGGTGCCGATTGGGGGAGTCACGCGACCACCAGGTGCGTGCGCTGCAGTTGCAGCCATGACTTCACCGGTCTTCAAAACAATTTCACGTGGGTCAAGTGGCTTGCCAGTTGCATGTGCTGGGCACACGCTCGTACAGCGACCACACATGGTGCACGAATCGGTATCGAGCAATTGCTTCCACGTGAAGTCTTCAACAACTGAAGCACCAAATGATTCAAGTGACGTCTCGGTGAGGTTTGGCATAGCTTTCATTGCACCCTTGGGACGATCACGATCTTTGAGGTACATGTTGAGCGGCGACGTAAAGATATGGCGCAACATGGTGATCGGCAAGATGGCGAGGAATGCAATGAATGCAACAACGTGAGCGACCCACCAACCCTGATGCCATAGTTCGAGCGAACGTGGGGCCCAACCGTCAACAAGGTTTGCTAG
>JBAXIP010000342.1:0-1715 GCA_037138315.1 Actinomycetes bacterium
GCATTGTCATACTGCACTCAATTCTGGCACTTCGGCGACACACTCTTTTGTAATTCGAAACGCATGATCGGCCATTGCCAACATTTGGTCATCGCCCGCAGAATCGCCATAGGCGTACAACACATACGAACCGAATCCTTCACCATCAAGCCATTCACGTAAGCGGCGTTCTTTCTCTGCACCGCGACAGTTCGCGCCAACGAGTGATCCCGTGAACTGCGAACCTGAATCTGTTTCGCATTCAGTGCCCATCACTGCATCGCAACCGAGCAACCTGCCGAGATATTTCAGATACAAACTGTACGAAGCAGAAACCAGCACCACCTTATGACCCTGCGAATGATGCCAGCGCAAACGCTTGACTGTGTCATCACGTAACCAGGCTGGAAAAGCACGCGATGCGAACCCACGTGCCTTGGCATCAACCTGCTCAATCGATCGTCCCGCTAGCGCAGCCCTAGTGGCCACTGCTTTCACTCGGTCACGATCGCGGGCAACAAGTGCTCGACTCAATGGCACTATTCGCCAAATCAGACCGACATACAAACGCCAACCAGCAACTTCACGCAAGAACGGAACGACGCAGTCCTTATTGGTCAAGGTGTGATCGACGTCAAAGGCAGCCACCCGCACTGCGTTCTCCTCAGAATGACCGATCGAGTGATTGCTGGGAGAATACATATCAAGAGAAGTTTACTTCGCCGAGACGTTCAACAAAGTGGATCGCACGTCCCACCACTCGGGCCAACTCTTACTCACGACCTCAGGTTCATCAATCGAGATGCCAGAGACGCGCAAAGCCAGTAGTGACCAGGCCATTGCCAAACGGTGATCATCATGTGTTGACAACTCGGCACCATGAAGTTGATCAATTTTGACCGGACGAATCAAGATGCCGTCGTCTTCTTCAACAGCATCGCAGCCAATCTTTTTCAGACCATTGACTAAATCACCAATGCGATCACTTTCTTTTTGACGAATAAACCCGACACCAGTAATTCGCGTCGGTGAATCAGCAAATACCGCGACGACTGCCAAAGTTGGCACTAAATCTGACATATCGGCCATGTTGATCTCGACACCGTGCAAAGCCCCTGACGACTCAACTTCGAGCGATTCTTCAGACGCCCGTATCGTGCACCCCATTGCCTCGAGTACATCGACGAACGCCGCGTCACCCTGTAAAGCTGGCTGACCAACACCAAGGACCTTGACAGATCCACCGGCAATCGCGGCAGCGGCCAGCGGATACGACGACGAAGACGCATCGGCTTCAATGGCGTAACTAGTGGCGGAGTACGCACTTGGTTCAACGCCAACAGTGTGATCACCGATTGCAATTCCAGTGGCACCAAATGAACTCATAACCGACGCGGTAATGGCCACATACGGACGCGACACCAACGGCGAAGTCAGCTGCAGTCGTATACCTTCGGGGAGATAGGGACCAATCATCATCAAAGCCGACACGTATTGACTGCTGATGTCACCAGGAATCGACACTGTCCCACCATCAAGTGCATCACCTGAGACCCATACCGGCAGATGCCCTGTTTGATCAACTGGCTTCACCTGAGCACCAAGCTGCGTCAGCGCATCATGCAATGGCTTCATCGGTCGGTGACGCAGTGGAGCGTCACCGGTGATCAAGGTAGGCACGGCCGACAACGCAGCAAGAGCTGTCATAAATCGCGAAGTCGTTCCCGCAAGTCGAG
>JBAXIP010000343.1:0-1712 GCA_037138315.1 Actinomycetes bacterium
AGGACTGCGTAAAGAACAATCGAGTGACAAGGATTCCAAAACCAAAAGTTGCGAGTGCCAAATAAACACCGTGTAAACGAATCGCTGGTAAGGCGACGACGGCACCGATTGGTACGACGATCAACCCCGCAATGACAAGCGCCAGCAACCACGGGACATGTGCTTCAATAGTGAGTCGCGAGAAGGACAATGCACCGATTCCGGCAAAAGCTGCGTGGCAGAGAGAAACTTGACCGCTTGTTTTGATGAGAAGCCCGAGCGATAAGACC
Source organism: Actinomycetes bacterium (assembly GCA_037138315.1). Taxonomy (GTDB): domain Bacteria; phylum Actinomycetota; class Acidimicrobiia; order Acidimicrobiales; family Ilumatobacteraceae; genus Casp-actino8. The sequence continues at coordinate 270 of JBAXIP010000343.1, forward strand.
AAGATTGCAGTACACAGACCAAATGAGTAATACGAAAGTTTAGTACCAACAAGATTTGGAATGAAAACGAGCACTGCGAAAACGACGACCCCCGAGGTCAATCGAAAGCGGCTACTACCGTGCCACTGAAGTGGTGGGCGAGATTCGGCATCTGATCGGGGAGCGAGTCGGTGCTTGGGCAGAGCAAGAAGGACGAGAAGAAGAATGAGGAATGGAAGTGCATCTGCAAGACCGTCTAAGGACTGCCAATGATTTTTGCTGACTTGGTAACCGATGAGATCTTGTGCGATGCCAATGACGAGACCACCCACAAAAGTCATCGGGATACTGGTAAAGCCACCAATGGCAGCTGCACCGAAGGCATACATGGCCAAGAAGGTGAGGTTGTACGGCTGAAGGCCAACTAGCGGAAGAATCAATATCCCCGACAACGAAGCAAAGACACAACCGATCATCCACGAAATTCTGCGTACGCGTGTCGGGTTCGTACCCATGAGGTCTAAGAGATCTGGATCATCAACTGCGGCCCGCATTGCGGTTCCGAGTCGTGAATATCGAAAGAGTAGATAGAGACCGGCAACGGCGACAACAGTGATTAATGCAATCACAAGTTGGTCGCCAAAGATATTGATATTGAAAATGCGCCATTTGTATTCTTTTCGATTGCTAAATGGCAATCCAGGAAAACGATCAACAAAAAGTCCCTTGTTACTTTCTGGATAGAAGAAAAGGCACAGTGACGGAATTGCAACAGTGAGACCAATCGTTCCGAGAATCTTCATTGGTGTTGGTTGACGTGACAGTGTTCGCGCAATGCGTTCCATAATCAAACCGAATAATGGGCCAGCCATAAACACCGTCAAAACAAATGAGATTTTCCAATCCCAGTTCAGTGAAAAACGCAGTGCGTAATACACCAAAGCCGATGCAGTCAGAATTGCACCGTGTCCAAAATTGAAAATCGCCGAAGTCTTGAAGGTGAGAACGAGACCAGTTCCAGCCAGGCCATAGATCATTCCTGTCACAAGACCAGTGACAATAAACGGAAGAAGATTGTGCACTGCCTACCCCTTAATAAATGATTTTGTTCGATAAATACTTGAGGGTCACCACAGCGAATCTGTCGCCGTGGTGACCCTCATTCAGTACTACTGATGAATTGCGTTACTTAACTCTCAGCTGGGTTGCACTGGTAGGCAAGGCCACCGAGTGGGTTCTCAATCTTTCCGTCAGTCAACGAGTAGTTCCACCAACAGTTACGGGGCGGTGCAGTTTTGCCCTGAGTCCACGTTGTTGGGGAAACCAATCCACCAAGAGTTTCGTCCTTGATGGTGAACATGTTGGCCAAAGTTTCGGCAGCCGTAGGAGCATCGGTCAAGGTTGCATTCGCTTTTGCGAACATTTGCAAGGCAGCCCAAATACCAGTGGCCGTTGGGTTTTCGT
>JBAXIP010000344.1:0-1705 GCA_037138315.1 Actinomycetes bacterium
CCGCCGGTGTAATCGGTGTGATCACCAATCAAATTGACGCGACCTGGTGCTGAAATATGAATTGTTTCAGTCACGCCAATTTCAAAGTCTTGCTAAAGCGTTCAACCGATTCCATGTCGAAGGGTGCACGAAGCGCCAAGTTAATTTGCTCGGCACCGGCCGCGACATATTGACCAATGCGATCAATGACTTGTTCATCGCTTCCGGTGAGAACGCCGGGTCGAACACCTTCGGCGAGCATGCCAAATTGTGACTGCAAGCTTTCCTCGGTCCATGCGATACCGACATTGACGGTGCGCTTCACTTCTTTGGGGTCGCGTCCGATTGACTCGCAGTGGATGGTGAGAACAGAACTCTTATGGGCAAAAGCTTCGGGTGAAACAAACGGGACATTCCAGCCGTCGGCGTATTTTGCGGTGATGTTGAGGGTTCGCTTTTCTCCGCCGCCACCGACCCAAATCGGAATCTTCTTCTGAATCGGGCGAGGTTCGTTGCGGGCATTCGTCAGATTGACCCATTCGCCTGCAAAGTTGGTGACGTCATCATGTAACAAACCACGCACGCATTGTGCCGCCTCCTCAAGCTGGTCCATGCGTGTTTTGATTCCGGGGAAGGGAATGCCGTACGCCTCGTATTCAACTTGAGCCCAACCTGCACCAAGTCCCATATCGGCGCGGCCACCTGAAATGTGATCGATCGCGGTAATCATTTTTGCGAGTACCGATGGATGGCGATAGCCAACCGAATAGACGAGTGAACCCACGCGAACTCGACTTGTCTCTGCTGCCAATGCCGCATGCATCGCGACGGCTTCAAAGCATGCCGCATCATCAGGCTTGCCGGTTGCTCCGTAAAAGTGATCCCAAATGGAAATCCAATCAAAGCCAAGATCTTCAATCTTGCGCCATGCTGGTCGTAAAACGTCGTAGGTGGTGTGTTGTAAACCAGTGTGGACGCCAAAGCGCATGTGCGGGAACATTCCTGAAGTCATACGACAAAGGTAGTCGCTGAGATGGTGGTACTGAAGTGACGAGATGTACTCTCACGGGATGCCACAAGCGATTATTTCTGCGAATATCGGGACGATCACCATTGAATACGAAACGCTGGGGGACGCGACCAATCCGGCTCTGTTGTTGATTCAGGGCTTTGGTGCACAACTCATCAACTGGCCTGATCGTTTCTGCCAAATGTTGGTCGACCAAGGTTTCTATGTCATCCGCTTCGATAATCGTGATTGTGGTCTGTCAACCAAGCTTGATGGTGTCGTCGTCGACCCGAACGCCGTGTTTGCTGCGGCGCTGACCAGCCAAGAATTACCGACGGTTCCGTACACGCTGTCAGATTTGGCTCAAGACGCCATCGAATTACTCAATCATCTCGGCATTGATTCATTACATATTTTGGGAGCATCAATGGGTGGCATGATTGCTCAAACTTTGGTGATCGAACACCCTGAGCGCGCGCGATCCTTAATTTCGTTGTATTCAGTGACGGGTGAATTTGAGATCGGTGCGCCTACTGCCGAAGCGGCAGAGGCTTTGCTCGGACCTTCGCCCACCGAGCGTCAGGCGTACATTGATGCAAGTCCGAAGTATGGGGTGTGGCAGTCGAAGCGCTATTTCGACGAAGTCGCTGTCAAGCGTCAAGCTGCCCGAGATTTTGATCGATCGTTTTACCCAGAAGGGTCAAGTCGTCAGTTGGC
>JBAXIP010000345.1:0-1699 GCA_037138315.1 Actinomycetes bacterium
GAATAAGCACTGGCGCTGATGAGCATCCATATGACACCAAGTTTTTTCGACGACACGAAAGAGAAACGCTACGCCATCAGACCATCGGTAGCGCGCTCTGCCGCCATTTTTAAGATCATGTCCTCAAGGGCAGTCGCTGTAATAGCGGGTGAATACAGATGGCCTTGATGGGTCGTGCAACCAAGCGCTAGCAGTGCGTCAGCCTGGGCTCCGCTTTCAACTCCGTCAGCAGAAATGCTGAGACCCAGATCTTTGGCCAAGTTAACCATGGCGCGTACAACAGCACGATCGTTGGCTTGTGATGTGAGCGAGTCGACATGAAGTCGATCAACACGAACTTCATCAAGGGGTAGCGAACGCAACATTGATAGAGACCCGCCACCACGACCAGCGTCTTCAAGACAAACTCGGGCACCAAGTTGACGCATCTCGGTTAAGACACCTGCGGCGCCAACAAGATCGCTGAACATCGCGGTCTCGTACACGTCAAGAGTCAACATATTCGGATTGATTCCGGTGAAGTACGACGCCACCTGACCATCACGCCAAGCGCGCGGCGTACAGCGATGGGGCAAGTTGACACGGAATCGAAACCCCGTGGGAAGTCCAAGTGCAACTAGTCGACGAATCACAGGCCGTGATTGTTGCATGATGACCGAAGTGAGTCGCTCAAGCGTGCTCGCATCTTCGGCCATTGTGAGCATCGCGCCGGCGCTTGTAATTGATCCGTCTCGTCGGACCCATCGTGCCAAAATTTCAGCACCAATGATTTGCCCGGTGGTGGCGTCAAATTCTGGTTGGAAAAACGGCACAACATCGCCGGCATCAATGGCGAGACGTAATGAGCGCTCTTCAGCTGCTCGACGTTGCATTTCAACACGAATATCTGAGGTGAAGATTTCGACACGATCGCGGCCAGCATCTTTTGCGCGATGCAGCGCAACATTTGCAAATCCAATTAACTCACTGGCTGTGTCGTTGGCATCGGGCCCAACAGCAACACCAATGCTGACTGAAATTCGAACAAGGCGGCCGCTGAGTTCAAGTGGTTCGCTCATCACTTGTGTGAGGCGATGTGCAACATCGGAAACTCGAGAAATATCCGATGCTTCGTCAATCACAATGATGAACTCATCACCGCCAAGGCGTCCAGCGATACAACCAGATAGCATGACTGTATTAATACGTCGACCTATAACTTGGAGCAGTTGATCTCCAGCTCCATGACCGAGCGAATCGTTGATGCTTTTAAAGCGATCAACATCCATGAATAGCACCGCGATTTTGTGTGAGTCGCGACTGCGAACAATTTCCTGTTCAAGGTGGTCAATGATTCCCTGACGATTCAGTAGCTCGGTCAACGAGTCGTGTGAGGCAACATGTGCCAAGCGGTCGTTGGCTTGAGCGAGTTGTTCTTGTTCGGTCTGCAGGCTGATGACGAGCTGTTGAGTACGAGAGCGCTGGCTTAATAAGGTGGCAATGCTGATGACCGTGAGCAACGCGACGGCCACCAAGAGAGCCGGGATAAGAGTCGTCGCAATAATCACCCTTGTGTATCGGTCAGTTGATTGACCGACTTGACACTATTTACGCAGGCGAGGCAAGACCATCGGGGTATTTGCTTTGTAGGCCTCCCAGCCCGGGCGACGCTCGGCGCTGCGCTTTTCGGCGATCGGAATGCTGGCGGCAAAGAACATGA
>JBAXIP010000346.1:0-1697 GCA_037138315.1 Actinomycetes bacterium
AATGAACAAAAATTCGGTGTTCCGGCACCAACACAGCGGAATTCTGAGCCTGGCCGCCATTGAGGCGCCCCGTGTTGTCACATCTGACTGGATTGATGAGCAACTGGCCGAAACCTACCAACGCAATGGTTTGCGCCCAGGGCTACTTGCAGGTCTTGCTGGCATTGAAGAACGTCGCTGGTGGGATGACGATGTGTCATTCACCGATGCCGCAGCAATGGCTGGTCGTGCCGCGATTGAACAAGCCGGAATTGATCCATCAAAGATCGGGATCTTGATTTCAACGTCGGTATGTAAGGAAAATCTTGAGCCTTCAGTGGCTTGCGCGGTTCATCATCAGTTGGGCCTGTCGTCATCATGTCTCAACTTTGATATTGCGAATGCATGTCTTGGTTTTATCAATGCGATGCATTTGGCAGCCACGATGCTCGATACAGGCACAGTTGAATACGCGCTCATCGTTGATGGTGAGGGAAGTCGCTACACCCAGCAAACAACGCTTGAACGTTTACGCAATCCAAATTCAACCGCTGGTGATGTTTTTGCTGAGTTCGCATCGCTGACTCTTGGTTCAGGTGCGGCAGCTATGGTGATGGCACGAAAGAATCGTCACGGCGATGTGCATCGCCTCATTGGCGGAGTTGGTCGTGCCGGCACCGAACATAATGCGCTATGTATTGGCAACCTAGATCGCATGACTACTGATACGCATGGACTATTAGTTGCTGGTCTTGATCTTGCCGCCGATGCATGGGAAGCATCGAAAGCTGATTTTGATTGGACTGATGGACTTGATTGGTCCGTCTTCCATCAGGTGAGCAAAGTTCACACCACGATGTTGTGCGATCGCTTGGCGATTGATTCTTCGAAGGTTCCATTGACATTCCCGAAGTACGGAAATGTTGGTCCTGCGGCAGTCCCCATCACCTTGGCCAGTGTGCAAGATCAAATTCAACCCGGCCAACGCGTTCTTTGTATGGGAATTGGTTCTGGTTTGAATACCAGTTTCTCAGAAATTCTTTGGTGACAATGCCCGCTCCGTCCGCACAATTATTGGGCGAGATCGGGCTTGATCCTTCGTGGTCGCACACAATTGACGTGCCAAGTCATGATGAACAAATTCATCGTTGGCATTATCTAGATCGTCCAGGTTTAGATAACGACGCACCAACAGTGTTGTGTCTGCATGGCAACCCGACGTGGTCATATTTGTGGTCGCGACTGTTCAATGAACTCAATGAGAAATTTCGAATCGTTGCACCCGACCACTTATCAATGGGTTTTTCAGATCAAATCGGACCGCGGCGATATCGGGATCGAGTCGCAGACATAAACGATTTTGTCAACGCCCTTGGAATCAGTGGTCCGATATGGCTCGTGGCTCAAGACTGGGGCGGAGCGATCGGCATGGGGTATGCCGTGGCGCACTCAGAACGAATAGCAGGATTGGTTTTGTCAAACACTGGTATTGCGGTGCCATCTGGTCGAAAGGCCCCGAGCCTCATTCAGATATCGGCAAGTGGGGGATTACACCGCACAATTACCCGGAACACATCGTTGTTTGTGCGAGGAACTGCCTATTTGCCAGGCGCTGGCCTTTCACAACAACAGCGCAAGGGTTTAGTTGCGCCCTACGTCAATCGAAATCAGCGCGATGGAATTGCTGGTTTTGTTGCGGATGTACCGTTCAATGAATT
>JBAXIP010000347.1:0-1696 GCA_037138315.1 Actinomycetes bacterium
GGTCCCGGGTTCGAGTCCCGTCATGCCCACCAAAAGCCCCACTGCGGTGGGCTTTTATGTTTTTTGGGTGCTTTTCTGAGGACGAGTATTGGACGCTGCCTCGTCGGGCGGTTAGACAAGAGTGATGACCACCTTGTCTGATGCCGTCGGCGACAACGTTTACCTCTCGGGAAATTACGCTCCCGTTTCCGAAGAAGTCACTGCCTTTGATTTGCATGTCGTTGGTGAGTTACCTCCAGAGTTAAACGGACGGTACTTACGTAACGGACCCAACCCGATTGTTGGGGTTGACCCAGCAACTCACCACTGGTTTGTGGGCGATGGAATGGTTCACGGCATTCGATTACGAGAAGGACGCGCTGAGTGGTATCGCAACCGGTATGTCGGATCAACGGCAGTGAATGCAACAAAGGGTTTGCCCGATATTGCTGGCCGAAACTGGAACAACTCTCCGACCGGACCCAACACCAACGTCGGTTCATTTGCGGGCACCACTTGGGCGATGGTTGAAGCTGGTGGATGTCCGGTCGAACTGAACTACGAACTAGAAACTGTTGGCCGTAATGACTTTTTTGGAACCTTGCCTGGCGCTTTCACTGCGCATCCAAAAATTGATCCAGTAACCGGTGAGATGCACGCCATCGTTTATGCATGGGCCGAGTGGATGGATCATGTGCAGTATGTGCGGGTTGGTAAAGATGGTCGCGTGAATCGCACGGTAGATATTCCTTTGCCGGGGATGTCAATGGTGCACGACATGTCAATCACCAATCGTTACGTTGTCGTCTACGATCAACCAGTACTGGTTGACTTCGATCTCGCTTTCGCTGGTCGTTTCCCTTTCAGATGGAATGCCGAGTACGGCAATCGAGTCGGGCTCATGCCGCGAGATGGCGTTGCAGCCGACATCGTCTGGGTTGATGTGCCGGTGGGTTATGTATTCCATCCGATGAATGCCTACGACACGCCGGACGGCAAAGTTGTGCTTGACGTATGTTTTTACGACCTCATGATGCGGGATGATTTGCTCGGTCCATTCGGCGACGCAGTGTCGCGACTGATGCGCTGGGAAATTGACCCGATGACCAAGCGGGTGTCGGTCACCACGATTGACTCATCGGTGAATGAATTCCCGCGCCATCGTGGATCGCTGACGGGACTGCCGTATCGATATGGCTATTGCGCACAGTTTGATCCCGGTTCAATGCATTGGCCGACTATCAAACACGACCTCGTCACTGGAGAGCGCACAGTGTTTGATCACGGTGTTTCGCGTGCAGCAGGTGAGCCAGTGTTTGTTGCTCGTCCCGGAAGCACCGATGAGGATGATGGCTGGTTAGTGACCTTCGTGCACGACGGATCGAATGACTCAACAGAATTTGTCGTCCTTGATGCGCAAGACTTTGACCGGGGTTATGTGGCTCAGGTGAAATTGCCCGCACGTGTTCCGTTTGGCTTTCACGGCAACTGGGCACCCGACCGCAACTAATTCAGCGGGCGTTATCGCCGAAGCGGTATTCGTAGGTCAACTCGTCAATACGAGCCTTGATTCCAGTATCAATGGGATTTCCTACTGCAGCGACGGGGTCGGCGATCTGGTCAGGTCGGCTGGCACCAATGATCGGAGACGTAATCGTTGGGTTGGCGAGCACCCACTGCACTGCAAGCGTTGCCATTGAAACCCCGGTCTCTTCGG
>JBAXIP010000348.1:0-1691 GCA_037138315.1 Actinomycetes bacterium
TGCCTTGCAAGCAGCGCATGACTTCGTCATCAACTAATGATGTGGGCGAAATCACTGTTCCGTTTCGATAAGCGAACTTTCCGTTTTCATCGTTAGTTACCACCGGGCGAATACGAGGGCCGCCACCATATGTGAGTACCGGTAGTCGCTTCCAGGTGCGCCATTTGACTGCCAAATGGAAACGTCCGAGAACAGCGATCTCGGGGTCGCCTGCATCGGCAATGAGTTTGCGAGCCAACAAAACAAGTGCGGCTCCTTGTTTTGCTGCGTCAATCCATAGTTGGCAACCGGTATCGAGACCTTCTGGTTGCATGTCTGCAACAGACTGCCACCATTCGTCGCTTGGTCGCGCTCCCGGCCAGTGCGGGTCGTCAGGAAACGCGGTAGCTGCAGCGATTTCGGCCCAACCTTGTGCGGCGACATATGTTTGCCAAGCCGACCATGCGTTGTCGCCTCGTGCCCAAGCCAACCCACTCGCGATTGTTGGACGTGAGGCCAAGGAAAACTCCATCGGGTTGAGTAACAATCCCAAGATCTCGTGTCGCAACGTAGCTTCGCGCGAAGCGTACGGCCCGAGGTGCAGCGCCTCGCTCATGATCGCATCGTTCACTGGCGTGTTGTCCCACAAAAGCGGCTTGCGATTAACGCATGCTGCGGTTCGCAGTTGAGCATCAAGAGCAGTGATCGAATCATTCACGACGTGCACGCCCGTCCACATCACCAAGACATCATCGTGTAGCCCGTCAAAGAGTTTTTCTAGATATGGCGAACTTGTAGTTCCGGCGTAGTGCGTCGGGACTAACCAAACCTGTGTATTGAGTTGCTTGATGAGTTCGTTCGCGAGTTCACGATGTTTTGTCGCTGCATCAAGCACGGGAAGATCATCGAAGCTCAAGACAACTCCGTGACAGCCGTTCTTGATGACAGGTCGCAATTTGTTGACGAGTTGCACGCTTGTTGCGTCAGATCCTGGAGTCAGACCGATCAGTACTTGCACAGACTCTCGTCGGATGGCGAGTTCAGCAAATTGAGCAAGCTCTTCGCTGGTAAACGGTTCGGCCCATAACTCGCGGTGGCGAGGTTCAAGCTTGGCAGCCCACACATAGGTATTGCCGCCATGTTCGGCAAGAAAGTCAATGAAGTCAAGTCGAGTCTCATGAGTCCACGGTGGACCGTAGAAGCCTTCAATAATTCCCGAAATCATCGATGTGTCGTTCATAGATACGTCTTTCGTCTGAGTAATCGTGTCACAAGTTTCGTAGACCAAATCTGTTCAACGGCAAAGAGCGGGGCATAGGCGACAAAAGAGAGCGGGTACGGGAACGAGATCGCCATGGTGAGCACGACCCCAACATGAAATGCCCACGCCGACAGAGCAAACAACCATCGCAATCGTTGCGGATTTGCGAGTGCCACGAATGCGCCGATTTCAACAATCGATGTGGCGATTGCGGCGGGTGGGAATAGCCATCCAAAACGAACAAGCCAGCCACCAAATGGGGAATGCGGGCTACCAAGAAGTTCTTTACGCAGATTGTCGTATGCAACCTGATTACGTAGTACGTCACCAGTCAGCCAATCCCAACCACCGTGTTGCACTTTGGAAATTCCTGCCAATACGTACGTGATCACTGTGAGCAGAATCATGATTTGGATCGGCCAACCGTAAACCGCTGATTGGCGTTCGGCGT
>JBAXIP010000349.1:0-1691 GCA_037138315.1 Actinomycetes bacterium
TGCCTTGCAAGCAGCGCATGACTTCGTCATCAACTAATGATGTGGGCGAAATCACGGTTCCATTTCGATAAGCGAACTTTCCGTTTTCATCGTTAGTTACCACTGGGCGAATACGTGGGCCGCCACCGTATGTGAGTACCGGTAGTCGCTTCCAGGTGCGCCATTGAACTGCTAAATGAAAACGACCAAGAACAGCAATCTCGGGGTCGCCCGTATCGGCAATGAGTTTGCGGGCCGACAAAACAAGTGTGGCTCCTTGTTTTGCTGCGTCAATCCATGGCTCGCAACCGGTATCGAGACCTTCTGGCTGCATGCCTGCAACAGACTGCCACCATTCGTCGCTTGGCCGCGCTCCCGGCCAGTGCGGGTCGTCAGGAAACGCGGAAGCGGCAGCGATTTCGGCCCAACCTTGTGCGGCGACATATGTTTCCCAGGCCGACCATGCGTCGTCGCCTCGTGCCCAAGCCAACCCACTTGCAATTGTTGGACGTGAGGCCAAGGCAAACTCCATCGGGTTGAGTAACAGTCCCAAGATCTCGTGACGCAACGTAGTTTCGCGCGACATGTACGGCCCAAGATGAAGAGCCTCGCTCATGATTGCATCGTTCACTGGTGTGTTGTCCCACAGAAGTGGTTTGCGGTTGCGGCACGCTGCGGTTCGAAGTTGAGCATCGTGGGCAGTGATCGAATCATTCACGACGTGCACGCCCGTCCACATCACCAAGACGTCGTCGTGTAGTCCGTCAAAGAGTTTTTCTAGATATGGCGAACTTGTGGTCCCGGCGTAGTGCGTCGGGACTAACCAAACCTGTGTATTGAGTTGCTTGATGAGTTCGTTCGCGAGTTCACGATGTTTTGTCGCTGCATCAAGCACGGGAAGATCATCGAAGCTCAAGACAACTCCGTGACAGCCGTTCTTGATGACAGGTCGCAATTTGTTGACGAGTTGCACGCTTGTTGCGTCAGATCCTGGAGTCAGACCGATCAGTACTTGCACAGACTCTCGTCGGATGGCGAGTTCAGCAAATTGAGCAAGCTCTTCGCTGGTAAACGGTTCGGCCCATAACTCGCGGTGGCGAGGTTCAAGCTTGGCAGCCCACACATAGGTATTGCCGCCATGTTCGGCAAGAAAGTCAATGAAGTCAAGTCGAGTCTCATGAGTCCACGGTGGACCGTAGAAGCCTTCAATAATTCCCGAAATCATCGATGTGTCGTTCATAGATACGTCTTTCGTCTGAGTAATCGTGTCACAAGTTTCGTTGACCAAATCTGTTCGACGGCAAAGAGTGGGGCATAGGCGACAAAAGAGAGCGGGTAGGGGAACGAAATTGCCATGGTGAGTACGACTCCAACATGAAATGCCCACGCCGACAGAGCGAATGCCCAACGCAATCGTTGCCGATTTGCGAGTGCCACGAATGCGCCTATTTCAACAATCGATGTGGCGATTGCGGCTGGCGGAAAGAGCCATCCAAACCGAACGAGCCAACCACCAAATGGAGAATGCGCGCTACCAAGAAGTTCTTTACGCAGATTGTCGTACGCAACCTGATTACGTAGTACATCGCCGGTCAGCCAATCCCAACCGCCGTGTTGCACTTTGGAGATTCCTGCCAATACGTACGTGATCACTGTCAGCAGAATCATGATTTGGATCGGCCAACCGTAAACCGCTGATTGGCGTTCGGCGT
>JBAXIP010000350.1:0-1687 GCA_037138315.1 Actinomycetes bacterium
TGCTCGAAGTCATCGTGACACTTTCGCTTTTCCTCTTTGGTGTGGCGAGCTTGGTTCGGCAGCAACGCATCCAAGTCGCCCTCTCCGGAATCGGCGCATTGATTTTGGTCTACTCCATCGTCATGGCTATTTCGCTCGGTGACCCTGCCGGATTGTTCTAATCCGCGTTTGTCGTGAACTTGAACGCAAGGCGTAACCTTCAGATATGGCAGCAACATCGCGCAAGATTGACTTCATTGACAAGATCACCTTGCCAATCTTTGCTGCCACGATGGTGTGGGAACATCGGGTCTTAAAGAAACGACAGTTGCGCGAACTTGTTGATGTTGATGCAGTTGCACCAGTTGACGACGGAAACCTAGTTCCCGATCCACTCGTTCCACTTGGTTACGAAAAGAATGACACCGCAGGAAGTCTTGGTCTATTGGTTGGCTCAATCTTGATGGGCTTCGCACTCGATGGCACCTACCGCAAAATTCATGGCTTTTTATTTCGCCATCGACTCTCCAATTTCGGTTCTCGTCGTGGCTCAATCTTTACTGCGATCGTCGCCTGGGATTTCTTGTACTACTGGAACCATCGTTCGATGCACAAGATTCGTTTGTTTTGGGCCGACCATGCCGCACATCACTCGGGTCGTCGCTACAACTTGTCAACTGCACTTCGTCAATCATGGAATGGCTATCTCACCACGTGGATGTATTGGCCCATGCCACTTCTCGGTTTCCGTTATTCAACTTTTGCCAAAGCTCGTCAATTGAATTTGCTTTATCAGTTCTGGATTCACACCGAAGCAATTGATCGGTTGCCTGACTGGGTTGAGAAGATTTTCAACACACCATCGCATCATCGCGTTCACCATGGTGCCAACAAGCAGTACATCGACAAGAACTACGCCGGCATATTGATTATTTGGGACCGCATGTTCAAGACTTTTGAGCCAGAGATTCGCCAATTGCAATACGGTCTCACCAAAAACATTCGCACAAATAATCCCGTCAAGATGGCTTATGACGAACTTGCGCAGATTGCGAAGGATGTCGCTCAGGCCGACAACTTCAACGAGCGTTTACGTTATGTTTTTGCTGCACCAGGCTGGACGCCCGACATCGCTGCATAAATAATTAAACGAGGGCCTTGGCTTTCGTGAATGTCATGGCTCCGTCATCAATTGGTGACTTCACAATCATCTGCTTGTCAACTGCGATGAGTTGCGGGTTGAGCCAAGGAGCATGGTCACCTTGCTTGGGCATCAAGTGCATCATGCGTTGCATGTAGCCCGCTGAGAAATCATCAATCCAGGGACGAGCTGTCATACCTTGGTCTTGTGCTCGTAAACGCGGCGTCGCTTGTTGGGTGCCTGTTTTCTTCATGTGATTCAATAAACGACACGAGTAATTAGCCACCACATCGGCGCGCAGAGTCCATGACGCATTGATGTATCCAAATGTCGACACCAAGTTCGGTACATCTGAATAGCCCAAGCCCTTATAGGGCCAGGTTTGCGCAAAGTCGACTTCGTTGCCATCAACCTTGAACTCAATTTCGCCAAGTGTGACGAGATTAAGACCAGTTGCCGTCACAATGATGTCAGCTGCAAGCGTTGCACCGGACTTCAACAAAATTCCAGTCTCGGTGATGCGTTCAATGTGATCGGTAACAACCGAAGCCTTGCCGAGGTTAATTG
>JBAXIP010000351.1:0-1678 GCA_037138315.1 Actinomycetes bacterium
TAGTTGCCTATGCGAGCAGTCTCGATCAGATGGGTCCATTCTCGACCGACGTGCGCGACTCGGCGCTTGTGCTTGAAGCAATTAGTGGTCACGACCCGATGGACTCAACGTCGATTCCGCAAGCACCATTGTCATTGCTACACGTTTTGTCCCAAGGTGTTGAAGGATTACGCGTCGGGCGAATTACCGATTTACCTGGTGGCGCCGACCCCGATGTGACCGCGCGACTTGAAGCGTCATTTGATGCTTTGAAGGCTGCGGGCGCAACAATTGTTGATGTTGAAATGCCATCGATGAAATATGCGCTCACTGCGTATTATCTCATCGCCCCGGCCGAAGCGAGCAGTAACTTGGCGCGTTATGACGGAGTGCGTTACGGAATGCGAGTCAATGCAACTGACACCAATGCGATGTACAGCGCAACTCGTTCAGCCGGATTCGGTGAAGAAGTCAAGCGCCGCATCATGCTCGGAACATACGCATTGTCAGCTGGTTATTACGAGGCCTATTACGGCAAGGCGCTCAAAGTTCGTCGACTCATTAGCGATGACTTTGCTCGTGCCTACACCAAGGCCGATGTATTGCTGACGCCAACATCGCCCATTGTGGCTTTCCCTGTTGGCGAAAAGTCTGATGATCCGCGATCGATGTACCTGTGCGACATCTACACAATTCCGACAAACCTTGCTGGACATCCAGCCATGAGCGTTCCTTTCGGAACCGGCGCCCACGGATTGCCCGTCGGCGTGCAGATTTTGGCTCCCACGTTGGGCGAACAAGTGATGTTTAAAGTTGCCGCGTCCCTTGAACGAAGCATGATCGCGGCCGGAGGTGCAAAGTGACTACTGAAAATTCTGGTATTCAGTACGACATGAGCAAGAACGAAATCAAGGTTGCTCCTAACGACGGTTCTTACTTGCTTGATGGTTACGAACTGGTTTGTGGACTTGAAGTTCACGTCGAACTTGCAACCGCAACAAAATTGTTCTCGGCAAGCGCAAACCGTTTTGGCGATGATCCGAATACACACATCGATCCAGTGACTCTTGGGTTGCCTGGTGCCTTGCCCGTCCTCAATCGTCAAGCAGTCGAACTCGCAATGCGCATTGGTCTTGCTCTCAACTGCTCGGTGCAGCCAAGTACCTTCCATCGTAAGAACTACTTCTATCCCGATATGCCAAAGGCCTATCAAATCTCGCAATACGACCAACCGATCAACGTTGATGGTTGGCTTGAACTGCCAGGTGGAAAGAGCATCGGGGTTGAGCGCGCTCACCTTGAAGAAGACACTGGCAAGAGCACGCACATCGGCGGAACTGGTGGACGTATTCACGGCAGCGATTATTCATTGATCGACTTCAACCGTGCTGGTGTGCCGCTTGTTGAAATCGTTGGCCGTCCCGACATCGCGAGCCCCGAAGAAGCGCGTCAATACGTCACCGAATTGCGCCAGATTTTGGTCGCTGTAGGTGCCTCTGACGCCAAGATGGAAGAAGGCTCGATGCGTTGCGATGCCAACGTGAGTGTGCGCAAGCCCGGCTCGCCGTTAGGTATTCGTTGCGAAATCAAAAACGTCAACTCGGTGCGTTCTTTGGGCCGCGCTATTGAATACGAAGCACGGCGCCAGATTGTGTTGCTCGAAGCTGGTGAAAAGATTCGTCAAGAAACTCGTCACTGG
>JBAXIP010000352.1:0-1673 GCA_037138315.1 Actinomycetes bacterium
CGTGTGCGATTCATTGTTGACTCAAGCACTCGAATCTTTCGGCCATTCGCGATGGCAATATCGGCGGCACGATGACCAACGCGATGCACTTGGATGTGATCAGGATGACCGTATCCGCCATGCCAGTCGTAGCACGTGAACACATCGGCTTGTTCGTCCTGCAAAATCTTGGCCAACGCCTGAGCAGCAATCTCAATATCTGCGCCAATAAATGAATTCGGCTCTTTGTTTTGCGGCCAGCCAGTCATACCACTGTCGTGATAACCCAACCAATACACCTTTTTGACACCCAAAATTTCGGCTGAACGTTCAGTTTCGGCTTTGCGACGATCTTGTAGAGCTTCATCTACAGCAAGATCGGCAGGTATTTCACCGTGACGACCATCTGTGCCCATCACTAGAACAACTCGATGACCTTCAGCGGCAGCGCGAGCAATTGACCCACCAGTTGCTATTGATTCATCATCGGGGTGAGCATGAAAACAAACAAGTGTGCTCACGCGTCAACAACCGCTCCTGAAGCCAACAACTTTTCAATCTCGCTTGATGCGAAGCCCCAGCCTTCAAGAATTTCACGTGAGTGTTGTCCCGGATGCGACGGCGGTCGTGACACCGATGGCACCGTGCGCGAAAAACGTGGCGCAGGAGCAGGCTGCTTCGTACCAGCAACATCGATGATCATGTTGCGCTCAACGTTGTGTGGGTGCGCAGCGGCTTCACTCATGGTGAGTACCGGAGCGAAACACACATCGGTCGTTTCCATAATTGCGCACCACTCATCACGAGTCTTCGACTTAAACACTTCAGCAATGCGCTTCTTCAGGTGCGGCCACTGCGACTTGTCCATCTGCTTGGCGAACTCAGGATCGGAATCAAGTCCGGTCAGTTGCAACAACTGCGCATAGAACTGGGTTTCGATTGAGCCAATCGAAACATACTTGCCGTCTTTACATTCGTAGGCGTCGTAGAAGTGCGCACCCGTGTCAAGCAAGTTGGTTCCGCGAGCATTTTCGTCATGCGCGCCCATTTGTGAGAACGCCCAGAACATCGTCATCAACACTGCAGTTCCGTCAACCATGGCTGCGTCAACAACTTGACCCTTATTGCTCTTACTTGCTTCAAGTAACGCGCACACCACACCGAATGCCAAGAACATTCCGCCGCCACCAAAGTCACCGACCATGTTCATCGGAGGCACCGGACCTTCACCGGCACGACCAAAGTGAGCCAGAGCACCAGCGAGCGAAATGTAGTTAATGTCGTGACCCGCGGCCTGCGCGTACATACCGGTTTGACCCCACCCGGTCATTCGACCAAAGACCAATTTTGGGTTACGCGCCACACACACATCGGGCCCAATACCAAGTCGCTCCATGACACCAGGACGGAATCCTTCGATCAATGCGTCTGCCGACTCAACGAGTTTCAACAATGTCTCAACACCCTCGGGGTTTTTGAGATCGATCGCAATGTTCTGTCGACCACGCTGAAGGATGTCAAAGGCCGGACCATCGGGAGCCGGACCACGCACGGCCTGAGCTCGCTCGACGCGAATCACCTCGGCGCCCATGTCGGACAACATCATGGCGGCAAACGGACCAGGCCCGATGCCAGCAATTTCTACGATACGAAAACCTGTAAGTGGACCAGTCATTCCTTCATCGTATTCAGTG
>JBAXIP010000353.1:0-1661 GCA_037138315.1 Actinomycetes bacterium
TTTTGGTTCGTTTTGGTTCAAATCTGGTGTGAGTAATTCAAGGGTATGCCCGAACGCATGCGCGCCTCATTGCTAGCGTTCGGGGTGATGGCCGCTAAGAAACCCGCAGCTAAAAAGCCTGCATCACGTACAAAATCTGCTTCAGAAGATGAAGTCAGCAAGCCAACGAGGCGTGAACCGCGCCAAAGTGAAGTGCGACAGGCAATTGATGGTCGGCAAAGTGAGTTTTCAGCGATCGCATTTATCTTGCTCGGAATCATCGTCGGGCTTGCGGTGTATCTGCGATTGGCGGGTCCAGTAGGTCGCGGTGCTGATACCGCACTCGGTGCTCTTTTGGGTCTTGGTCGTTATGCCTTGCCGCCAATTTTCATCGCTATTGGCGTTTCTCACCTTCGCGGTGACGAATCTCCGAACCGAATGAAACTTGCTCTGGGTTGGGGCGGAGTCGTTCTAGCCAGTTTGGGAATCTTGCACGTGGTGAAGGGCCCAGATGCCTTCACTGGAGTTGCCGCACTTGGTGGAGCAGGTGGCTGGCTCGGTGCATTGCTTGGTCAGATTCTTGGCTCAGCTGTCGGTGCAATTGCTGCAGTACTCATCTTGACGGCAATTTGCCTCGGTTGCAGTTTGTTGATTACATCACTCAGTCTTCAAGACACTGCAATCAAAATCAGCGAAATTTCGGGGAAGGTGTTTGGCGGTGCATCGTCGCGGTTGCGATCAGCTGCCCAGAATCTCAGCACCCTGTCGACCGATAGACAAGATCAGCAAAATGTTGACGAGGTCGATGAGGACGAGTCTGATCCGACGCCACCCATGTTCGTTGTTGAGCCCGAGGATCGTCGCGTTCCAGAAGTAGAAGTTGACGAACCAGAGCCGGTTAAACCTGAACGTAAGAAGCCGACTGCAGAAGTTGATGCCGATGAACCGCACACTCAAGGACAATTAGATACTGGTCCAGCGCCTAAGAAGGGCTCGTGGAAATTGCCACCGGCTTCTTATCTGGTGCGCAGTAGTAAGCAAGCCATTGACCAGGCCGAAGTTGATCAGCGCGGAAGAGATTTAGAAGAAGCGCTACGAGCACATGGCGTTGACGTTCGTTTGGTTGATAAGACAGTTGGACCAACCGTGACCCGTTTCGAACTTGAACTCGGATCAGGCGTCAAAGTTGCGCGAGTGACCAGTCTGCAAAAAGACATCGCTTACGCAATGGCCGCGACTGACGTTCGAATCCTTGCGCCAATTCCTGGCAAGTCGGCAATTGGAATTGAGGTTCCCAATAAAACACGTCAATTGGTTTCGCTGGGTGACCTCATGGCCTCAAATGAAGCGAAAGTTGCCAATCATCCACTTGATGTCGCGATGGGTAAAGACATTGCGGGTCGTTCAGTTTTCTTGAACTTGGCAACGACGCCTCACTTGCTCATCGCTGGTGCAACAGGTGCCGGTAAGTCAAGTGGTATCAACTGCATCATCACGTCAATCTTGATGCGCGCCACGCCCGATCAGGTGAAACTTATATTGATTGACCCGAAGCAAGTTGAAATGGGTCAATACGCTCGCTTGCCACATTTGCTCACCCAGCCAGTAACTAATCCGAAGAAGGCGGCAAATGCTTTGGCCTGGGCCGTGAAAGAAATGGAAAAGCGTTACGACTTGCTTTT
>JBAXIP010000354.1:0-1652 GCA_037138315.1 Actinomycetes bacterium
ACCGATCCCGAGCCACGGTCGGACGAATAGTCACCACACCAAATCAACGAACAATGCGATACTGCTTGAGCGATTGCCTGGGCAATAACAGCACTGTCGTGCGAACGATCAATATCAATACGAACAGCGCGTTGCGCGCCTCGGGCGATTGCGTCTCGTAAGACAGCCTCGGCCCCGACCGGGCCTGCGGTGACAACGACGACTTCATCATTGGTATTTTCGGCAACGCGCAATGCGTATTCGAGAGCAGCCTGATCGGCGTATGAGAATCCCATGAAACGATCGTCGTCAATGTCGGTTTGACCCGAAGCATTAATCCATTTCAGACATACGGCGATTGTCATGGGAATTTCACTCAGGTGCGATGGAAGACGATGCCGTAGCCGCCTTCGGGGTAGGTCCAGGTGATTGCGCCGGCTTCGTTGCAGACCAGATAACACGTTCCGCATTCAAAACAGTTTTCATAGTTGAACAAGATGCCACCATCGCTGGTCGGAACAAAAAGATTTGCGGGGCAAGCCACAACACATTCACGCGTCGTGCATCCACGACAGGAGTCACCGTTGACAGTGATATGAGCGCGTTCGTGAATTCGAAACTCGGCGGTGTCAATGCGCTCCTGAAACGACAATTCAGCCCAAGTGGCATCGCGCTCAATATTGTTTGCTGCACGTAATGATTCGAGTGACATCAGCCAAATCCTTTCAAGCCAGTGAGTGCATCGCGAACAAGATCCATCAAAGAGATGCCGGCTTTCTTGCGTTCTTCTCGCAAGATACGGCGAACACCCGGCTTTGGATCTGGGTTTTCAACTCGGAACATCCGCTCAACGATTCCGGTGACGAAACCTGGATATTTGTGTTGCACGCGATCGGATAACACGAGATGTGGAATCTTGCGTAACTTTTTGTGATCTTTAAGAACGAAAGTCTCATTGAGTTTTTTGGTGTACGTCTGCAAGCCCGCGGCTGTTGTATTTCCAGCAGTCATTGCTTGTGCCGCAGATTGACCGGCATACATTCCGCTGGCCATTGCGAAGTTGACACCTTCGAGCCAAATGCCAGCAGCTAAACACAGTGCTGCTGCATCGCCAGCAACAAGTAGTCCATCGGTGACCATCTTGGGCATCATGTCCAGACCAGCTTCGGGAATGAGATGGGCAGAGTACTCAATGACTTCAGCGCCTTCAATGAGTGGTGCAATAGCAGGATGTCGTTTGAGTTCGGCGATGATTTCTTCGGGGCGCTTCTTTTGTGCTGACAACTTCGGCAACTTCAACACGACGCCGAGCGCAACGGTATCGAGGCTTGTGTAGATAAACCCACCGCCGTTTACACCAGATGTTCCGCCAAGAATTTCAATGTCAACACCTTGGTTGTCACGAACTCCGAAACGTTCGTCGATGACGCTCTTAGGAAGCGACAGAGTCTCTTTGACACCAAGGGTGTAGTTGCTTGCATTGACGTTTTTGTATAGACCAGCTTCTTTAGCAATGAAACTGTTGACACCATCACAAGCAATGACGACTGATGCAGTGAGGTTTCCGTCGGGACGATCGGTAGTGATGCCATTGATACGACCTTGAGCGTCGCGCAACAAACCGGTCACGGTCGTTGAACAAATGAGTTCTGCACCAGCGGCGACTGCTTGTT
>JBAXIP010000355.1:0-1651 GCA_037138315.1 Actinomycetes bacterium
ACAATCCTGAAACCATGATTCATTCCCGCAGTTTCATGGATCAACATCGCAGCGAGTTGCACAAGAGCAACTGGCGCATGGGCAAAGTGCTGCTTGACAGTGGCGTCAAGGTTTTCCAGATTGAGACCACTCTCAATACCGACACTTTCCCCTCGCCCTTTGGCTTTTTGGCCAAGCGCGAATGGGAATGGAAGCCATCCGATCGCATGACCTTCTTGGCATCAACGAAGGCATTGAATCGCACACCAACGCGTTTGGCGCGCAAGATCTTCCATTCAATTGAAGCCCCACACCAAATGACGAGCGTGCAGGCTGGCGATGTTGAAGCCGTGCACCGCATCACCACCGAGCACGTGTACAAGCAGCAATTGGTTGAAGTGAAGGGTCAGACCGACATTTTGACGTTGGGCATCCCCTACATCAGTCCGTACAACGTGCACTCAATCTTGAATCCCATCTTGGTGATGTGCATGGGCCTTGGTTATTACTTCAACATGTATAAGGGCATGCCACTTGTTCGTGAAGGTGGAGTCATCATCATGACCCACCCCATGCAACCCGATTTCCACCCGGTTCATCATCCGTCGTACATCGACTTTTTCGAACAAGTTCTTGCCGACACAACAGATCCGCATGTGATGTCGCAGAAGTGGGAGAAGCAGTACGCCGAAGACGAGTGGTACAAGCACCTCTATCGCACCACCTACGCCTACCACGGCGTTCACCCCTTCTACATGTGGTACTGGGGCAGCCATGCGTTGCAGCATTGCAGTCGCATCATCGTTGTTGGTGGCGACCCAAAGACTGTGCGTCGCCTCGGCTTTGTTCCGGCTTCAACGATGGACGATGCCTTAGAAATCGCCAGCGATGTCGTTGGTCGTGCCCCAACAATTACGCACCTTCATTCGCCACCCTTGATGGTTGCCGACGTTTCGTGATTCGGATTTTGTAATGGCCCGCGACGACGCACCCTGGAAACCGAGCAACCTCGCCAAAGCCGCGCGCATTGGCGAGTTAGTTGAACGCATTACCCACCCCATTGCGAAGCGCACGTACCGCAAAGGTTTTCCCTATCTTCCCCCCACGATTCCTTTAGGTGTTGAGGTTCCAGAAGATGAACCAACACTTGGTGCCGATTACGACACCAAGTGGGCCCGCAAGTCACCGGCCAAGTTTGTGCGCAAAGGTTTAGTCAACGGACCAATTCGTCTCGCGATCAAAGGTCTGGCCAGCCCCAAGGTGTACGGCGTCGACCGCTTGCATGACCTCGCGCAAATGAAAGATCCGCCACCGTTGATCTTTACTCCGAATCATCATTCGCATCTTGACACTGCGGTGATGGCTGTTGCCGTACCCGAACCTTGGCGTTCGAAACTAGTTGTCGCTGCGGCCGCCGATTACTTCTTTGATAAGCGCTGGAAAGCAACCATGGCAGCATTGGCACTGAACGCAATTCCGATTGATCGTGAAGTGACTGGCCGTAAATCATCAGACATGATCAAAGAACTTATTGAAGATGGCTGGAGTTTGATGATCTATCCCGAAGGCGGACGCTCGCCCGATGGTTGGGGTCAAGATTTCAAAGGCGGCGCTGCATATTTGTCAGGCCGCACCGGCGCCGCAGTTGTACCGGTCTTCATTGATGGCACGG
>JBAXIP010000356.1:0-1647 GCA_037138315.1 Actinomycetes bacterium
GTTAAGTACTTGTTTGGTCGTGATGTTTTGATCGCGATCGAGGCAGGTAATTCCAAAATATGCGTCTAACGAGTCATCGGTTAGTCCAGCACTGTTGCGCCCAAAGTACTCGTCAAACAAGATCAACAACGGTTGGCCATCTCCTAGATCAGCAGCCGAAAGAGCATTTTCTAGTTGGGGCCATTGAGAGTCGCTGTACAAGGTGTCAGCAACAGCAGTTTGGGCGACTCCTTGATTGGTTGCCGTTCGACCGTCGTCGTTGATGATTGGCTTTTTATCAAGAGACAGCATGACGCGATCAAACGCATCCCTAGCAGCTTCCCCCACCTTCATGAAAGAGCACGGTGTTGCATCGCAACTGGCGAAGAATGCATTTAATGAATCTTCAAAACCGCTTGCTTGCAAAATGAGATCTTCGACATAACCCTTACTGGGGTCAATCGCGGCATCAAGTACCGCGGCACGAACCGTCTCGGGGAAAAGTGTCGCCCACGTTGCACCAAGTTTCGTGCCATACGAAAATCCCATGTACGAAATCGTGTCTTCATTGAGTGCCCGTCGGAGTACGTCCATGTCACTAGCGCTGTCCACGGTACTCACATTTGGAAGAAACTCTGCGCTGCGGGTCATGCACGCAGAAGCGAAGATATCGGCTCCTGTTACGAGCTGGTTAGTTTCAGTCGCATCATCGGGCGATGGATCAAGACCGAAGTAGTCATCCATACTGTCAACACAGTCAATATGCGGATCAGATTGACCGACTCCGCGAGGATCCCAGGCAACAATGTCAAATTGATCAATAAGTGATTTGCTAAAAATTTGATCGGCGTATGCAACGAAATCTAACGCGGCCGCTCCAGGCCCACCAGGGTTGATGAGTAACGTACCGATGCGTTCACTTTGCTGATTTGCGAGATGCCGTGTCACCGGAAGTGTAAAAGTTCCGAGTTTTGGGTTTTCGTAGTCGAAAGGCACGTCAAAACTTGCGCATTCAAGTCCACCAGCGCAATCTTCCCATTGCAAAGTTGTTGACCATTCGCGAACTGCAACAATGCTCTGTTGTTTTGCTTCAGCTTCAGGTGAAACACCGTCGCTACAAGCGACAGCTGTGACAAGCAGAACAATCCCTAGCCACACCCGACGATCCATATGGTCAAAGGTAGCCTGCACCTTTATGCGTATGGGACCTCACATGATGATGCCAGGTGATTCTGAAGCAGTCAAAGGTCGCAAGATTGATCGAACGTCTTTGGCTCGGGTGTGGGTTTTCGCTCGTCCCTACAAGACGGCAATCATCGGTTTTCTTTTGTCCATCATTTTTGCATCGGCGGTCGGTCTAGTACCGCCCTTTGTATTCCGGGCAATCATTGATGAAGCAATTCCTTCAGACAATCGTGGTCGTATTTGGTTCTTGGCAATGTTGGCCGTCGCCGCCGCCTTATTTGATGCATTTTTAGCGATTACTCAACGTTGGTATTCGGCACGAATTGGCGAAGGTCTCATTTACGATCTGCGAGTTGCTTTGTTTGACAAGGTCCAGAGAATGCCCGTTGCATTTTTTACACGGACTCAAACTGGATCGCTGATTAGTCGACTGAACAACGATGTAGTTGGTGCGCAGTCGGCCGTCACATCAACCCTTGGAAG
>JBAXIP010000357.1:0-1646 GCA_037138315.1 Actinomycetes bacterium
CATCAGTTGATGGTGCCTCGCTTGATGGTGCCTCGCTAGATGCTGGGGCCTCAGTTACTGTGCTGCTTGAGTCATCGCCGCCACATGCGGTGAAGAGCAACGCAGCAAAACCGAGTGCCGCAAGCGGCTTACGGAAATGAGCTTTCATGTTTCCTCCTGTTGTTGTTGTTTGTTCACGCGTCAATCTTTCGACTGACTTCATTGCGTCATTAATTCGCTGAGTCACAACTTTAGTTTGTGACCAGGCGTCGTTCTCATAACAATTTGCTATGAGCCCCCTCTTTCGGCTTCTGATCATCTCTTCAGCCTCGAGACCACGTCGGCTTTATAACGGTATGCCGAATTTAATCGCTCGCCCGCCGCGAGCGCCACTAGTACCTGTTCTTCGCCTTTTTCGTACAGGGCAGCAGCTTCAAGAATTTCCTGGGCATCACGTGATGCCAAACGGACACATCCAGAATCATCAAGAACGATTTGGTCGCCCGACGAAACTTCTTGCCCAAAAATGTTGACTGTTTCGCCCACTGAGACAACGTGGGCCCTACCCAACGGTCCAACAACTGCGGTGCCACTTGCGTAAATCGGTAGATCCAGGTTCTGCATGGCTGCGATATCACGCACAAAGCCGTCAATTGCGACCCCGACGAATCCGGCTTGTTGAGCTGAAGCCGTCAAGATCTCACCCCAAATGGCGCCGCCGATTTCGATGGCCCCAGCAATCACGAGAACCTTGCCCGCTTGCACAGCCGACAAGACTTCGTACATTGGTTTAAAATCTGCCCCAGTATCGCGACGTTCAATTTTTACCGTCACGACTTCGCCAACAACTGGGCAACGCGCGGCCACGATCGGTGCGAGTGGAGGCGTGAGCCAACCACTCTGCCCGCGTAGCGCGAGAACATCAGCAATAGCCGAAGACGAAGCAGCGGGAATTTTCATCCGGCCTTTTCTGTAACGGTGTTGTCGGCGACCAACTTGATCTTGCGACCTGGCCAATTGGCTTGATAGCGCTGCACAAGCCAACGGTTGAACTGCACATGGCTTTCTTCTTGCCATGAGTACCGACCGCGAGGTGCGAACTGTGAGTGCATACCACGCTGAACTTTTGTCGTGGCATCTTGGTCTTGCTTCACGAAAACTTGAACTCCGGCATCGCTCATCTCGTACAAGTAATCAAACATCGGATGTTCGAGTGCTGATGGATGGAACAAGTAACCAATTTCTAGATCAATCGTGTCGGGCGACGTGGGCCGAATAATGAAAAAGAAAGCCTGATCGGGGGCGGTTCCAAAGCACAAGGTCGGTGGCATCAAGGCGAAAGTTGAACGCCAGCGTTCTTCTTCGGTCAGCATCGGGAAGATTGGCATCAAAGCTTTCGAAGTGGCATTGAAACCGCCATCAATATGGATGTATCCATTGGTGCGGAAGATGACACCAGAAGCGTCGTCCCATGCAACGGGAAACTCGGCCATGTTGCTCGGGCAGAAATCTTGAATGGTGTGGTGCAAACGATTGGCGTGGTAGCCATCGTTGAAGTTTTCCATCATGACTTTCCAGTTCCACGGGAGGTCCTTCAATGTGAAGGTTCCGGGACACACCGAATTTTCGAGATCGTAGTTAACGAGCAGCGGCTCGTAGCGCGACAT
>JBAXIP010000358.1:0-1628 GCA_037138315.1 Actinomycetes bacterium
TTTGGCCCAACACCGAAACCGAACCATAGGTGGGGTGCTCGTACATTGCGGCAATACGAACCAAGGTTGTTTTGCCCGAACCATTGGCACCAAGAACAAGCCATCGTTGGTCTGCTTCAACCGTGAGCGACACCGAGTCCAAAATGGTGCGACCGTCCCGAACGAAACTGATCTTGCTGATTTCGAGGGCGGCGACCACGGTGCAAGGCTACGAGCATCGGTGAAAGATGGGTGATGGGGCACTTGAGAGTCTCTTGCCTTGCCGAAAACACCTCTGGGTGCGCGAACATAGAGCCGTGACATCAACGGTTTCACCTCTTGAGCAATTGAGTGAGGCGTTACGGGCTGAACTTGGTGCCAAGGCGGTCACCGAATTGGCAAGACTCAGCGGCGGGGCCTCGCGTGAAACATGGAGTTTCCGTGCTGACGATCGTCCGTTAATTCTGCAACGCCAGCGCAAAGGCGACATTCGCGATATGAGTGTTGAGGCTCGTGTGGTGCAAGCGGCCTTCAACGCCGGAGTTCCGGTGCCCGAACTGATTGCGAACGGTTCGGGCGACATTGGTCTGGCCTTCATGATTTTGTCGCACGTTGAAGGTGAGACAATTGCGCGAAAGATTCTGCGTGATGAACGATTTGCCGATGCCCGAACCAAGTTGGTCGCGCAATCGGCGCATGCACTGGCAGCACTGCATTCAGTTGATGCGACAACAATTACCGGACTGCCGAGCATCGACCAGGTTCAGCAATATCGCGAAACTCTCGACAATCTCAATACTGCATTGGGTCAAGCACATCCAACGTTTGAGTTGGCTTTTCGTTGGCTTGAACGCAACCGCCCAACGTCAACGCGCACTGCACTTGTTCACGGCGACTTTCGTTTAGGAAATTTGATGGTCGGCCCAGATGGGTTGCGAGCGGTGCTTGATTGGGAGCTCGCCCACATCGGTGACCCCATTGAAGATTTGGGTTGGTTGTGTGTTCGGGCCTGGCGCTTTGGTGCACCACAACCGGTTGCTGGTTTGGGTGACTACGACGCTTTGATTTCTGAATACGAAAAGGCGAGTGGTCTGAAGGTTGACCGCGAAGTTGTTCGCTGGTGGGAAGTGCTGGGCACGTTGAAGTGGGGAATTATGTGCATGATTCAAACCAGTTCACATGTGCTGGGTATGAGTCGCAGTCACGAATTGGCAGCGATTGGTCGACGTGTGTGCGAAAACGAATACGACTTGTTCTTGGCCCTTGACGGAAAGTGGTAGAGAAGATGGCGATGCCCCACGATGTTCCAACTGCAGCCCAACTCATTGAGTCGGTGCGTGAATGGCTTGAAAAAGATGTGTTGACCTCAACCACTGGTCGCGTGCAGTTTCATTCACGCGTGGCCATCAATGTTTTGGCAATGGTCGAACGTGAATTGGCAGTCGGTGAACAACAAGCTCTTGATCACGCGGCGCGACTTGCGGTTTTGGGCATGAAAGATGATGCCGAACTAGCAACAGCGATTCGAAACGGCGATCTTGATGATCGATTCAAAGAAGTCGTTGAACTCGTACGAGCAAGTGTGCTCGACAAACTGGCAGTCGCCAATCCGTCGTATGCATTACCTACTTTGAACGACTGATCTGAAC
>JBAXIP010000359.1:0-1627 GCA_037138315.1 Actinomycetes bacterium
CAAGCGCGACGTATTGCGTTGGGGGCTCAAGGATTCGCTCAGCCTCGGCCAACTGGTCGCACTGATCGTCGTCATTTACGAAAAGTTCTCGACCACATTGGTCTGATTCAAATTGATTCAGTCAACGTTTTGGTGCGCAGCCAAGAGTTGCCGTTGTTTTCACGACTTGGTGCACATCCGCGCGATTTCATTTCTGCCGCAACGAGCGACGGCGAATTATTTGAATACTGGGGTCACGAGGCGGCTCATGTGCGTACCGAACATCACCGACTGTGGCGATGGAAGATGGAGCAATCACTTGATGGTCCGTGGCGTAGTGCCGAACAACTACTCAAGCAACATCCCAAATACGTTGAAGAAGTTTTTCAGCGAGTTGTGGCTGAAGGTCCGTTGGCTGCTGGAGAATTATCTGAGCGGACCGAGAAAAAGGGTTCGTGGTGGGATTGGGATCAGGCGAAGTTGGCTCTGGAGTATTTGTTTATGTGTGGTCGAGTGACTGCGACGCGCCGAGTAAACGACTTTGCACGTTTGTATGACTTGCCCGAACGAGTGATTCCTCAGCAACACCTTCGAGCACGCACACCGTGTGTCCACGATGCGCAGCGTGAACTGCTTGATATTGGTGCACGTTCGCTTGGTGTTGCGACAGCAAAAGATATTGCTGACTACTTTCGTATCAAGCCAGCATTAGCGCGACCACGCATTGATGAACTCATTGAATCTGGTCTGTTGTTACCAACCACAATTGAGAACTCAAAAGAAAAGTGGTTTATCCATCGCGATGCTCGTATACCGCGAACAGTGAATGCTCAGGCCTTGTTGTCGATGTTTGATCCAGTGGTTTGGAATCGACCACGCGCCGAAAATCTTTTTGATTTTCACTATCGCATTGAGATTTATACGCCAGCTCCGAAACGCAAATACGGCTATTACGTTTTACCATTTTTGTTTGGCGATCGCTTGGTTGCAAGAGTTGACTTGAAAGCCGATCGTCACAACAACACTTTGTTAGTACCTGGAATCTTTTCTGAAGCCCATGCCGACAAGAAAGAAGTCGCAGTTGGCCTTGCCAATGAGTTGCAGTTAATGGCGCAATGGTTGGGGCTGGCAACGATCAAGGTTGGCAATAGAGGCGACTTATCAGGTGCAGTTCGCAAGTCGCTGAGTGCAACGGGTCGTTAGTCTGAACCTATGAGTCGCCCTCTGATTGCTGTTGCTGGTCGCATTGCGGCAGCTGGTCGGGTATCGCGAAGTGAAATTTCGTTTGCTGGCCGGGTCTATCTAGATGCAGTACTGCGGGCAGGTGGTGAACCGCTGACGCTGACTCCTCGTGGATTAACCCATGAACAAGCAGTTGAGTTGTTGTCGGGTTTCGGTGCTTTGGTGTTGATGGGTGGCGCCGATGTTGATCCGCATTTGTATGGTCAACAGCGTCAGCATCATGTCTACGGCGTGAATCATGAACAAGATCATTTTGAAATTGCTTTAGTTCATGCGGCGATTGAACTGAAGTTGCCCACTTTGGCAGTGTGTCGTGGAATTCAACTTGTCAACGTGGCTCTTGGTGGAACATTGATTCAACACATCGGTGACATCGACCTCGGTGACAAGGCTGGTCTCGTTGAAC
>JBAXIP010000360.1:0-1620 GCA_037138315.1 Actinomycetes bacterium
TATAGCGGACCATGTAATGCACTCGCGTGCCATTGTTGATATGCGATGAAGTTCAGAGGTTCGGGAAAGCCGTGACCTGTGGCAAGTAAATTCGCCGTCGAATGATAGAAGAGCGGATCTCCGCCATCGGTACGGGTTGGAGCGACAACGAGCAAAGTTCCAAGTCGAACAATGAGCGCGAGCGCGAGTAGACCAAGATACGACGTGCGAAATTGCGGGATGACGAACTTGTTCTTGGCGATGATGTTGGCAGTCGTCCAAATGCCAATGACCAGCAGTAATCCCAATGCTGCTGAAGTGCAGGCGGCCCATATGAAGCTGGTGAATTGTGGACCAACCAGGGTTTCTACGTTGCCATCAGCATTGAGGATGACTCGCTCGACATGTTGGCGGGTGATGAGATCGACCGAGATTCGAGAGAACAGGAAGAAGCCAGGTGCAAGGTACGCAAGAACAGAAATCGCTCGGTGGGAAAAGTTTGACGAGAGCAGTGGTTGGGTATGGTCGACGTCTGTTGACGTTCGGCCGCGAATAATTGCGACGACGAGCGCTACAAAAGTGATGAGAATCGAAAAACCGACTGCCGGTCCAACGAAGGGTTGGCTGTGGCGAAAGAGAAGCGCAGCCACAACTAAGTGGCGGGGCGTGATCTGAAGTTGAGGTTGGGTAACGAGTGCTCCAACCAAAACTGTCCACCATGTGACATACGTGAGAGACGCAATTGTTGCTATGCGGCGGCGAGTTGAAAGCGTGGGGCAAAAATATTCAAGACACGATTGACCAATAAGAAAGAGGGGGAAGATCGCAGCAACGCAAAAAATGAAGTCCAGCCAATGACCTTGCGCGCTGCCTTCATTGAGCCGAGCGACCATGGCACATAGTCGAATGAAGCCAACAACTCCAAGGAAAGCGGCGGGGCGCCGAATAGACGAAAAAAGGGCGGATGGACTGATTGAACAATGTTAGACAGTCTCAAAGGTTGGCTCGGGGAGTTCGGTAAATGAACTTGGATCCTGCTGGCTGGACCATGGGAATGACCTGAAATTGGCTGATCGGATGGTACTTTCGTGGTGTCGTGAATATCTTTCGCCGTCCTTTTCTTGCCTTCTTGCGACCGCGTTGGAGGGTGGCTGTATCACTATTCGTTGCGTTGACTGCTGTTGCGTATTGGTGGTGGCCCGGAATCGTGGGTTCGGGCGACCTGGCGCACGAGCCAGCGGTGTTGGTCATTGGAAATGGTGCATTGAAGGATGCTCAAACCGTGGTGAGTCGGCGTTTGATTGAAGAGGGTTTGACCGTTGCTTGGGTTGATGCACCCGAATCGTGGTGCGATGTATCGGGTGTGTTGGAGAGCGCCGACGTTCAACCAAAGCTTGGAATCGTCATATCACTGGATTCGCCGGTTTCATTTGAGTCGTGTGAAATGGACACAGATGAAGTGGCTCAAAATATCGTTGATGCATTACAAAGATTTGATGCAGATCATTCTGTAGTTGTCACTGGGTTATCGGTTGCCGTAGATCCGGTAGTTGTCGCATTGCAAAAACTTGATGTGCGTGTTGTTGATACCTCGAGTATGTTGGCCGACGTTGATGAACATGTTGACTGTTTGTGGTGGGA
>JBAXIP010000361.1:0-1590 GCA_037138315.1 Actinomycetes bacterium
AAGCAAACTCATTAGTGCAGGTTAGTAGTCAACGAAGTTGAGCCGAAGACAGCGGGTCAGGCCGCAATAAGCAGGTTTGCCTGCTCGAGATTGTTGAGATTCAGCATCCAGCCTCGACCGCGGACTGTGCGAATTGATTCTGGTCCAAGCGCTTTGCGAATTGAAACTAATAGCGAGTCACAACGCCGTTCGTTCAACTCGGCGATTCCAGCCAGCCGTGACAATTCACGGCGACTCACGACGCGACCTGAACAGATAATCAAGGCCCGAAGTACCGCGGCTTCCTGGGGTGGCAAAGGGGAGGCAGTCAAAACATCGGTGCCGTCGATGAAAGGTTCCATGGCTCAACCCTAGAAATGGCGGGTTTCCCCCATGTTTGACTTTTGTGAACGCCGTGTGAACCGTGAAGCGGCCAGTTCTCAGTGGCATCGTCCTAAGTGTCATAGTTCGTGACGCATTTGTTGCCGTTCGGGTTGGGGTCGGACTAATTCCTGCGAGAGAATGAATAAATGGAACTGAATTACCCCGCCGACGCTGAAGCTTTCCGTGGAGAAATCCGTGAATGGTTGGTCGCCAATCTGCCTGCAGGTTGGGGATCCCCCGGATTCGAATTGACGGGCGATGCCCGCAAGAAGTTCGTTGAAGATTGGCCGTCGAAGTTGTTCGCTGGCGGCTGGATCTGTGCAACCTGGCCCAAGGAGTACGGCGGCAAAGGACTGACCACGATGCAAGGCGTCGTGTTGTCCGAAGAATTCGCAGCCGTGAAGGCGCCGTTACGCGCCGACTTCTTTGGTGACACTTTGGTTGGACCCACGTTGTTGCAGTGGGGCACTGAAGAACAAAAGAAAGAGTTCTTGCCCAACATCATGAACGGCACCACGCGTTGGTGCCAGGGATTCAGCGAACCCAACTCGGGTTCCGACTTGGCATCGCTGAAGACAACAGCGGTTCTCGACGGAGATGAGTGGATCATCAATGGTCAAAAAGTGTGGACCACTGGCGGACACCATGCCGACTATTGCTTCTTGCTTACCCGCACCGATCCTGATGCACCCAAGCACAAAGGTATTTCGTACCTGTTAGTGCCCATGCGTCAAGAAGGTGTCGAAGTTCGCGGCATTGTTCAGCCCGACGGAACCGCCGAATTCTGTGAAGTGTTCTTCACCAATGCACGTTGTCCTAAGGACAATGTTGTTGGTGGCGCAAACAACGGTTGGAAGGTCACCAACTCAACTCTCGCATTCGAACGCGGTATGAGCGCAACAACGGGCTACCGCCGTTTCGAAGAGGAATACAAGATGATGGTGCGCGTTGCGACCGAGAATGGGACCATCGAGCACGACGATATTCGTCAGCGTTTGATGCAGTACTACACCAAGATTCAGCTCTTGCGTATCAACGGATTGCGTTCATTGACTGCGACATTGAACAACTCAAAAGACTTTGGTGTGATGGCACTTGGTGCGTCAAACAAAATGTTCTGGTCAGAGATGCACAAGGCCGCCATGGAACTGGCGCTGGACATTTTTGGTGCGCAAGGCATGTTGGTTGATGCTGGTCCCGAGACTGGTTCGTGGCCAGGTGTTGCGC
>JBAXIP010000362.1:0-1584 GCA_037138315.1 Actinomycetes bacterium
CGGCAACTCGTTCGTCGTATTCGCCAACGAAGGTGAGAATTGGTTGGCGATCAGCCGGGGGAGTTTGTAACAAACTTAGGTCACGGATACCGACCAAGCTCATCTCTAACGTTCGCGGGATTGGTGTGGCAGTCAGTGTGAGAACGTCAACGTCGGCTTTGAGGTGTTTCATGGTTTCTTTATGTTGCACGCCAAATCTTTGTTCTTCGTCAACGATGAGCAGTCCAAGATTTTTGAACTTCACATTGTTCGATAAGAGTCGGTGAGTACCAATCACGCAATCGATTTCGC
This sequence comes from Actinomycetes bacterium, assembly GCA_037138315.1. Lineage (GTDB taxonomy): Bacteria > Actinomycetota > Acidimicrobiia > Acidimicrobiales > Ilumatobacteraceae > Casp-actino8. The sequence continues at coordinate 292 of JBAXIP010000362.1, forward strand.
CTGACTCGAGACCTTTAATAACTTTCGTTGCTTCGGCATTGGTGAGGAAGCGCGACAAGACTTCGACGCGAATGGGGTAACCCGCAAATCGATCAGAGAAGGTGTTGCCGTGTTGTGAAGCGAGCAATGTTGTTGGCACCAACACTGCGACCTGCATTCCATCTTGGATGGCCTTGAAGGCAGCGCGAACTGCGATCTCGGTTTTGCCGAAGCCGACGTCACCGCATACCAAGCGATCCATCGGGAATGGCCGTTCCATATCGGCCTTGGTGTCTTCAATGGCTTTCTTCTGATCGGGAGTTTCAACGTACGGAAACGAATCTTCCATTTCAAACTGCCATGGAGTATCGATACTGAAAGCGTGACCTTGTGCGCTCACCCGTTTTTGATAGAGCACAACGAGTTCTTGAGCGATTTCGCGAACAGCACTGCGCACTTTTGATTTTGACTTCGCAAAATCGCCTCCACCTAAACGATGCAGAACTGGAGTTTCGCCACCAACGTAATGACGAACGGTGTCAATCTGATCGGAAGGCACATACAACTTGTCGCCACCCTTGTACGCAAGCAGTAGGTAATCACGTTCAATGCCGCCGACTGTGCGTTTGACCATGCCTTCGTACTTGGCAACTCCGTGAATGTAATGAACGACGTAGTTGCCAGTCTTGAGATCTTCAAAGACTGTCCCGCCTTCGCGTTTTTTTGGACGAGGTTGGCGATGTGAGCGGCGTCGACCAGTGATATCTGCTTCGGTGATCACTGCAACTTTTGCCGATGGAATGCTGAAGCCACGATGTAATGACGTGACGACGATCGCTCCACCCTTACCAGTGAGGTTGGGCGCTTTGCCGTCGACGGGTTCGTGATAGATATCGAGTTGTAGCCCTGCGTTACTGAAAATTTCGCTGAGTCGTTGCGCCGAACCTTCTCCATCGGCGGCAACCACAATGCGATAACCCTGCGACAACAGTGTGCGCATTCGTTCGGCGATACCATCACCGCTACCACCCATCGCACCCCAACCACTTGCTTCCATGAGCGGCATATCAGGACCATCAGCAACCGGGATGAGATTCCACGAGCCTCGTGTTTCACTCAGCAATCGATCGGGCGGCGAATAGAGACGGGGAAAATCACGTTCAGCATCTCGCGCCCAGGATGAAGCGAGTGCTTTGGCAAGGTCTGCTTCTTCAGCGAGAAGATCGGCGGCACGATCGCGCATGCGTCGTGGTTCGATCAGCAACATTTTTGAACCGCGAGGCAAGATGTCGCTCAACAATGTGGGCGATTCGG
>JBAXIP010000363.1:0-1584 GCA_037138315.1 Actinomycetes bacterium
CGGCAACTCGTTCGTCGTATTCGCCAACGAAGGTGAGAATTGGTTGGCGATCAGCTGGGGGAGTTTGTAACAAACTCAGGTCACGAATACCGACCAAGCTCATTTCTAATGTTCGCGGGATTGGTGTGGCAGTCAGAGTGAGAACATCAACGTCGGCTTTGAGGTGTTTCATAGTTTCTTTATGTTGCACGCCAAATCTTTGTTCTTCGTCAACGATGAGCAATCCAAGATTTTTGAACTTCACATTGTTCGATAAGAGTCGGTGAGTACCTATTACGCAATCGATTTCGCCTGATTCGAGACCTTTAATAACTTTCGTTGCTTCGGCGTTGGTGAGGAAGCGCGACAAGACTTCGACGCGAATGGGATAACCCGCAAACCGATCAGAGAATGTATTGCCGTGTTGTGAGGCGAGCAATGTTGTTGGCACTAATACGGCGACTTGCATTCCATCTTGGATGGCCTTGAAGGCAGCGCGAACTGCAATTTCGGTTTTGCCGAATCCGACGTCACCGCATACCAAGCGATCCATCGGGAATGGTCGTTCCATATCGGCTTTGGTGTCTTCGATGGCTTTCTTCTGGTCAGGAGTTTCAACGAACGGAAACGAATCTTCCATCTCAAACTGCCAAGGAGTATCGAGCCCGAAGGCGTGGCCCTGGGCGCTCACCCGCTTTTGATAGAGCACAACGAGTTCTTGCGCGATTTCGCGAACCGCACTGCGCACTTTTGATTTTGACTTCGCAAAATCGCCTCCGCCCAAACGATGCAGAACCGGAGTCTCGCCACCGACGTAATGACGAACGGTGTCAATCTGATCGGATGGCACGTACAACTTGTCGCCACCCTTGTAGGCAAGCAGCAAGTAATCACGTTCAATGCCTCCGACTGTGCGTTTGACCATGCCCTCGTACTTGGCAACTCCATGAATGTAATGAACGACGTAGTTGCCAGTTTTGAGATCTTCAAATACTGTTCCGCCCTCGCGTTTTTTTGGACGTGGTTGGCGATGTGAGCGACGTCGACCAGTGATGTCTGCTTCGGTTATGACTGCAACTTTTGCTGATGGAATGCTGAAGCCACGATGTAGTGACGTGACGACGATTGATCCGCCCTTATTGGTGAGGTTGGGGGCTTTGCCGCCGACGAGCTCGTGATAGATATCGAGTTGAAGTCCAGCGTTGCTAAATATCTCGCTGAGTCGTTGAGCCGAACCGTCTCCATCGGCGGCAACCACGATGCGATATCCCTGCGACAACAAAGTGCGCATACGTTCGGCGATACCTTCACCGCTGCCGCCCATCGCACCCCAACCGCTTGCTTCCATGAGCGGCATCTCAGGACCATCAGCAACTGGGATGAGATTCCAGGAACCACGGGTTTCGCTGAGGAGTCGATCGGGCGGTGAGTACAGGCGTGGAAAATCGCGTTCGGCATCACGTGCCCAAGACGATGCAAGAGCTTTGGCGAGGTCGGCCTCTTCGGCAAGCAGATCGGCGGCACGATCGCGCATGCGGCGTGGCTCAATGAGCAACATTTTTGAACCGCGAGGCAAGATGTCGCTCAACAATGTGGGCGATTCGG
>JBAXIP010000364.1:0-1580 GCA_037138315.1 Actinomycetes bacterium
GGGATGGACGTTTTGCTGGGAGTCCGGAATCGTTATTGGTTGCCGTGATGGTTTCGTGACCTTCGGTGTTTTTGATGAGGATGATTACGGAACTCCGCCCGAGACATTCGGATGCTTCGGCGGCTATTTCTACAACTCGTTGATGCAAGCACGTCTGATGGGCGTGCGCATGCCAGGTGCGAGTCCAGAAGCAATTGATGCTGCTTATTTCGATGATCGACCCGATGTTCCGCTGTATGTGGCTGAGCCTTGGCACGAATCACCACGACACGCCGAGAAGTTGGCCGAAACTCAGGCTTACATCATGAGTGCAGTGACGCATCAGCCGGTTGAGGATCAACATGCGATTGCTCTTGAGATTCGTCGGAACCGTCCCGTCCTTTCAAAACTGTCAAATGAAGAACTCGTGGCGCGCGCTCGAACAATGCAACCGCACCTTGTTGCGATGTTTGAACAACACGCCTGGGCAAGCCTCGGCGCTTCTTTTGGTCCTGGTGGAATTTTGGCGATCGCTGAAGCGCTCGGACGTGCCGAAGACGGTGTGCGGATGATTGGGGCGGTTGGAAATGTTGACTCAGCAAACATTGCAACTCAATTGTGGGACTTGTCGCGGATCGTTCGTTCTGACGCGTCGTTAACCAAATTGTTTGATGAGAGTTTCGGTAAAGGCACCATCAATTCAGAGACCGCCAAAGCAATGATGAGCAAAATTGCGGGAACGAAGTTCGCGACTGCGTTGCAAACTTTCATGATTGATCACGGCAGTCGTGCACCCAATGAATGGGATCCCGCAGCATCAAGTTACGAGTCGAAGCCAGTCTTGGCTTTTATTCAGATTGATCGACTTCGCCACCAAGATGATTCGGCCGATCCACATAAAGCACACGAGCGCAATTCAGCAGAGCGCGAACGTCTATATAACGAATTCATGGAACTTCTCAGCGGCGATCCCGAAACAAGCGGAGCATTCGCTGCTTCGTATGCTTCTTCGGGCATTTGGCAAGCAACTCGCGAGCGCTGCAAGAGCAACAACATCGCGGCGATTCACGAAGTAAGAGTCTGCTTTGATGAAATTGGACGCCGCATGGTCGCCGCTGGTCATCTGGCCGCAACAGAACAGATCTATATGTTGGTTGAAGCAGAGATTGAGCAATACCTGAGTGATCCCGCTTCTTTCAAGGGTGTTTTGGCCGAGCGATTCGTCGATCACCAAGCCCTTGCACAGTTGGATCCGCCTTACATCATCGGCATGGATGTTCCGCCTTTGTCGCAATGGAAGCGTCGCGATAATTCTGCTGCTGAAATGGTCAAGGTCGGAGATGTTTTGAAAGGTGTGGCATGTTCAGCTGGCGAGTACACCGGAACTGCTCGAATCATTCTCGATCCCTTTGATCCGAGTGGTCTTGATGCCGGTGACATTTTGGTGACACTCAATACCGATCCGTCGTGGACGCCTTTGTTCCTGGCCTCTGGAGCCGTTGTTGTGAACCTCGGAGCTGTTGGTTCACATGCCAGCATTGTGAGCCGCGAATTGGGAATTCCGTGTGTTGCTTCTGTTGCTGATGCAACCAAGAAGATTC
>JBAXIP010000365.1:0-1559 GCA_037138315.1 Actinomycetes bacterium
CGTAATGCGGTGGCACATATGTTGTGGTAGTCGTCGGTGCTGCAGTTGTCGTTGGAGCATCACTGGCTGTTGGCGCAGTCGTTGTTTCAGGGACCAACGATGGAGTCGTTGACGATGTCAAATTTCCAAGAACATCAGTGACCGATTCTTCTCCGGCGTCAAGTGAAGCTTGGACATCATTTGCTTTGTAATCAGCAGTCGCCAAACTAAAGGCCGCAAAAACTGGCAAGGCGATTGAACACGAAATGATCAGACCAAACGACCCGCGACGACGCAATTCACCAGGTCCGCTGCGCAACAAAGCTTGAATTGATTCCTTCAGTCGGCGTTCGCGGATTGGTAACTCGACGTAGCGATACGAAAACTCGGTTATTGCTGCGGTCACCAACATTGCTGCAATGAATTCATGTGGCTTGAGCGCGATTCCAGTTTCGTGTCGTAACGCTTGAAACACCGGCCAGTGATACAAGTACAAACCGTACGAACGCTCACCGATTGTGCGCAATACAACGTTGCCAAGCACTCGGCCAGTGAATGCCTTTTGGTGAGCGATTGCAGAAATCACCATCAATGTGGCGATTCCTGTCAAGAACAAACCACCACGAAACAACCACGGATCGGCGTGCAAGCCATCTTCACCCACAAGGTGAACGATGTGAACTTTGTATATCAAAAAGCCCAATAAAACCAAGCCGATAATGGCCACTGGATCCATCATCGGACCTTTGCGTTTCATGGGTCCGCGCAACAGGGCGTACGGCCGCCACACAATTGCCAAAGCAGCACCAAGCAATAGGCCAGTCGCACGAGTGGGCGTCGACAAATACAACAAATCAATCTTGCTGATGCAACGCTCGCCTATTGACCAATATGCATTTGGTGTTGACACACAACTTTCACCAATGCGACCAGTTGGCATGACCAGCGCCACGAATCCGGCGATGCCTGCTGCGACACCAAAAAACCACATCGCAACGCGAGGTAATCGATCGCGACCCAGTCGCAGAATCACCAACATAATGACTGGCCACAATAAGTAGAACTGTTCTTCTACTGCGAGTGACCACAAGTGACGCAATGGAGCAAAATCATTAGCCGCCGTGTAACCAGCACCAACCCACACCTGGAACCAGTTTGAGCCGTACAGCGCGCCAGCAACGACATCACCACGTAACGCACCTAATGAATCACGTTCACGAATCGAGGTCCACATGATGAGCAAGACCAGCATCGTGAACAACGCCGGCAATAGCCGTCGAGCGCGGCGTATCCAAAACTCGCGCAGACTGATGGCACCAGTACGTTCTTCTTCGGCTACCAAGAGCAAGGTAATGAGATAGCCACTGATGACAAAGAAAACTTCAACACCCAAGTAGCCGCCAGGCAACCATGTTGAGTTGGCGTGATAGATAATGACGGCGAGAACTGCCAGGGCACGCAAACCGTCGAGGCCGGGTAGATACGGCACTCGACTGATCTGTTGTGATCGAGAGGTCTCAGTAGTCGGGGCCATTAATCCCCAAGTCTGCCGTGAATCAGAGTTGCATTGACTTCACTTC
>JBAXIP010000366.1:0-1557 GCA_037138315.1 Actinomycetes bacterium
ATGATTGATGATCGTCAAGTCACTGTTTCAAGCACATGGTCTGATCCCATTTGGTCACGTTCAGCAAACACATTCGGCTGGACGGCATATCTCGGTTCCAAAAAAGGGACCGAAGAAGTTGAACCATACGCAGCTGCGGCGCGAGCTACCAATCTTGTGGGACTTCCCTCCACTTTGATTGCGGTCGGTGCACTTGATGGATTCTCAGATGAAGACATCGATTACGCCGTTCGTTTGCGTCACGCTGGCGTCAAAACCGAATTACATGTGTATCCCGGAGCTCCCCACGCCTTTGACACTTTCGGCGACTTCACCGCGGTGTCACGCCAAGCCAACCGTGACATCGATGAATGGCTCGAGCGCCATATTCAATAGTCGGTTCACGAACGGAATGTCATGAGTCTCAAACTGCATTGGTTTCTTCCAACTTCTGGCGATAGTCGAACAGTGACGCCTTTTGGCCCTGATGGCCACTTTCGTCCGCCCACGCTTGAATACATCGCTCAAGTCGCACAGGCCGCCGACCGACTTGGGTTTGACGGAGTACTCACGCCGACTGGCACGCCTTGTGAAGACGCTTGGTTGATGACTGCAGCTCTCATTCGTGAAACCGAACGACTCAAGTTCTTAGTTGCATTTCGACCCAATGCATTAACGCCAACACTCGCTGCACAAAAGGCCGCAACATTTCAACGTATCTCTGATGGTCGCTTACTTCTCAATGTTGTGACGGGCGGAGACGATGACGAACAACAACGTTTTGGTGATTGGCTCGATCACGATCATCGCTACGCGCGTACCGATGAGTTCATGACGATTTTGCGTGGTGCACTGTCGGGCCAACCTTTTGATTTCGAAGGTGATCATTTCAAAGTTGCCGGCGCAACTGTGAGTCAAGCCCCCGACCTGCAACCAAAGTTGTATTTCGGCGGAGCGTCAACAGCCGCTGAAGAAATCGCAGCGAAGCACGTTGATGTGTACTTGATGTGGGGTGAACCACCATCAATGATCGCTCCCCGTATTGCACGCATGCGACAATTAGCTGCCGATCAAGGTCGAACGCTTACTTTTGGAATTCGTCTACACACCATCACTCGAGATCATGCCGACGATGCATGGAAAGAAACACAAAGATTTCTTGATCTTGTTGACGACAATCGAATGGCTGTGTCGCAGGATCAATTTGCGCGTACAACATCTGTTGGTCAGCAGCGTATGGCCTCGCTACATAAAGGCTCGAAAGAAAACCTTGTTATTGCACCCAACCTCTGGGCTGGGTATGGGCTTGTACGCAGTGGAGCAGCGACTGCACTTGTTGGTAGCCACTCAGAAGTGGCCGATCGCATTGAGGAATATCACTCGCTCGGTATTGATGAGTTCATCCTGTCAGGCCACCCACATATCGAAGAGGCCTACTGGGTCGGTGAAGGTGTCATGCCCGAATTACGCAAACGAGGATTTCTCACCGAGAATCCAGCACTGATTTCGCGCAACACCGGTCAACGTCTTTCATATCCGAATACTGCTGGACGTTAGGGCTATTCGTCCCAGCCAAGT
>JBAXIP010000367.1:0-1555 GCA_037138315.1 Actinomycetes bacterium
TGGACATCCCGTGACTCGTTTGGTTCGGACACGAATTGGGCCCTTGAGTGACCGCAGGTTGAAGCCAGGAGAATGGCGCGAATTGACCCAGCCCGAGTTGCGCTTGCTAACTGAGGCTGTGGCTCTCGTGGCGCAAAGATACGATTCAGACCATGAGTAATAGCAACGTGGCTTCTCATCGCCGGGCCACGGTCCTTGGACTAGGTCTGATCGGGGGATCGATCTGTGTCGCACTGCGTGATCGAGGCTGGATTGTGTCTGGTGATGATCAGAACCCCGAGCGAGTTGACGAAGCTCTCAAGCGTGGCATTATTTCGCACGGCGGAATTGATACCGACGCAGAAGTGACGTTTGTTGCTGTGCCAGTGGCTGCAGTAACCAGTCAGGTGCAACGGGCCTTGCGTGAAACCAAGGGCATCGTGACTGATGTGGGAAGCGTGAAGGCTGGTGTTGCCCGCGAGATCAGTGATTCTCGTTTTGTTGGGGGACATCCGATGGCCGGTAGTGAGCTTGAAGGTCTTGATGGTGCCGACTCCGAACTGTTTATCGGAGCAGTATGGGTTTTGACGCCAACTGCTGCAACATCCGATCGTGCATTCGCAACAGTTGCTGCCATTGTGAGTGATCTCGGTGCCGAAGTCATTGGGTTAGAACCAGAGCGCCACGACGAACTTGTCGCAGTTGTCAGTCATGTTCCGCACCTCACTGCTGCGACATTGATGGGAGTGGCGAATTCTCGGGCGACCGAACATGCTGCGCTTCTCCGATTGGCTGCTGGTGGATTCCGTGACATGACGAGAATTGCCTCCGGTCATCCAGCAATCTGGCTCGATATCTGTGCCGAAAATCGTACGGCGATTCTGAGTACGTTGACGTCGCTTATTGATGGTCTCTCGGGAATGCGTTCGGCAGTTGAAGCCGGAGATCGAACTGAACTGTTGCGTCGCCTCACATTGGCCCGTGAAGCACGGGCCAATCTGCCAAGTCGTATGAAGGCATTGGAAGAACTTTCCGAAGTGCGTATCCCCATTCCCGATCGGGCTGGTGCTGCGGCGGAAGTATTCACCTTGGCTGCTGAACTCGGTGTCAACATTCCGAACTTTGAAGTAGTGCACTCAGTTGAAGGCGACCGAGGCATTGCTGTCGTACTTGTTGAAACGTCAGTCGTTGAACTCTTCCGTGGTGGATTGATGGCGCGCGGTTTCCGGCCGGCTGTCCAGCGATTGGCTGAATAAGCAATGACCTTGATTCTTGATACTGCATCACAGCCATTGAAGGCCGCGATTTCAGTTCCTGGATCGAAAAGTATTGCGAATCGTGCGCTCATGTGTGCGGCATTGGCCGAGGGTACGACAACGCTGAGCAATCTTGCATCGGGCGACGATACGGCGGCGATGATTGAGTGTCTGCGAGCGCTGCACATTGACATCAATGTTGAGGGCACGACTGCAACGATCGTTGGTTCGGCCGGGCGTCCTCAAGGTGGTGCCGAATTAAACGCTCGACTTGCGGGAACGACTTCGCGATTTATGACAGCTCTTGCTGCGTTGTCGGC
>JBAXIP010000368.1:0-1547 GCA_037138315.1 Actinomycetes bacterium
TGATGTGTTGCGGAACAAAAGTTGGATAGCCGTAGCGAACGATGCGCATGTACCAAATGCCATCCCATGACGTGAGCACATCAAGAATCATCGAACCCGCTGATTTGGGAAGCGAACCACCTCGGGCGTGTGGATCAACTTTGCCAATGAAACCCCAGACAAGATGCTCTTTGATCTTGTTTTCGTCGGCCCGAAGTTCGGCCGCGACAATGGCAGCTCCGACCATGATTGCTAAGCGCGATAGCAAATAGGCCAAACCAGCATGCTTAAGCGCCGAACGCCACAGACTGGAATCGTCCTGGTTGGCGATTGGGGGTGAGGAGTTGCTCGCGGTGTCAGGCATAGGCATGCGAACAAAAGCGCACATCACGACGCTAACACGGGGCGCTGAGGCACTCAGGACTAGTAGTGGCATCGATTGAGTCGGCAGAATAGCTACATGAGCCCTGCCCGATCAACAACACCAGTCATCGTCCTAGAGCGGCCTAACTCTGGGGTGGTGGTGATTCGCTTGAATCGCCCGGAGCGACTCAATGCCATGACGACCGAACTCGTTGAGGGGCTACATCAGGTGCTTGATCGCATTGCGATTGATGCGGATTGCCGAGTCGTTATTTTGACGGGTACGGGTCGGGGTTTTTGTGCTGGTCTTGATCTCACTGGATATGGAGACGCCCCGAATACCGAAGATTTCGGTGCAGTCCAGCGCTCATTCGCCGTACAGAAGCACATTGCTGGCTTGATGTCGCATATGCGTTCGATTCCGCAGCCGATTATTGCAGCGGTCAATGGTGCAGCCGCTGGTGGCGGTTTGGCGTTAGTGCTGGGTAGTGACATTCGAATCGGAGCAGAATCATCGAAGTTCAACGTGGCATTCATTCGTGTTGGCTTCTCGGCATGCGATATCGGAACCTCCTGGCTATTGCCGCGTATCGTTGGCGTCGCTCGAGCGCAAGAGATGATGTTGACCGGACGTGTGATTGATTCAGCTGAGGCTTATCGCATTGGTTTGCTGGTTGATCGCGTCGCCGATAGTGATCTTGAAAAAGTCGCGATCGCGAAGGCAGAACAGATCATGCTCAACACTCCGTTTGGTGTTGCGCTCACCAAAGAAGCAATGTGGACGGCTCTCGAGATACCGGCAATGCAATCAGCGATTGATTTAGAGAATCGTCAGCAAATTATGGCGAGTCGCACTGAAGATGCCCGTGAAGCCATGATGGCGTTTATGGAAAAGCGACCACCAAATTTTCAGAACAAGTAATTCTGCAACGTATTAGTTGCTGCGAACTGTTACGGGTGCTTCGCCACCGGTGAGCGGATGGTGACAAGCCACGAAGTGACCTGGCTCGATCTCGCGCAGTGTCGGTTCTTCGCTGCGGCAACGATCTGAAGCGTTGGGACAACGGGGGTTGAAGCGACAGCCAGCAGGTGGCGAAACCGGCGATGGCGGCTCGCCGTCAACGCTGATCTTCTTGACCGCAACCGTGGGGTCGGGAACCGGGATTGATGACAACAAGACATCGGTATACGGGTGAGCTGGATTG
>JBAXIP010000369.1:0-1539 GCA_037138315.1 Actinomycetes bacterium
TGGCCGTAATAAGCCGCCATAAAGATTCCCCACATCTCGAGCCACAGTGCACCGTCGCGAATAGTGAAGTGGGGGTCGACATTGTGAACACTTGCACCAAAACCTGTGAGTTGCTTCGCCGTGTCACGGACTGCTGTAGCGATTTCGGGATCAACATCCCAACAACCAAGGTCGATAGATAGTCCGATGGAGATTCCATCAATTGATGCTGAGGACGGTCGACTGAGCGAAGAAAGAACCGAGAACGGATCGGCCAGTGATGGCCCCTGCGTCGCAAGTAAGAATTCCCACACGTCGTCGACGGTGCGAGCAAGTGGGCCATGATGCGACAAGGTGTCAAACAATCCTGGAAGCGCGGTCATCGGGATGCGGCCGAGCGATGGCTTCAATCCGACGATGCCACACCATGAGGCGGGAATGCGCACTGATCCGCCCATGTCGCTGCCTTCGGCAAGTGCAACACAACCACTGGCAACTGCTGCGGCTGAACCACCGCTTGATCCACCAGTAGTTCGTTCATGGTTGTGTGGGTTGCGTGTGGCACCCCATAACAAGTTGTCAGTGATTCCGGCGTGAGCGAATTCGGGGGTATTGGTGCTGCCAACGATGATCGCGCCAGCATCAAGAAGTTTCTGGACGACTGCGTCAGTATGGCGCGCGACATTGTTCTCGAAGATTCGTGAACCTGACGTGCTCTTATGTCCGAGCCACGACGACGTGTCTTTGATGGCGATAGGTATTCCGGCGAGGCCCCCAGCAGAGATATCAGCAGACCGTGCACGTTCACGGGCTTCGTCGGCCCACACTTCAACGAAACAATTTAAGTCGGGCTGTACTTGTTCGATGCGCGCCAGTGCGCCATCAACAAGTTCACGAGAGGAGACCTGCTTTGACGCCAGTAGTTCGCGTTGTTGAGCGACCGACAGTGAAGACAGTTCGCTCATGTTGCTATCGCCTTGTTGATCAGCCGTTGATGAGATCGGCGTAGAACGGAAGAACTTGGGCGGGGCCGCTCACTAAGAAAGTGGTGATGCAGGTTTCTTTCCACATGGCTAATTCGTCTTTGATCTTGGCGGGCGGACCGACGAGAGCAATGTCTTCAACCATCTTCAATGGAATCGCCGCAGCAGCTTCGGCCTTCTTGCCTTGCATGTACAACTCTTGAACTTTGTTGGCGACATCTTCGTAACCCATACGGGCGAAAACTTCGAAGTGAAAGTTGGCTCCCTTGGCACCCATGCCGCCGGCATACAAAGCCAAGAAGGGCCGCACCATGTCGGCGCACTTTTCAACATCGTCACCAGGAATCATCATCACGGTTGAAGCAACTTCAAAGCGATCGGCTTTGTTGGCTTCGCCTGACTTTGCAAAACCTTCATTGAGGCAATTGCGATAGAAGGCATCTTCTTTTGGTGAGAAGAACAATGGCAACCAGCCGTCACAGATTTCGGCAGACAGCGCAACGTTCTTTGGACCTTCGGCACCAAGGAAGATCGGAATGTCGCGACGCAACGGATGAACTGTTGACTTGAGCGGCTT
>JBAXIP010000370.1:0-1525 GCA_037138315.1 Actinomycetes bacterium
GCGCAACACCTGGCCACGAACCAGTCTCGGGACCAGCATCAACCAACATGCCTTGAGCACCAAAAATGTCAAGCGCCAGTTCCATAGCAGCCTTGTGCATTTCGGACCAGAACATCTTGTTTGAAGCACCAAGTGCCATCACACCAAAGTCTTTTGAGTTATTCAATGTTGCAGTCAACGAACGCAATCCGTTGATACGCAAGAGCTGAATCTTGGTGTAATACTGCATCAAACGCTGACGAATGTCGTCGTGCTCGATGGTTCCATTCTCGGTCGCAACGCGCACCATCATCTTGTATTCCTCTTCGAAACGACGGTAGCCCGTTGTTGCGCTCATACCGCGTTCGAATGCGAGAGTTGAGTTGGTGACCTTCCAACCGTTGTTTGCGCCACCAACAACATTGTCCTTAGGACAACGTGCATTGGTGAAGAACACTTCACAGAATTCGGCGGTTCCGTCGGGCTGAACAATGCCGCGAACTTCGACACCTTCTTGACGCATGGGCACTAACAGGTACGAAATACCTTTGTGCTTGGGTGCATCAGGATCGGTGCGGGTAAGCAAGAAGCAATAGTCGGCATGGTGTCCGCCAGTGGTCCACACTTTTTGACCATTGATGATCCACTCATCTCCGTCGAGAACCGCTGTTGTCTTCAGCGATGCCAAGTCGGAACCCGAGTTGGGTTCGCTGAATCCCTGGCACCAACGCGTGGTGCCGTTCATGATGTTGGGCAAGAACTCTTTCTTTTGTTCTTCGGTGCCCCACTGCAACAATGTCGGGCCAACCAAAGTGTCACCAAAGAAGTCAGCCCGCAATGGCGCCTTCACGGCTGCGAATTCTTCGGACAACACAACGCCTTGCATCGTGGTCAGTCCCTTGCCGCCGTACTCCTTAGGCCAGGTCGCGCAGATCCAGCCACCAGCGAACAACTTCGACGGCCATTCTTCAACGAACTTCTTGCGGGCATCGCCCGTCAATTCGAATCCGGGGGTTCCCCAACCTGCAGGCAGATTGGCGACCAACCATTCACGGATTTCTCCACGGAAAGCTTCAGCGTCGGCGGGGTAATTCAGTTCCATTTGTTCATTCTCTCGCACGAATTAGCCCGACCCCAACCCGAACGGCAACAAATGCGTCACGAACTATGACAATTTGAACCCTGACACTTGGAGCCCTGTCACGTCACGGTTCACACGCCGTTCACAAGAGTCAAACATGGTGGAAATCCCACATTCCTAAGGTTGACCACATGAAACCTGTCATCGAGGCCACCGATGTCTTGTCTGCGACGACATTGCCGCCCCAGGAATCCGCGGTTCTTCGGGCCTTAATTATCTGTTCAGGTCGCGTGGTGAGTCGTCGTGAATTGTCACGGCTGGCCGGAATCGCCGAGTTGAACGAACGGCGTTGTGACTCGCTATTGGTTTCAATTCGCAAAGCCCTTGGACCCGATTCAATTCGTACCGTTCGCGGTCGAGGCTGGATGCTGAACCTCAACAATCTCGAGCAGGCAAACCTGCTTG
>JBAXIP010000371.1:0-1523 GCA_037138315.1 Actinomycetes bacterium
TCTGGTGTCGTTTTATTCGCTATTACCGATTAAAACGACACCAGAATCACGAGAGAAATGTGAGTTGGTCAGTGGTTTTGATGGTGCCGGGTTTGGTGACCTTGGCGTAGACACCAACATTTTGATCAAGGTCGCGCACAATGTGTCGCAAGATTGCTTTATCGACAGGAAGATCATCACCAACTTCTCGCGTCACCATCACACAACGCGGGCACGCCGACTGAAATTCAAGTTCGCATTCGCCGATGCGTGCAGTCTTCCCAACCCACGAAAATTCGGGATGACCTGTTTGATCGCCCGTGTCAACAACCAGGCTCGGACGAAAACGTCGCACATCGATGACCGAATTTGGCAAGGCCTCTTGCATTGAACGCAGTGCCGAAGTACTCATGATCATCAACGGCCAACAGTCGTAATAGGTACCTGGCGGCGATTCGAACTCCATCACCTCGGGCGGAAAGACCGAAAAATCAGGAAGCGGTTCGTCAATATCGCGCCCGAAAACGTTGCGCAGTTCTTCCATCATGTCATCACTGCTGGGAGCGCCGCGACGGTAGTGATCGAGGTCGGTTGCCGGCCGCAGATGTTCTAATTGAACTTCAACACCAATGGCTTGGCTCACGAGTGCGTTAACATTGGCGTCACCGCTACGCACCACCGCTCCGTCGGGTAACGAAATCTCAACATCATCAGAACCTGCAATAAACGTTCCCGACAGTTTCATCAGGCCACCAAGTTTTTTGGCTCCCCGAATACCACCATTTTCAACATCGCGCACTGCCCACACTCGGTCGCCGACAATGCCCAGTTCATTGAGCGAACATTGTTGAACTTTTCCTCCCACCATTGACTTCACGGGGTACACCCATATTTGGGAGAGGAAAGGATTGGTCATGAACGAATGGTACCGACTTTGAGATCTTTGAATGGCATGTTCTTGTCCACCATTGGTTCACGCGGCAAACCAAGAACTCGATCACCAATGATGTTGCGCTGAATCTCGTCGGTTCCACCGGCGATATTCGACTGGAAGCTCGACAAGATGTAACGCGCCCAGTTTTCACCGCGGCCTTCACCTTCCCAAGCATCGCAATCGGCTCCGACGAGACGGTTGATCAAAGGACGACTGAATCGAGCAATGACAGCACCATGCAACTTGCCAAGCGATCCACCCGGACCAGGAACCTTGCCAGCCTTCATTTCGGCACGAGTACGCATCGACACAAGCGACTTACAGGTTTCTTCGCTGTACAACTTCATGAGTTCTTGGCGAATAATCGGATCACTCAATTTGCCATTGTTCTTTGCAACATCAATCAAACGATCGGCCAAGTTATGGGTAACACCACTTGACGAACCAGTTCCGATTGCGACGCGCTCAAACATGAGCATGGCAGTTGCTTGATTCCATCCGTTGTTCAACTCACCGAGCAACCAAGACTTCGGCGTACGTACATCAGTCAAGAAAATTTCGTTGAAGTGGCTTCCACCGTCGATCTGGTGAATCGGACGAATTTCAACAC
>JBAXIP010000372.1:0-1516 GCA_037138315.1 Actinomycetes bacterium
AGAGTCTTGCCCTCTGTCTCAATCGTGCCGGCGATATGCGAAGTCATTGTGGTGAATTCCGATTTCTAGAAAGTGATAACGGCACGAGCAACAGTGCCGCTTTCGAGACCATGAACAGCGTCTTCCCAATTAGCGATAGGGAATGTGGCGCTCACAAGTTCGTCAAGCAACACTTCGCCACGACGGTACAAGTCGATGATGTACGGGATATCGCGTTGTGGGCTGATGGTGCCATAGCGACAGCCAATGATTCCACGATCGACTTGAGTAAGGCGCGTGTATAGGCCAGAGAATTCTGCGGTCTGACTGGTGACGCCGATGACAACAACGGTGCCTTCCCAGTCAAGACACTCAAGTGCGTTGCGGGTCACTGCAGGATGAGCAACGCAATCAAAGGCCCAGTTAACTCCGCCAGCATTGAATGGCCCACGCGGCATTGACTCATTGAACGGCATGATGGCGCTGACTTCGGCAATGACGTCGGCAGTGCGGCCATCTAAGAAGTGAGTAGCTCCGAACTGACGTGCGAGTGCTTCTTTTTCGGGGACAGTGTCAACCGCGATAATGGTCGTTGCACCTTGCACCTTGAGTGCTTGGATGACGTTGAGCCCGACTCCACCAACACCAAAGACCAATGCTGACTGTCCACGCTTGACATTGGCACGATTAAACACCGCACCCATGCCCGTCACGACACCGCAACCGACAAGTGCGGCCGAAGTGAGCGGAACATCTTTCGGAATCTTCACGCACTGCACATCACGTACGAGAGTTTTCTCGGCGAACGCACTGGTGGCGGCGAAGTTGTAAATCGGATCGCCGTTCAAAGTGAATGGCTGGCTCCAGTTGCCAAGGGTGGCGCGACATGCTGTGGGTCGACCGTCCATGCAGTACTGACAAAATCCGCAAGCGGCCAACGTGGCGATGATGACGTGGTCGCCAGGCTGAACGTGTGTCACGGCATTGCCGACTTCGGCAACGACACCGGCGGCCTCGTGGCCACATACACCAGGCGAGGGGACCGGGTACATGCCGCTCATATATGAGATGTCGCTATGGCACAGGCCGGCGGCTGCGACTTGAACCACGACTTCTCGTGGGCCAGGAGCGCGAAGTGTGAGTCCGTCGACTAGTTCGGTTGTGGTCCCGTTGTAAACGATGCCCTTCATGGAATTCCCCCTCAAACAGTGAACGAACTCTAGTGCAGCGACCTCGAAAATCTGACGGCGAGTCAGAAAGGTCTTCCAATGGCGTCCAGACCGTTGTACGGTGCCCCTATGACCAATTTGATTTCTGGCTCAAAGATTGCAATTTCACCACTTCCGGGCGCTCTTGGGGCGATCGTAGAGGGTCTTGAAGTCGCCAAGTTGAGCGACGAAGCACTTGCCGAAATTGCGGTCGAACTGAAGGCCGCGTGGGCCGAACATTTGGTGCTGTTTTTTCCAGGAGCCAATTTGGCCCCTGCCGATCAAATGCGGATGGCGCGACTCTTCGGAACCCACATTGCTGCGACCAC
>JBAXIP010000373.1:0-1502 GCA_037138315.1 Actinomycetes bacterium
ATTACCGATTAAAACGACACCAGAATCACGAGAGGAATGTGAGTTGATCGGTGGTTTTGATGGTGCCGGGTTTAGTGACCTTGGCATAGACACCAACATTTTGATCGAGGTCGCGCACGATATGTCGCAAGATTGCTCGATCGGCGGGAAGGTCATCGTTGATCTCACGCGTCACCATCACACAACGCGGGCACGCTGACTGAAATTCAATGTCGCAATCACCAATTCGTGCCGTCTTTCCAGCCCACGAAAATTCGGGATGACCAGTTTGATCGCCCGTGTCAACAACCAGGCTCGGACGAAAACGTCGAATATCAATCTGCGATTCTGGCAACGCCTCTTGCATCGACCACAACGCTGAAGTACTCATGATCATCAACGGCCAACAGTCGTGATACGTACCTGGCGGCGATTCGAATTCCATCACCTCAGGCGGAAAGACCGAAAAATCAGGAAGCGGTTCATCAATGTCGCGTCCGAAAACATTGCGTAACTCTTCCATCATGTCGTCGCTACCGGGAGCACCGCGTCGGTAGTGATCGAGATCGGTTGCCGGCCGCAAATGTTCAAGTTGAACTTGAACACCAATTGCTTCACTGATCGCCGCGTGTACATCGCTGTCGTCACTACGAACGACGCGACCACTCGGCAAAGAAATTGACACGTCATCAGAGCCTTTGAGAAACGAGGCCGACAGCTTCATTAAGCCACCAAATTTTTTGGCGCCGCGAATTCCACCGTTTTCAAGATCGCGAACAGCCCAGACTCGATCGCCAACGAGACCTAACTCGCTAACAGAACATTCATCAACTGTTGCTCCCACCATTGATTTAACGGGATACACCCAAATCTGTGAGAGCGGAAGTTGTGTCATGAACGAATGGTACCGACCTTGAGATCTTTGAATGGCATATTCTTGTCCACCATTGGTTCACGGGGCAGTCCAAGCACGCGGTCACCAATAATGTTGCGCTGGATCTCGTCGGTTCCACCGGCGATGTTCGACTGGAAACTCGACAAGATGTAGCGCGCCCAGTTTTCACCGCGACCTTCACCTTCCCATGCATCACAATCGGCTCCGACGAGACGGTTGATCAAAGGACGACTGAATCGAGCAATGACCGCACCATGCAACTTGCCCAGTGATCCACCGGGACCAGGCACCTTGCCAGCCTTCATTTCGGCGCGAGTACGCATTGAAACGAGCGACTTGCAGGTTTCTTCGCAATAGAGCTTCATAAGTTCTTGGCGAATTACTGGATCGCTCAACTTGCCATTGTTCTTCGCAACATCGATCAAACGATCGGCCAAGTTATGAGTAACACCACTTGCGGAACCAGTTCCGATTGCGACGCGCTCGAACATGAGCATTGCAGTTGCTTGATTCCAACCATTGTTCAACTCACCGAGCAACCATGACTTAGGAGTACGAACATCGGTCAAGAAGATTTCGTTGAAGTGGCTTCCACCGTCGATCTGGTGAATCGGACGAATTTCAACAC